>NZ_CP130610.1:2428926-2732542 GCF_030544485.1 Halomonas sp. HAL1
CTTGCAACTCGATCATATAGCCCACCTTCAGCGCGCCTATGCGTCGATGTTGAGCGAACATGGATTAGATAGCCTAGCGATTTACAGTGGTCATGCCAGCGTGCATTTTGCTGACGATCATACGCCCCCCTTTCAGACTTACGGCCATTTCATGCACTGGGTGGGCTTAGCCGATGTACAGCATAGTTGGCTGATTATTCAGCCAGAAAAACGTCCACAGCTATACTTGTATGCACCCGCCGATTTTTGGCATTTACCCACTCATCTTCCCGAAGAGCCTTGGGTGACCGCCTTCGATGTTCACTTTTGCAGCGACAAAATCACACCACCCTTGATCGGTAATGCGGCCATTATCGGCGATACTGACCAACTCTCAGCCAGTCATCAGCAGACGATGAAAGCCGAACGTCAGCCTGAGCAGCTGGTGAATTCACTGGATGAATTGCGGCTATTTAAAACGCCCTATGAGATTGCCTGTATTCGTGAAGCCAACCGCCTAGCGATAGCGGGCCATCAAGCAGCGCAAGCAGCGTTTATTGGCGCCTCCGGTGAACTGGATATTCAATTGGCTTACTTAGGTGCCAGTCGTCAGCGCGAATCAAACGTACCTTACCAAAATATCATCGGTTTGAATGAGCACGCGGGTGTATTGCACTACCAGCATTACGACCTGAACGCGCCTAAACGGCGTTACAGCCTGCTAGTAGATGCTGGTCGACGGTTTCGTGGTTACTGCGCTGATATTACTCGCGCCTACGCTGGCCCCGATGCCCCCGTTGCGTTTGGCGAACTGATCACAGCCATGCATGATTTAAAAGATGAGCTTATGAAAGGCGTTGCACCAGGCGTTAGCTTTATTGCCCTACATGAGCAAATGCATCAACAGCTAGCTGAGATATTGGTGGCCCACGGTTTATTCAAAGGCACCGCAGATCAAGCGGTTGCCGAGGGCGTTACGCGGCTATTCTGCCCTCATGGACTGGGCCACTCGCTGGGCCTTCAAGTGCATGATGTTGCCGGGTTACGTCACTCGGATGGGACACCCGCCCCTGCGCCAGAGCAGCACCCAGCGCTACGGCTTACGCGCACTCTGCGCCCTCGCATGGTCGTTACCATTGAACCCGGGCTCTATTTTATCGCCATGCTGCTCGACCCGTTGCGCAACACCTCACTGCCCGTTAACTGGCGGCTGGTCGACCAACTCTCATCCTGTGGCGGTATTCGTATCGAAGATAACGTAGCAGTGACAGAGAGCGGTTTTGATAACTTAACGCCATAAGCCCTCTATAACTTTTTTTTGCATCGTCTTGCTAATCGCCTCTCTACAACGCACTACGCCCGGCTCAAAGCCGGGCGTAGTGCTATTTCAGAAGGCTTAGCAAAGCTAAAATCTAGGCAAAGCTAAAATCTAGTTAAAGCTTAGAAGCGGTAAGTAACACCACCGCCAATGGTGACGGGTTCGATGTCAACTTCACCACCGACGTTGATATCTGCGTTCACGTCAGCGTAGCTTGCGTAACCATTGAGCATAATATTATCAGTCACGGCCAGATCAACCCCTACTTGCCCGATAGCGCCGTAGCTTTCATCAACGTTCACACCACTCGGCTCGCCAGAGAAGCGTGTGTAGTTAAGGCCAGCACCAACGTAAGGCTGTACACGTGAATCCAAGCCACCCATCGGGTAGTAATTCACAAGTAGATTAACAGGCAGACGATCAACACTACCCACATCGCCTAAAGCAGAGGTGTTCAGATCGTGCTCGAACTTCTCAGAGCTGTTGAGTTCAACGCCAACCTTATCAGTAAACAGGTAACCTGCACCAAAGGTGAAGCCGCGAGCGCTCTGCACGTTCAGTGAATCACCATTCAGATTGCCATTACCTGACCCCGTATCCGTTTGGGCAACACCACCACGAACGAATACATCGCCAGCGTTATAAGCGAGAGCCGCTTGGCTTGCCAGTGCGAAACCGGCAGCGATTACAGCAGCAGAAATCAGTTTCATATTACTCATAAGGGTCGTCCTCTATGCAGCGCGCAGTTCCTTGCGCTTGCGGATTGCGGTAGTTGCTATCCAACTTTCCTATACAGAGTGTAGTATACGAACACTGTTTCCAAATGTCTTGTGAAATATTGTTATAAGAAAGTGCGCCCTGATAGTTTTTCTATTTATAAAACTCGGTCATAAAGCTCAAACATGAAACTAAGACATAAAATACAGGCATAAAAAAAGTCCCCCGAAGGGGACCCAGGTGGAGCACGCCAGCTCACTCGGTGTGTTGCTACCAGGTGGTAACAACGTGGATGAAGAAGGCAGAGAAGCTAGATAGTGAATGGTGCCTCTCTATTCAATCACCCTTTGCCATATATATTGCGATCTGCGTGCCACTTTTTAAAAAATAACCATAAAACAACATTTTAATATAATACCACTTGATTCGCATTGATCTTTCTCGCACTGCAACAAATAAAGTGCACCACCATTGCGCAATTTTCAGCCTTTGTGCATCACAAAGAATCATGTGAGTTCGTTAGCGCTTAAAAATCCTCAAGATAGTGGCTAGGGTGTCACGATAATTTTCACTTGGGCTTTGTCGTTTAGCAGCGCCTCAAAGCCCTCCTCCACGATATCCGCCAGTGGAATGCGCTGGGTCACCATGTCCTCGGCGCGGAAGTAGCCTCGCTGCATCAGTGCCATTACCGCGGGGTAAACATGGCGATAGGCAATAATGCCCTTCATGGTGCGCTCTTGGATGACTAGGTCGTTAGGCTGAAAGCTGGCCTCTCCTTCCCAAATACTCACCACCACCACTTCACCCCCTTCGTGGGTGCTATGCAGCGCCTGATTCAGCACGGCAGGAATGCCGGTGACTTCAAACGCCACGTCTACCCCGCCACCACTCAAGACTTGTAGCTTCGCAACCGCATCCTCCTGTTGCGGGTCAACCACAATAGCCCCTAACGCTTCGGCTTTGGCTTTCCGTGAAGGCGCGACCTCAACGGCATATATTTGAGCAGCGCCTGCGGCCTTGAGAGCCTCAATCGTCATCAAGCCAATCGGCCCAGCGCCAAATACTACCGCGCTATCCCCCGCTTTCAGGCAGCTTTGGCGCACCGCATGCAACGCTACCGCCGCAGGCTCGACCAGCGCGCCTTGCTCGTAGCTAAGATCATCCGGCAGCTTATGCACCATATGTTCACCCATGACGGTGAACTCCGAAAAGCCACCGCCCCCGCCAGAGAGGCCATGAAAGCCCAATAGCGGTGTTAAGTTATAGCGCTCCATTAAGTAGGCGCCATCCTTATTGGGTGAGAGAATCGGCTCAATGGCCACGCGGTCGCCTACCTTCACCCGCGTGACTTTCTCGCCGACCTCAACCACTTCCCCAGCGAACTCATGGCCCATGATGATCGGCGCCTGCTCGCCACTGATCGGGTGCGGCTTACCTACCGGAATAAAAATCGGCCCGGCGGCATACTCGTGTAAGTCACTGCCGCAAATACCACAGGCAGCCACTTTCACCTTCACTTCATGGGGGTCGCTGATAGTGGGCACTGGCACTTGCTCAACGCGTAAATCTTTTGCTGCGTACCAAACCGCTGCCTGCATAGCTTGCTGATTATTCGACTGACTCATGGCTTTGCCTTCCTGTTAAGACATATGATGAACCGGCTGCAGACCGTAGACAGGCGTTTCCAGCCCCTCCATGCGTGCCTTTAACTGCAGCGCCAAATAGTGTGAGTAGTGCCGCGACTGGTGCAGGTTGCCACCATGGAACCATAGCGCCTCCTGCTGGGTGGGTTTCCACATATTGCGCAGCTCGCCCTCCCAAGGACCGGGGTCTTTGGTGGTGTCAGAGCCCAGGCCCCAGCACTTGCCGACTTTATCCGCCACTTCCTGAGAGATAAGCCGCGCCGCCCAGCCATTCATGGAGCCATAGCCGGTGGCGTAGACGATCAAATCTGCCTCTAGCTCACTGCCATCAGTAAGTGTGATGGAGTGGGGGTTAATGCGCTCAATGCCCACACCGCTGCGCAACTTGATATCGCCGTTAGCCACCAAGTCGCAGGCGCCTACGTCGATGTAATAACCTGAGCCCCGGCGTAGATACTTCAAAAACAGCCCCGAGTCATCGTCACCGAAATCGAGCAGAAAGCCCGCGTCTTCCAGCTTCTGATAAAACTCGGCGTCGCGCTGTTTGATTGCCTCGAACGCCGGGCGCTGAAAATCTGGCAGCACCTTGTAGGGAATCGAGGCAAAAATCAGATCAGCCTTGTCGTGGGTTAAGCCATTGGCCACCGCCTCTTCGGAGTAGAGCGGCCCCAGCACTTCCTCCATCAAAGAGTCCGACTTCACGATATGGGTGGATGAACGCTGCAGCATGGTCACATCGGCGTCGTGCTCCCAGAGTGCCGCGGCAATATCGTGAGCGGAATTATTGGAGCCCACGATTACGCACTTTTTGCCCGCATAAGCATCTGGCCCCGGGTGCTGGCTGGAGTGCTGCTGCTCACCTGCAAAGCTTTCCGCGCCGGGAAATGTCGGCACATTGGGCATACCCGACATCCCGGTGGCCATTACCAGCTGTTTCGGGCGTAGCGTGATCTCTTCGCCGTTGCGCTTAACGTTAACCACCCACTCGCCTGCGGCGTCGTCATAGCGTGCATTCTGACACTCAGTGGAGCTCCAATAATTGAGCTCCATCACCTTTGTGTACATTTCCAGCCAATCGCCCACCTTGTCTTTCGGTGCAAACACCGGCCAGTTCTCCGGGAAGGGAATATAGGGTAGGTGGTCGTACCACACCGGGTCGTGCAGGCAGAGAGATTTATAGCGCTTGCGCCAGGAGTCACCGGCTCGCTCGTTGCGCTCGATAATAATGGTCGGCACGCCCATCTGCTTCAGCCGCGCGCCCAAACCAATACCGCCCTGGCCGCCGCCAATAACAACACAATACGGCTGCTGCGTGTAGCCAAGCTCTGCTTCTTCGCGCTCCCGTGACTCTAACCAGGTTTCACGCTGTTTATTGGCACCGTGCTCGGCCCCTTTTGGGCGGTTGTGGTTACGGGGCTCGGGGAAGTCGTGCAATGCCTGCATGGTGGTTAACAGCGTCCAGCATTTGCCGTCTTTAAGACGTAGGTAGCCTTTGCCGCTGGCGACCGCTGTCTCAAAGGTAAACCACGCCTCACTGGTATCACCGTTCTGAGTAGCTTCGCCTTCTAGCTGCCAGTTCGAAGGGCGCACGTTCTCCAGGGTGGCATTGAGCATGGCCTGAATAGCATCTTTGCCTTCGCAGGTTTTTAAATTCCAGGTAAAGGTTAGAAAGTCGCGCCAGTAGCATTCGTCGTTAAACAGCGATAGAACACGCTGAATATCCTGGGCTTGCAGCGCGTTATCAAAATCACTCAGCCACCCTTGAACAGCAGCCGTGGCAATATGCTGGGTTTGTGCTGATATCTCGGACATAGCGAGAACTCCATGGTTTGTTATTGTTGAATTGCTGGTGAGACACCCAACCCTAAGCACCCGCCGTGCCAATCATTTCAGACAAACCACAAGCACATGAAAGATATGAATAAATTTTAACAAGCAGTTATCTACTAAGCGTTGCACAAGGCGTACACCTGTCACGTAACGCTGTAAACGACGTTACAGGTGTAACGCACGACTAACGGCGTAATAACGCTGCGTTGACACCCACGCCAGAGCGCATAGGCTGGAAGGACAATAACAATCCCCCACGGTGAACTACGCCATGCCTACTCAATCGCCTCTGCCTGCACGGCTGCAATCCGTCCAGCGCCAGCATATCGAGCATATTTTCCAGCTCGGCGAAGGCCTGGAAGTTCCGCAGCTACCGGCCCAGCCGACCATTCGGCGTTCATGGCTGCGCTGCCTAAACGAGTACCAGCTTGATCCCACCCAGCCACGCCCAGCCCGGGTGGTGCCCCAGCAAACCCTGATCGAGCACCGAGAATCCGTGGATGAACTACTGCACGTGGCGAGAGCCGGGGTTGACCAGCTCTATCAGCAAATCGCCCAGCTAGGCTACGTGCTACTGCTCACCGACCACCGCGGGATAACCGTCGAGTTTCGTGGCGATCCTAATCAAGACCAGCAACTGCGCAAAGCAGGTCTCTATCTCGGTGCTGACTGGGACGAACGCTTTGCAGGCACCTGTGCCGTGGGCACCTGCCTGCATGATCGCCAAGCGATTATTTGCCACCGGCAGGAGCACTTCGACGCCTCGCACATTTCGCTTACCTGCACCGCGGCGCCCATTGCCGACCCACAAGGCAACGTCATGGCCGTGCTGGACATTTCAGCGCTGCAATCACCTACCCAGCATGAGAGCCAAAATTTTAGTCTCTCGCTGGTAACGCTCTACGCACGGATGATCGAAGACGCCTATTTTCTCCAGCGCTACCGTGACTGCCTGATGGTGCGCCTGGATACCTCGCGAGAGTTTGTGCATGTAAACGGGCGCGGGTTAATCGCCATTGAAGAGAACGGGCAAGTGATTGCCGCCAACGCAGTGGGTCGTGATCTGATAAGTGGACACCAGCGCCGTTGGCCACCCTGGTCAGCCCATCACACTCCCATGCTGGGGGAGCTATTCGAGTGCGAGATCGCCGATGTGCTCAGCATTAACAGTGCCACCGACGATCAACTGCGTGCTTTTCGCGCCAGGGTCGACAACACGATTTACTTTATTAGCCTGCTGGAGCCCCGCCGCCCGCGACCTGCTAAGCAAGCACAATCGCTCCCCTCCAGTCTGCCTGAACCACTGGTACGCCTCGGCGCCGACGACCCCGCCATGCGTAAAGTGCAGAAGCTGGCTGAGCGGTTGCGCAATGAAGCCAGCGTCAATGTGCTGATTAGCGGAGAAACCGGCACCGGCAAAGAGGTCGTTGCCCGTGCTCTGCATGACAGCGGCAACCGATCTAAAGGCCCCTTTATCGCGGTAAACTGTGCCGCCATTCCCGAAGCGCTGATCGAAAGCGAGCTTTTTGGTTACGAGCCCGGCGCCTTTACCGGCGGGCGCGCCAAAGGCATGCGCGGGCTGATCCCCCAGGCCCATGGCGGCACACTGTTTCTAGATGAAATCGGCGATATGCCGCTGGCCCTGCAAACCCGCCTGCTGCGCGTACTGGCCGAGCGAGAAGTGATGCCTCTTGGGGCCAATAAGCCTGAAAGGGTTGATATCCGGGTGATTACCGCCACTCATCGCAATATCGATGCGATGATCCAGCAGGGTGAGTTCCGCGAAGACCTCTATTACCGCCTTAATGGAGCTCAACTGCGCCTGCCCGCGCTACGCGACCGCGCCGATAAGCTCTACGTTATCCGCCGTGTATTTGACGACATCATCCAAGAGCGAGCCTCTAGCCAATCACCGCGCCTGCGAGCCGATGCCATTAGCGCCCTACTCGCTTACGCTTGGCCCGGCAACATCCGCCAGCTAAAGAATGCGCTGGCCTTTGCACTGGCCACATCAGAAAGCGACGAAATCACCGTTCATGATTTACCCGAGCAGTGCCTAAGCCAACGCATCACGCGGCTGGCAACTCCCCTGCCTGCAGATGTTGGTAGCGACAGCGATCACACACTGCTGGAAATGCTCAAGGAGCAGCACTGGAACATTAGCGCCGTTGCTCGCGCTCTCGGGGTTTCGCGGCCTACCGTATACCGGCAAATGCAGCGCCAGGGCATAGTGCCGCCAAATTGGCAGGGCTAAGCGCAAATCTGTTAATCCGCTAGTTGGCCTTGGGGTTTACCCTCACGTACACTTGTTTGAATCCGTTTATCCTTTTATAACCCCGCTTTCGACAAGCCGAGGCTCTCCCATGGCGTTTGAATCCACTTCTTCCTATATCGCAACCGATGCGCTTAAGCAGGCGGTGAATGCTGCCGTGGTCCTTGAGCGGCCGCTATTGATCAAAGGCGAGCCAGGCACCGGTAAAACCCTGCTGGCTGAAGAGTTGGCCGAGTCTCTCGATACCCAGCTGATTACCTGGCATATCAAATCCAGCACCAAGGCGGCCCAGGGTTTATACGAGTACGATGCCGTCAGCCGTCTGCGTGACTCTCAGCTAGGTGTTGAAGGTGTAGAGAACGTCGCCAACTACATCAAACCCGGCAAGCTGTGGGAAGCCTTTACCGCCAACGAGCGCGTGGTGTTATTGATCGACGAGATCGACAAGGCCGATATCGAATTCCCCAACGACCTGCTCCAAGAGCTGGATCGTATGGAGTTCCACGTTTACGAAACTGGCGAAACCATCCGCGCCGAACAGCGCCCGATTATCATCATCACCTCGAATAATGAAAAAGAGCTGCCGGATGCGTTCCTGCGCCGCTGTTTTTTCCACTACATCGAGTTCCCCGACCGCGAGACCATGCAGGCGATTGTCGATGTGCACTTCCCGGATATCGCCTCCCGGCTTGTCAGCGAAGCCCTAGAGGTATTTTTCGAGCTGCGTAAAGCGCCAGGCCTTAAGAAAAAGCCGTCAACGTCTGAACTGGTCGATTGGCTCAAGCTACTGATGGCTGACGATATTGCTCAAGAAGCGCTCTACAACCGCGACCCGGCCAAAGCGCTGCCGCCCATGGCCGGCGCCCTGATCAAAAACGAGCAGGACACCCAGTTGCTCGAGCGCTTGGCATTCATGATCCGTCGTCAGAAAGGCACAGGCCGCTAAGCCATGTTTATCGGCCTATTCGAAACGTTAAAGCGCGCGGGCGTGCCCGTCTCACTGCGCGAGCTTTTAGACCTTCATGCTGTAGTGGAGCGAGGCGTGGTGTTCGCCGACATGGAGGCCTTCTATCAGGTGGCCCGCACGGTGATGGTCAAAGACGAGCGCCACTTTGACCGCTTTGATCGTGCCTTCGCCGCCTGGTTTAAAGGCCTCGAGGACATGGACGCCGCTATTGAAGCGCTAATCCCCGATGACTGGCTGCGCCGGGAGTTTGAGAAGCAGCTGACCGACGAAGAGAAAGCCAAGATTGAATCTCTGGGTGGCCTTGAAGAACTCATCGAAACGTTTAAAAAACGCCTGGAGGAGCAAAAAGAGCGCCACGCGGGGGGCAATAAATGGATCGGCACCGGTGGCACTAGCCCTTTCGGGGCCTACGGCTACAACCCAGAGGGCATTCGTATTGGTCAGGATGGCTCGCGCCACCGCCGCGCCACCAAGGTCTGGGACGAGCGACGCTTTCGGGATTACGATGATTCGCTGGAGCTAGGCACACGCAATATCAAGATGGCGCTGCGGCGGCTGCGCAAGTTTGCCCGCCAGGGCGCGCAGGACGAGTTCGATGTGGATAGTACCATCCGCGAAACCGCCAAAGATGCCGGGCTACTCAACGTGCAGATGCGCCCAGAGCGCCATAACGCGGTGAAGGTGCTGCTATTTTTGGATGTAGGCGGCTCGATGGATGACCATATTCGCGTCTGCGAAGAACTGTTCTCTGCCGCCCGCTCAGAGTTCAAGCACCTGGAGCACTACTACTTCCATAACTGCCTTTACGAAGGGGTTTGGCGTAACAACATGCGCCGGGGTAACGAGCGGATCCCGACCATGGATGTTTTGCACACCTACGGCGCGGATTACCAGGTAGTGATCGTCGGTGACGCGGCCATGTCGCCCTATGAGGTTACCCACCCCGGCGGTAGCGTCGAGCACTTTAACGACGAAGCGGGCGGCGTTTGGCTTAAGCGTTTATGCGAAACGTTTCCTCGCCTGGCGTGGCTTAACCCTATGCCGACCCGAGCCTGGGAGTACACCTACTCGACCCAACTGATCCGCGAGATCATCGATGACCGCATGTACCCCATGACCATGGAGGGTCTGGAAACCGCCATGCGCGAGCTAGCAAAGAAGTAGTCTAATTATCCGGCTATTATCTGGCCATGCGCGTCAGCACATCGTGGTGAGTCAGCTTGCGATGCAAAATGGCCATCACGATGTGCCCTACGATCAGCGCCAGCAGAGTCCAGCCCAGCTCACCGTGGAGCAAACCGCCGAGATCCGTCATCCAGGTGATCTCCTCGTCCTCAAAACCTGACATCAGATTAATTCCAAACACCTCAAGCGAACGGCCCGAACCGTACTGGCGAATAAGTGCAATCGTCGGAATCGCGATCATCAAGCCGTAGAGTGCAAGATGGCCCAGCTTTGCCATAACGCTCACCGATGGCGGGCGACGCGACGCATTGGCTAACGCCCATATCGCTCTCAGTACGACTAAGGTCAGTAGCAATACACCCACTGGGTAATGGGTTCCCCAGAAAAACTCTTCAAAGGGTGTGTCCGGAAAAAGCCAGTGCGCCGTGGCACTCGTAAACTGCCAAGCAAACAGTAGCGCCATCCCCCAATGCAACAAGCGGCTAATCGCACCGTAACGTTGACTGTTATCCATTATCGGTGATGCCATGCAGCTTCTCCCTTCTTTTAATAAGCTAGTCGTGATGCTTATTTTATCGGGGCAACACGTAAATAACATGGCAACAACGTGCAACTTTGTTGCACAAACTGGAACGCAGCGTTCCCAAGGGCTGTTAAAGCGACTGCGGAAAATCGTTTAACCCCTTCAAAAAGGCCTGCTTGGCAGCCTCAAACGTCTTAGGGTCATGCTTAAAGCGACGCAGAATAAGCGCTTCATCCAACACCAGGGTAGGCGCCAATTCGCGAATACTCTTGGCAGGATGGCGAGCGCCCAAGCCAATACGCTTTCCATCCACCCCGCCGAACCAGCGCTTAATGCCACTTTTTTTATAGAACGCTTCTTGTTCGGCGTTATCCACTTCGACACGTAGCGGGGCTTTCAAAGTAAGTTCGCTGATCAAACGCTGCTTGGAATCTGCTTGGTCAAGCGCGCAGGCGTGAGTCACCGTCATGCCCTCGCCCTCCTCGTCCAGCACTAGCAGCGCCAGCGCTTGGGGTTTACCCTGGCCGTCAACGGCAGCAAACAGCCGCGCTGCTTCTTGCGGAAAAAACACACTGCAGGTGCCGGTGAACACGACCAGCGGCGTAAGACCCGCCTCTTGTCCGTAAACCTCAGCGCATAATCGCGCCAGACAGGCGTTGCGCTGGGCCTCTGCGTTAACGTGTACGACCTTCATTTGAATCATCCTCACCGACTAAAAACCCGCAAGCCTAGAGCAAACATCACCGTTTTGACAGCGCGACGTGCCTCACCACAACGTCCATTCATTTTTACTGATACTGAACACTACTGTTAACAATCTGTCGAAGAGAATTGTAAGCGTGAACATCACTTAGAAGGAGCTAGTATGCCCACCTTTATGAATGACCCTACCATGCCCACACCAAGCTTTCCCGGTAGCCACATGGTAGTCGATGATCACTATGTGTTTATTTCAGGACTGACCGTTGACGATCTCTCTAACGGCCACGCAGTCAAAGGCGACGTTAAAGAAGAGACCCGCCTTGTGATGCGCGCGCTATCGCGCATGCTTGAAATGGAAGGCGGCAGCTTAGCGGACATAGTGCGCGTGGATATCCACCTTACTGACTTACACGCTATCCAAGACATGGATGGTATTTACGCCGAGTATTTTGAACCCGGTCGCTACCCGGCGCGCACATGTACCGAATCCCCCCATCTCTGCGGCGGTAGCAATGTTGAAATCACCGTGATGGCGAAGCGCCAGCATCAATCAACGTAATAACCGCCTCAATATCGACGTGGGCTTCCAGCATATCGGCCAAGCGATCAAGCTCACGATCTCGGTGGGCTTGATAATCGCTCTGTTCACCGTTAACCAAACCTAACTGTTTCAGCAGTGCTTGGCAGCCGTCGGGATGGTCAAACAAGCCATGCAGGTAGGTTCCTAGAATCTGTCCATCACCGCTAACGGCACCTTCCGGGCGACCATCCACAGTAAATAAGGGGGAATTCAAGGCAGCCCCTTCGCTCACGCCATTATGGATTTCATAGCCGGTGACTGTCGCACCTTCAGTAACCGTTATGCCGCTCACATTTCGCAGCTGTTTGCCCGCCATCATACGCGTTGTGAGCGGCAGCAGTCCCAATCCTGCTTCTTTCCCCGGCTGGCCCTCCAGCCCATCAGGGTCATCCACCCACTCGCCCAGCATTTGAAAGCCACCGCAAATACCTAACACCTTACCGCCGTAACGCAGGTGGCGCAGAATGGCTTTATCCCAGCCCTGGCGCCGTAACCAGGCAAGATCGCTCGCAGTGCTTTTACTACCAGGCAGGATAATCACGTCAGCAGCAGGAATCGGCTGCTCGGCCCCCACAAAGGTCAGCGCCACCTGAGGGTGCAAGCGCAGCGGGTCGAAATCAGTGTGGTTACTGATGCGTGGAAGCGCTGGCACGACGATAGTAAGAACCTTGCTCTGCTTCTCGACCTGGGTCACCCCAATGCTATCTTCAGAATCGAGCACCAGCCCTTGCAGATAGGGCAGCGTGCCCAGTACCGGTTTACCCGTACGCGCTTCCAACCAATCAAGCCCCGGTTCCAGCAGCGCAATATCTCCTCGAAAGCGGTTAATAATAAAACCTTTGGTGCGCGCCTGCTCGCTCTCACTTAGCTGCGCCAGCGTGCCCACCAACTGGGCAAATACACCGCCGCGGTCAATATCCCCCACCAGCAGCACTGGGCAGTCGGCGGCTTCGGCAAAACCCATATTGGCAATATCGCCTTCGCGAAGATTAATTTCTGCAGGGCTACCCGCGCCTTCGGCAATAATCACATCGAAGCGGCTTTCCAGTGCCTGCCAAGCCGCCATTACGCTCGCCTTTGCAGTGCGTTTATAGGCATGGTAATCCAGCGCATCCATATGGCCATGCACCTTGCCGCGCAAAATCACCTGGGCGCCACGATCCGTTTCCGGCTTTAGCAGTACCGGGTTCATATCGCTATGAGGGGCCAAATAGCATGCCTGGGCCTGCAGCGCCGTGGAGCGGCCAATCTCGCCGCCATCGCTGGTCACTGCGCTATTCAGCGCCATGTTCTGGGGTTTGAACGGCGCCACTGATATACCACGCCTTGCCAGTGCACGGCAGAGCGCAGCCACCACAGTGCTTTTACCTGCATCCGAGGTGGTGCCTTGAATCATTAGTGTGGCCATCACGTTATCCCGCCCAGGTGAACAAGAGCGAGACTGTAGCGACCTGGGAGCATCAGCGCAATTGTGACCAAGCTCATCGACCAGTGCCCTCTTCATCACACTCCCTCTTTAATGACACTCAAAAACGTACTTCAAAAATACTTCTTACCGCCATCAATTTGTCACACGCCAACTTTAGGCTGATCAACAACAAATGAGATCGATCTCATTTTTCATTTATAGAGACTCTCTATGTCCGATTTAGTCAGTGTGGCCAAACTAGCCGGGGTTTCCCGGGCAACCGCGGCGCGGGCTTTTTCAAGCCCCGATCTAGTTCGCCCAGCGACCCGCGAAAAAATTTTTAGCGCTGCTCAACAGCTGTCATTCAGGCCCAACAAGGTCGCTCAACAGCTACGCTCGCAAGCCACGCAGATGATTGGCGTCATGGTACCGAGTCTCGATAACCCGGTGTTTGCGGAGCAGCTACAAGCCATGGAAGTGGCAGCCAGAGCGGCTGGTTACTCACTGATCGTTACCACCAGCGAATACTCGCCCAGCCGGGAGGGTGACATTGTTGAGGAGATGCTGCGTCAGCGCGTGGATGGCTTGGTGCTTACCGTGGCTGAAGCCGATAACAGTGCCGTGCTGGATAAGCTCAGTCTCGAAACCACCCCGTGCTTACTGGTCTACAACCCACCTGGGAACAGCGGTTTCCCCTCCATCGGCGTCGATAACCGCGCCGCCAGCGCTGATGCCACCCGCCATTTAATTACTTTGGGCCATGAGCGCATTGGCATGGTCGCTGGCCCGCTGCTGCAATCAGACCGCGCCCGGCAGCGCTTTGACGGTTACTGCCACGCTATGCGCGAGGCAGGCCTGATCGCACGTCCGTTGGTTGAGATGGCCCGCCATACCCAAGCTGACCTGAAAAGCCTAACACCTGCACTGCAAGGGCCAGACGCTCTCAGCGCATTGGTTTGTACCAATGACCTGCTCGCCATCAGCCTGATGGGCGAATTGCAACGCGCTGGTTTTAACGTGCCTGGCGACCTTTCTGTGATGGGCTTTGATGGCATTGCCTTAGGCAAGCACCTCTACCCATCGCTATGCACCATTGAGCAGCCTCGCGCCGACATTGGGCGAGCCGCGGTGCACACCTTGTTAGCCATGATTCGGGGAGAAAGCTGCACACCTGCTCCCCTGCCCCACGCATTGCGTAAGGGCGAAAGTGTCGGAAACCCGACATCCCGCAAGTCCACGTTAGGCACTTTATAGAGGAGCACGGTATGAATCTTAAACGTCTTTATCAGGCAGTATTGGCCACGGCGATTATCAGCACGTCGGGAAGCGTTTTTGCGCAATCAAGTGACAACGCGATTTGCTATAACTGCCCACCGGAATGGGCCGACTGGGGTACACAGCTGCGCTTGATTGAACAGGAAACCGGCATTCGCGTGCCCCAAGACAACAAGAACTCCGGCCAGTCTTTAGCTCAGTTGGTGGCCGAAGCGGGGAGTCCGGTAGCAGATGTCGTCTACTACGGTGTGACCTTTGGCATTCAAGCCATGGAAGAGGATGTAGTAGCGCCTTACCAGCCCGAGCACTGGGATGAGATTCCTGAAGGCCTGAAAGATCCTGAGGGCAACTGGTTCGCCATTCATTCCGGCACGCTCGGTTTTATGGTTAATGTCGATGCCTTGGATGGTGCGCCGGTGCCCACCTCTTGGGAAGACTTACTGAAACCTGAGTACCAAGGTATGGTGGGCTACCTTGACCCCGCCAGCGCTTTTGTCGGCTATGTAGGCGCCGTTGCGGTCAACTTGGCAATGGGTGGCGATCTTAACGATTTCACCCCCGCCATCGACTACTTCAATGAGCTCGCCGAAAACGACCCCATTGTGCCTAAGCAGACTAGCTATGCGCGGGTGCTTTCTGGCGAAATACCGATTCTCCTCGATTACGACTTCAACGCTTACCGTGCCCGCCACAGCGACGGTGCTAACGTTGAGTTTGTGATTCCCGAAGAAGGTAGCGTGGTCGTTCCTTATGTGATGAGCCTGGTAAAAGATGGCCCGAACCCCGAGAACGGCCAGCAGGTGCTTGACTTCGTGCTGTCTGACCAAGGTCAAGCGGTATGGGCAGACGCCTATTTACGCCCCGTACGTGAAAGCGCCATCTCCGCTGAAGCACGGGAAGTCTTCTTGCCGGATAGCGATTATGCCCGCGCAGAAGCTGTCGATTACACCGCCATGGCGGCTGCCCAACGCAGCTTCTCTGAGCGGTATTTGTCGGAGGTGCGTTAATCATGACCGCGGCATCCAAGCAGCCCTCCGGGGCTGCTTCTTACTTTAGACGCCAGTCAGCTAGCGTAGGCCCAGCGAGGCGTCAAAGACTGATCGCTTTGTTAGCGCTGATGCCTGCGCTGGTCATCTTCTGCGCCTTCTGGTTGCTGCCTTTTTCACGCTTGATAGTCATGGGTGCCGAGGCTGACCGAAGTAGTGGCATCAGCGCCTATCTCACCATTCTCACCCATCGCCAGTACTTGATCAGCCTCGTGACCACCGTGGGCATCTCGCTTGTTGTATCGATCACGGCGGTGGCCATAGCGGGCACGGTTGGCTTTTTCCTGGCTCGACACCGTTTTTTCGGTAAGGCGGCCTTGGTGGCGATCCTCACTTTTCCACTGGCCTTTCCAGGCGTAGTGGTGGGATTTCTGGTGATTATGCTGGGTGGTCGCCAAGGAGCGCTGGCGCAGACCAGCCTATGGCTGTTTGGCGAGCGCTGGATGTTCGCCTACTCGCTGGCCGGTTTATTTATTGGCTACCTCTACTTTTCGATTCCTCGCGTGATCACCACGGTGATAGCGGCCTGCGACAACCTGGACAAAAGTCTCGAAGAAGCCGCCCGCTCGTTAGGCGCTAATACTTGGCAGGTCACCAAAGACGTCATCATACCCGGCATTGCACCTGCTCTGCTTTCTACTGGGGCTATCTGTTTTGCTACCAGCATGGGCGCGTTTGGCACGGCGTTTACCCTTGGTACGCGATTGAGCATTCTTCCCCTCAACATCTACGGTGAATTCACCAACTACGCCAATTTCGCCATGGCAGCCGCGCTTTCAGTGGTATTGGGGGTCATCACCTGGATGGCATTGAGCCTTGCCCGTAGGCTGGCAGGCGGCAACTTAGGGGCTTCGGTATGAAATCTCGCCTTCGCTTCACGCTGCAATTGGGCTTCACCCTGCTGGTGTGCTTGTTCATGATTGTGCCCGTCGCCATGTCAGTCATGGCGGGGCTGACTGAGAACTACTTTGTAGGCCTGGAGAGTGGGCTGACGCTGCGCTGGGTGAATGAGGTGTGGCAGCTCTATGCCGATACCATCTGGCTCTCCATTAAACTGGCACTCGCTTGCTTATTGATCACTATTTTGGTTGGCGTGCCTGCTGCCTATGGACTGCTACGCAGTCGTCGCCGCTGGGCCAACGCGATTGAAGAGCTCCTGCTGCTACCGGTTGCCGTGCCGGGGCTGGCCACCGCGCTTGCCTTGTTACTCGCCTACGGCAGCTATCGTGAGTTTCGCGGTAGCTGGCTGTTTATTCTTGTTGGCCATGTGCTGTTTACCCTGCCCTTTATGGTGCGCGCGGTGCTATCCGTGATGCAAACCGCCAAACTTCCCCAACTGGAAGAAGCCGCTGCCAGCTTAGGTGCCAGTTTCAGGCAACGCTTTTTCGGAGTGGTCATCCCCAACAGTATGAGCGGCATTCTGGCGGGCGCGTTGATGGTGGTCACCCTATCCATTGGTGAGTTCAACATTACCTGGATGCTGCACACACCCTTGACCAAGACACTCCCGGTCGGCTTGGCCGATAGCTACGCCTCCATGCGCCTCGAAGTTGGCTCGGCTTACACGCTGATATTTCTAGTCATGGTGGTGCCGCTGCTGGTGGCGATTCAGTGGGCAGGAAAACTCACCCAGCAGCGCCACTGAGCAATCGAGTCGTCACCCACCTTTACAGTCATCTGATTGCTTTATTCGAGAAACTTATATGAGTTCATCTGTCAGCATTACGCTTACCCAATGCAGCCGCACCTTCGCTGGCGGCAACACCGCCCTGCAGCCGCTGGATCTGCACGTCAACGCGGGCGAAACGTTAGTGCTGTTAGGGCCTTCTGGCTGTGGCAAAACAACGACACTACGCATTATTAGCGGCCTGGAAAGCCCCGACAAAGGCGGGCAAGTGCTGTTTGGAGAGCGTGATGTCACCGCTCTGCCGATTGAGAAGCGCGATGTGGGAATGGTGTTTCAAAACTATGCCCTCTTTCCCAATATGAGCGTTGCCGACAATATTGCCTACGGCTTGAAAATACAGCGTTTGCCACGTAGCGAGATCGCCCATCGGCTTGACGAAGTCATGCGTATGGTCGACTTGCAAGGCTTTGGTGGACGGCGCATTGACGCCCTCTCCGGCGGGCAAAAGCAGCGTGTTGCGCTCGCTCGCGCCATCGCCGTTCGCCCAAAGGTGCTGCTGTTTGACGAACCCTTGGCTGCCCTCGACGCCAAACTGCGTGATCGGCTGAGAATTGAAATTGGCCAGTTGCTTCGAGAGCTAGGCACTACAGCGGTTTATGTTACCCATGATCAAGACGAGGCAATGGCGTTAGGCGACCGCATCGCAGTGATGCAATCAGGCCGCATTGCCCAACTGGGCACGCCCCAGGAGATTTATCACCGACCGGCCAATGCTTTTGTAGCGGACTTTATTGGTGCGGTTAACTGCCTGGAAGTTATCGGTATGCAAGCCGATGGAGGGTTAATCGTACATGGGGGAGAACTTGTCGCCACCCATTTGCAGGGAGTACCCATGGTTTACTGTCGACCTGAAGATATTCAGGTGGTTTCCGTTGACCAAGCCGATGTAAAAGGCAGGGTGGTACAGAGCATTTTCCTGGGCCAGACCCAGCGCCTCATGGTGGACACGGGCGGCACTTCGACACTCCAGATTGAGGCCCCCTCCCGCGAGCGCTGGCCAAACGGTACCGCGATTGGTTTGGCACTCCCCTCCAGCGTGCTTTTTCATCCAGATAAGCCCACTGCCCCTGTTAATGCCAAGGAGATGGCCAATGGCTGATCAAGGTTTAAACATTAAGAAAGACCCTTATGCCCAGCAGTGCCTTATCGCCCAAATCAGCGATCCGCATATCAAGGCGGGCGGTAAACTCTCTTACCGCCATGTAGATACCGCCAGTGCTCTGCGCCATGCAATCAGCACGCTCAATCAGCTAGCCCCGCGGCCCGACCTAGTGCTGATTAGCGGTGACTTGGTTGATTTTGGCCACCCTGACGAGTACACCACCTTTAAGCAGATCCTGGCTGAATTAACGCTGCCTGTGTACTTGATCCCTGGCAATCATGATGATCGCCAGCATCTACGTGCCGCATTTCCCGACCACCGCTACCTATTCCAGCATCACGACTATTTGCAGTGGGCCGTTGAGGACTATCCGGTTCGCTTGGTGGGGCTTGACTCATCGGTACCGGGAAAACCCCACGGCGAGCTAAGTAATGAAAGCCTGCAGTGGCTAGACACCACCCTGGCAAAAAACCCTGAAAAACCGACTCTTGTCATGGTGCATCACCACCCTTTTGTTAGTGGCATCGACCATATGGATCGCCAGCCGCTGAAGCGACCAGACGCGCTAGCCGACGTCATTGGCAAACATGCCCAGGTCGAGCGCGTGCTCTGCGGGCATCTGCACCGTTCGATCCAAGCGCGCTTTGCTCACACTTTGGCGATTAGCTGCCCTGGGGTTTCCCACCAGGTGAGTTTGGATCTCAGCCCAGATGGCCCCTCCAGCTTTCAGCTAGAGCCACCCGGTTACCTGCTACACCAATGGTCGGCCACTAACGGCATGGTGACACACCAAGGGTTTATCGAGCGCTACCCTGGCCCTTTCCCGTTTTTTGATGCTAATGGGCTTATTGATTAGGTCGTTAAACTGGGGGCGAGCGCTGTGTTGTCGGTGTGAGCCAGCGCTAGCTCCCAGGCTTGCACCATCCGCTTTTTCTCAACGCCCCACCGGTAGCCGCCAAGCGCACCGCTTTGCTGAATCACCCGGTGGCAGGGAATCCACAGCGCGATCGGGTTAGCCCCCACGGCATTACCTACTGCACGGGATGATTTTGGCGTGCCTAATGCCCTAGCGATATGCGAGTAACTGGCCAGCTGGCCTTCGGGAATAGTGAGTAGTGCACGCCACACGGCAACTTGAAAATTGGTGCCCGTCACGTGCAATGACAAAGCAGCCGGCGCCTCTTCTGACTTGGCAAAAATCGCCTCCACCGCATAGCGCGTGGCAACTCGGTTAGGGTGGAAGGTGCTGCGCGGCCACTCCATGGCTAGTCTTGTTAGCAGTTCTTCTTCACTGGTGGTATCGATAAAGCCCATGCGACAAATACCACGGGGCGTCATTGCCACAAACATGCTGCCAAGAGGCGTTTCATGAACCCCATAAGTAATCTCAACGCCCTCACCCTGGCGCTTATACTCCCCAGGCGTAACGGCCTCTAGCTGAACAAAGTGATCATAAAGCCGTGAGCCGCCGCTAAGCCCCAGAGTATGAGCAATATCCAGCAACGAAGTAGAGGAGTGCATCAATTGCTTACCCCGCTCCAGCGTTAGCGCCTGTAAAAACCGTTTAGGGCTAATCCCCACGTAACGACAAAACAGCCGCTGGAAATGGAAGGCGCTAATATGAACGTGAGCGGCCACTGTTTCCAAATCAGGCTGCTCAGTAGCATTGGCAACCATGTAGGTCATGGCCTTTTCGATACGCGCATAATCGTTCATGTTTATCTCTCTAGCCGTTTCGTTTCAGGCTACTTATGGGCTTATCATGGCAGCCTAAGCGCTCAAGGCCCCGTTGCCGACCCGTATCTTGCTCAATGCGTTGTGGGCAAACACCCACTGTTTTAGCGTTATTGTTTCGGTGATGCAAAAAAGACAATTCTCCTGTTTTCCGCTAGGGTGAGGCCCCGCCTCCATTGACAGTGCACACTAAGCCCATGCAAGACTTAATTGATGACATTGCCGCAGCCATGGCGAAAGCAGAGGAACGTGGCAAGGTCGCAGACTATATTCCCGAACTTGGTCATGTAGACCCACAACAATTTGCCATTTCGCTCGCCACCGTCGATGGCCAGGTATATTCGGCGGGCTGCGCGACCACCCCCTTCTCAATCCAAAGCATTTCCAAAGTTTTTACGCTGACGATTGCGCTAGGCCAGATGGGCGACTCACTCTGGACAAAAGTGGGCCGTGAACCCTCGGGCGACCCCTTCAACTCTATCGTGCAGCTTGAACACGAAAGCGGCAAACCGCGTAACCCGTTTATTAACGCCGGTGCCATTGCGGTAGTCGATGCGATTATGATGGGCCATGAACCCAAAGAGACGCTGGGTGAGATTCTAAGCTTTGTGCGTTATATCGCCGATGACGACAGCATTTGCTTTGACCATGCGGTAGCTGCATCAGAGATGGCGCACCGCGACCGCAATGCTTCATTGGCGCATTTCATGAAAGCCTTTGGTCACCTTCGCCACGATGTTGATAAGGTGCTAGGCACCTACTTTCATCAGTGTGCTATTGCGATGAGCTGTAAGCAGCTCGCTCATGCCGGCCTGTTCCTGGCTTCAGATGGCGTCAACAAACCCAGCGATATTCGAGTCGTCGCCCCTCAGCGGGCACGGCGTATCAATTCACTGATGATGATGTGTGGGCACTACGACGCCTCAGGGGAGTTCGCCTTTCGGGTGGGCCTGCCCGGCAAAAGTGGCGTGGGCGGCGGCATACTAGCCATCGCCCCAGGCCACGGCGCCATTGCCGTTTGGTCACCGGGGTTAGACCCCTACGGCAACAGCTTGCTAGGCACCCAGGCGCTTGAAATGTTTGTACAGCGCACAGGCTGGTCGGTGTTTGGGCATTAAAAGCAAAGAGTTAAAGGCAATGGTTTAATCAGTCACCTCAATTTTGTTCAATACCGCCAACAAGAACCATTACAAACTCCTTGCACTACCAAGGAGAATGACAATGAGCGCTACACTACTGCTGCCTACACTTCTGCCCATGACTGCATTTGCTCTTGCTGCGTCTATTTCGCCGGGGCCGGTCAACATCGTTTGTTTGAGTAGCGGTACGCATTACCCTATCGCTAAAGGGCTTGTTTTTGTAACCGGCGCCACGCTGGGTTTTGTCGCACTGTTTTTAGCCATCGGCGCTGGCCTTTACTCCCTGCTGAGTGTGGTGCCACTGCTGGAAACGTTTTTACGCTGGGCAGGCATTCTGTTTTTACTCTATCTCAGCTATCAACTTTTACAGCACGATGGGCGCTTGCAGGAGCGAGCCGGCGTCAAAGCCCCAGGGTTTATGACAGGCGCCATGATGCAGTGGCTCAACCCCAAGGCGTGGCTGGCATCTGCCGCTGGCATTGGTGCCTACACCAGTGCTGATGCCCCCTATCAGCTATGGCTGTTTGCCGGTCTCTATTTGCCTATTTGCTGGATATCGCTAGCCAGTTGGGTATATGCAGGCGCTTTTCTGAAACGCTATGTTCATCGTCCTATCATCTTACTAACGGTTAACCGCGCACTCGCTATCTGCCTGGCGGCTAGCGCTATTGCCTTACTGATTGAGTAATGGGTAGCGGTACTGGTTTGGTGTCGCTGCTACCAGCCGCTTAAAGGTTCTTTGAAAGTGGGGCTGGTCATTAAATCCAGCGTTCAAAGCCGCCTCAACAATGGGCTGCCCGTGCTTAAGCGCTTTCTGTCCCATCTGGATGCGCTGATTAACCAGGTAGGCATGAGGCGTTAGCCCGAAGTGCTGTTTGAAGGCGCGAATCAGGTGCCCAGCGCTATAGCCCGACTGCTGACATAGCCGCTCAAGCGATATATCGGAAGCATAATTGGCACGTAAATAAGCCGCGACATTCTCTAGCCTACTGGGCGCTTGAGGCAATGCGGCGGGGGATTCCTGAGCCAGCACTTGCAGCATGGCAGACAAGTACTCGACTAACGTCGTTTGCTTATCGCCAATGTCGCGTTGTTCATTCAGCAAACAAGCGGCCATATCGCAGTACCCGGCATAAAGCGCTGGCTGAGTAATGACGGCGGTAGCGATATCTTGCCAGTACGGCGTATTCAACAGGCCCAGTTGGTAACGCAATTCACTCAGCCACTCGGTATCGACGTAGAGCATCATGTACGCCCAGGGCTGGTTCTCGAGGGGATTGCAGGCATGCACCCAATGGGGATTCATTATAACGATATCTCCCGCACTAATCTGATGTGTCGCATCGCGATAGCAAAAGGTGCTTTGACCAGAGGTAACCGCCCCCAGCGACCAATGCGTATGGCTATGAGGTGCATAGCAAACTTGTCGCGCGTCGCTGATCTTGCGCAGTTCCACATATGGCATCCCTATATCGCGCCAAAAGACAGGTGTCGATGTATTAGATGTGGTAGCTGACGACTTGTTAATTGACAAAGGTGCACTCATGGTTTGCTCGCATTAATAAAAATAGCGACTCGTCTTTTTTGAAGAAACTACACTGGACAATAGCACAGCACACGCACAGTATGGGCCGCCAAAAAGCTCGAGATGAACTAGTTTGCATAGGAATTCGCAACGCCATATCAAGTCAGGAGGACACCATGGCTAATAGTATGAAAAACCCCGATCACCGTGATGCGATTACACTTTTCGCCCGCATGGGCTACGCCTCCCGCGGCATCGTTTATGTGTTAGTGGGTGGTCTTGCCGCGCTGGCAGCCTTTGGGCAAGGTGGCCAAACAGAAGGCAGCCGCGGTGCATTAGAAAGAGTCCTCACCGCTCCCTTTGGAAAAATACTATTAGGTGTCATCGCAGTGGGTTTGGTTGGCTACGCCATGTGGCGCACCATTCAAGCAGTCAAAGACGCCGACCATCACGGCAACGGCGCTAAAGGCTTAGCTATTCGGGCGGGTTTATTAGCGAGTGCGATTACCCATACGCTATTGGCCTTTTTTGCCGCCACGCTCATCTTCCAATTTACGGGCTCCTCCGGGGGTTCAGGCGGTGGCTCGCAGGGCGTGGCAGGCTGGTTGATGCAACAGCCTTTTGGCCGCTGGCTGGTAGGGGCCGTTGGCTTGGTCATGATTGGGGTAGGGATCGCCCATGCGCTTAAAGGCTACAAGGCCAAGTTCGACAAGCACTTCGCGATGCCACCCCAAACCCAAAAGTGGGCTTATCCCATCTGCCGTTTTGGCTTAGTCATTCGCGGGATTGTATTTGTTATCGTGGGTAGTTTCTTTCTGATTGCCGCTTATCAGTTTAATCCCGACCAGGCAGGCGGTACGGCTGAAGTATTTAGTACACTGCGCAGCCAAGCATACGGTCAATGGTTACTGGCCGTTGTCGCTATAGGACTCTTCGCGTTTGGCCTATACAGCCTATTAGCGGCTATCTATCGCCGCATTAATCCAGAGATGTAGCGACTCCCTAATGGCCAACACAACAAAGCGAACCAAGCAGTGGTTTGAGCGTATTAATGGCTCGAAGAACATGCTGTGGTTACTCGGCACCCTCTCCTTTTTGGAAACGATTATTCTTCCCATTCCGCTTGAGCTGGTGCTGATCCCGCTGATGGCAGCCAATAAACAACGTATCTGGCTTTTAGCGACTGTCACTACCGCAGGTTGCTTAATTGCATCGCTGGTCGGCTATGGCGTTGGCATGCTGCTTTTTCAGTCGATAGGTACTTGGTTTATTGAATTTATGGGCATGGAACAAAGCTATCAGTCGTTCCAAACCTTCTTCGATCAGTATGGTTTTGCCGCGATTTTAGCCATTGGCATTCTGCCCATTCCCTTTCAGGTTGCGATGATTACCGCAGGCCTTTCCGGCTACCCGGTTCTTCTCTTCGCGCTAGCGGCGTTAATTGCCCGAGGCCTGCGTTACTTCGGCCTCGCCTGGCTCGTCCACCGCTTTGGCAGCCGAGTACTGATGTTATGGAAACAACAAGCCCTAGTAACCAGCTTGGTGGCGGGTGTAGTGGTGCTGGTGGTGGCGCTGGGAATGCAGGCTTTGGCGGGGCTGATTGCTTAACCGGCGGTTGAAATATCCAGTCCCACCTTAGCAATGCGCGTTTGGCATTGGCTTACGCATCATCCTGCGTCTTACCAGACGTTGCTGCCGTATGCTTGGCTTTCATATCTTTGAAGGCCTCCATGATGTCCATGGGTAGTGGAAACACAATCGTCGAGGCGTTTTTGTTGCTCATGTCGCTCATGGTTTGCAGGTAGCGAAGCTGTAGCGCGGCGGAATTCTCCTGCATTACGTTGGCGGCCTCCACCAGCTTTTTGGACGCCTGAAGCTCCCCTTCGGCGTGTATCACCTTGGCGCGACGCTCGCGCTCCGCTTCGGCTTGACGTGCAATGGCGCGGATCATGCTCTCATCCAGATCCACATGCTTGATTTCAACATTGGCCACTTTGATGCCCCAGGCTTCGGTTTGGGTATCAATGATTTCCTGGATATCGTCGTTGAGTTTATCCCGCTCGGAAAGCATCTCATCCAGGTCATGTTTACCCAGCACGGAACGCAGCGTGGTCTGCGCCAACTGGCTGGTCGCCTGGGTGAAATTTTCGACTTGAATGATCGCCTTTTCAGGGTCGACAACGCGGAAGTAAAGCACCGCGTTGACCTTAACGGTGACGTTATCCCGGGAAATGACATCCTGCTCCGGTACGTCCATGGTAATTACACGTAAATCCACCACTTCCATCTTCTGAATGGCAGGAATCACAATGACCAACCCTGGCCCCTTCACTTTCTGGTAACGGCCCAGAAAGAACACCACGCCACGCTTATATTCCGGCAGTATACGAATGGAGGCAGCGATCAACATCACCACCAGCACCACAGGGACTAAATACGAAATAATCATTGGGCACCTCGTTTTGCAGATAGCTCGTTTTGCAGATGGTTCGTTATGGGGGAAAGCACGTCATCGTCGCAGGCATCACCGGGGCGTCACATGTACCGTCAAGCCCTCAAGGCGCACCACTTCAAGCTCATCACCCTGTTTAACGGGTGCATCGCTCACCGCGTTCCAGCGCTCGCCATGCAGGCGCACATGGCCGTTGGTCTCAAAATCCTCCAGCGCCACTGCCGTTGCACCAATCAGTTGCTCCGCACCGCTGTGCACCGGCCGCCGCCGCAGCGTTGCAAAGCGCGTTAACGTCCATAGCATTAAGCCGCCAAAAATCAGGGCTACACCGCCAATCAGCGGTAACGAAATGGCCAAGTGTTCGGCATCCATCAGCATCACCGACCCCAACACAAAGGCGATAATGCCGCCCGCCCCCAACACCCCGAAACTGGGCATGAACGCCTCGCCTACCATCAGCGCCATTCCCACCACCATCAGTGCCAGGCCCGCATAGTTAATGGGCAGAACCTGAAAAGCGAATAGCGCCAGCAGCAGGGAGATAACCCCAATGGTGCCGGGAAAGAGGCTGCCGGGGCTGGAAAGCTCGAAAATCAGCCCGTAAAAGCCGATGATCATCAGGAAATAGGCAATGTTGGGATTGGTGATCAGCGAGAGTAGTTGAGTACGCCAGTCCGGGGAGTAACGTTCAATGGCAAGTTCCGCCGTCGCCAATGTATCCTCGCCGCGCTCCATCACCACTGTCCTACCGTCAAGCTGAGCGAGCAGGTCATTCATATCCCGCGCCACCACATCAATGACATTTTGCTCCAGGGCATCACTCTCGGTGAGGTTTACTGCATCTCGCACTGCCTCTTCCGCCCAGTCGGCATTGCGGCCGTGGCGCTCCGCCAGGCTGCGGATAAAACTCACCGCGTCTTCAATCACCTTGCGCTCCATCGCGCTGCCATCTTGCTCGCCTTCAGACCCCTCGCCCGCCTCATCACCACCAGTCAGCCCGCCGCCGCCCATTTGCACCGGTGTCGCAGAGCCCAAATGGGTAGAAGGCGCCATGGCCGCTACGTGGCTGCCGTAAAGCAGATAGGTGCCTGCGCTGGCTGCGCGCGCACCACTGGGGGAGACGTACATCACTACCGGCAGGTCTGAATTGAGCATTTCCCGAATCATATCGCGGGTGGTATCAACTAACCCGCCAGGGGTATCCAGCTCAACAATCACCATTTCGCTGCCCTGCTCTCGGGCTTTACGAAGACCACGCTCAAAATAATCCTTGGTCGCAGGGCCGATGGCGCCTTCAATATTAAGGATTAAAGCGCTAGGCGAGGTTTGTGCCCTGGCCTGCCACGTGATCGACAGAACCGCCATCAGCAATCCCGCCACCAATAGCCACAGCCAGTGCGATTTGTGAGAAAGGGAGTGCATATCCGCTCCAGCAGCTACCAATACGCTCAAGGGTATCTACTCAACGTAGCACCCGCAGTGAGCTTCGTCATGAACAACGTGATAGCGGGCGGTTAAGCGTAATAACGCCTAACCGCAGGAGGTTATGCTAAGCAACAGCGATGGCTGGAAGGATGTTCGAGGAGGTTGGCTGGGAGTTGGTTAGTTGACGTAATAGCCGCTTACCTTCCAATCGCCCCCTTCTAGGTGAGGCGTGATAGTTTCGATAATCTGAGGCTTATTTTCAAAACGGGTTTGGAACGTAAACACCGCATAATCACCAACAGGCGCGCCGGGCATAGACGTTTCGCGGATAACACGTATTCGCCGCCTGGACTCAACTGCCCCAAAATCACGTCGGGCTGCATTGATGGTACGGGCCAACATATTGGAAGAGAGCGGCACCTGCAGCAGCGTTGAGGATGCCTCCCACGCTTGTTCATACTCACCGCTATCGATGGCCTCTAGCCACGCCAGCGCTGCCGCTTCAGCCGCATCGGTGTGCGAATGCGCGTTCGTGGTGAGCAAGAGAAGCAAGGTAGCAATGATAAAAGTCACTGTTTTGGACATAGCAAACTCTTGTGGCAGCCAGGGTTAATCGTGCGTCTTAAGTCATTATCGGAAGCTGGGGAAATTTCTTTAGCGTTAATCCCGCCTAGCGGAAACTAATGATAGAAAGGGATTCACCTGTCGTGGTCCGCGCTTCTCAAACCCCACCTGCTCGTTTACTATGCGCCACCCAACCTATCCAGCCCTCACCTTTAGGCGACCATGTCCGTCAACGCACTCTATACCGACCTTTCCGGCTACTACGATTTGATGTGCGTAGATATCGACTACCAAGCGCAAAGCAACGCCATTCGACGGCTGCATCAGCTTTTCGGTAACGACGGCACCGCCCATCTGGATTTAGCCTGCGGCACCGGCCCCCACGTGCGCCATTTTATTGATTTTGGTTACACCAGTGGCGGGCTGGATATCAATCAGCCGATGCTGGATATCGCCGCCTCGCGCTGCCCAGAAGCCCAGTTCACCTTGCAAGACATGAGCACGTTCGACGTTAGCGAACCTGTCGATTTAATCACCTGCTTTTTATACTCGATCCACTATAACGATGGCATTGAGAAGCTAACCGCCTGCATCGCCAGCGCCCACCGCGCCTTAAAAGCGGGCGGTGTGTTCTCCTTTAACGGGGTGGATAAACAGCGCATCAATAACGATCTATTCGTTAAGCACACCGCGAAACAGGCCGAGGATTCGTTCACCTTCCGCTCAGGGTGGCACTACAGCGGGCACGGTGAAAGGCAGGCGTTAAGGCTCAGCATTGAAAAGACCAGCGCCGGGGCCACCCAAGTATGGAACGACGAACACTCCATGGTGGCGGTGAGCTTTGTAGAGCTAACCGCCCTGCTAACGCCTTACTTTGAGGTGCATGTGTTTGAGCATAACTACGAGACCATCACCCCGTGGGATAACGTCTCGGGCAATGCGATTTTTGTGTGCGTGAAGCGTTAACGCTTGCAAGCGCAGCGGCGCTAATCTTCTGTCCTAACGATTTAGGCTTCTGAATCTGAATCGTTCGAGCTGGGCCGTAGTTGGCGCTGAACGCCGAGTAAAAAGTTACGCAGCACCTGATCTTTACACTCGCGATAATTCTTGTGAGTTGGCTTGCGGAAAAAGGCGCTTAACTCATGATTACTAATGCGGAAGCCAGCCAGCTCAAAAATAGCCAGAATATCGTCAGCCTTCAGGTTTAGGGCAATGCGCAGTTTCTGAAACACCATGTTGTTGTTCAACTGCGTCTCTGGCGCGGGCTGCGGGCCCTCGCGCTTGCCACGCTTGAAGCTGATAAAGCCGTTCAGAAACGCTGCCAGCTCTCTATTTTTCATCGTCACAAAGGCGTCGTCTTCATCCTTTTTCAGCCAGGCAGTGACCTGCTCTTGAGCCACGCTGACCTCTGCCAAGGCGAAGATATCCACGATGGTGCTGTCTTTTAAATCAAAGGTGTAACGTATGCGGCGGAAAATATCGTTATTGGTCAAAATAGTGTCCCTAGTCTTAGGCAAACCCAGCACAATCAGGCGTTATGTGCATCTACGTCTATCATCAATATCACTAACATCAGCAGCTTAACAACTAACCTGATGTCAGCTTTCCAAGCAGCTCATCAATTTCGTCTTTAAGCTCGCCATCTTCAATCTTGTTGGCAGTGACTTGGGCCTTTTTAAGATTGTTGATCGCCGCATCAGTTTGACCAAGCTCAACCTGCAGCTTCGCCATGGAGAACGCGATGGATGACATGTGGTCTTTCGAGTTAACTGCAACGGCCTTTTCAAAGGCTTTTTCATAGACAGCCAACGCCTCATCCAGTTCTTCCGTGAAGTCAGCCAGCGTTTCCCACTGCTCTGGATGGTCCTTATCGGTGTTTTCGTTCTCGGTGCAGATCGCTTCCAACTGCGTATAAAGCGCGTCAAACGCCTCTCTATCCTCTTTATCAGCAGCCTTCATGAGCTTTTCAGCGAGTTCGTAAACCGCTTTGTATATTTTGGTGTTAATCATGAACGACTACCTTTTCTCTATTAAAAACAGTAACAAGCTAAAAACCTGCTCAAAACAACGTTGTGGAACCGCCAACTCACCGTGGCCGGTGACATTATACCCTTTGAGGATAGCGCTACGGGCGCTCATTTTTCGGTTTTTGTAGCAAGACCATACCGTTGACCGCTATTAACAGTAATGCTCCATGATGAACTCAGGTTGCCCCGTTTGCTCATCAATCTGCTCACCTAATGAAATAAAGCCATGTTGCTTATAAAAATTGATACTGGGCGCATTCTGACTGTAAACACTGAGCTGCAAACACGACCTTCTGCTCTTGGCATCATCAATTAATGCTGACCCTATCCCTTGGCCCTGAAGGCTGGGTGACACAAAAACCGCTGCCAACGTACTTCCATAGAGGCAGTAAAACCCTGCTATCTGATCATCCGCTTCATAGACAAAGGTCTCCGATGCAGGGATGTATACATCACGCATTTCGCTAACTTTGGACTGCCAATATTCTGACCCAGCAAAGGAGTGAGCTTTAATCGATGCTGAAAGCCAGATATCCAAAATGTACTCAATATCCGCCTTCCGGTATTCACGAATCATCTAGACGTTCCTAATGAGGGTCATCGGCGCCAAAAGCGTTACTGAAAAGCTGCCGAGCCCTGGAATAGGTTTGCACCGATACCAGAGCTAGACAGCTTCATAAAATAAGGCGGAAATGCTTTGCCTTCCTTAAGGTAAATCTGATTCTTCCAGAAGATGAAGTATCTTCCTTCAATTTCTACCGAAAGCAAAAAGAGATTTTACCAGATTATTCAAAAATATTTTTAGGCGCGGAAAATCTAAATTGTTCACAAGCCAGCACCCTGGAGGGCGCTGACCTGCTTATTAATGGGTATCTCGATTTAAATTCCGCTCAGCCGGGATGTCGCTCAGATACTCGACAAACTCCACTTCAAACACCGACGATTCGAGCAACGAACGGGTGCTTTTACGTTATGATGTAGCATTTTTTATTTTCGACAAACCTTACAACCATCTGTCAGAGCGCCTTATGCCATTTGCAAAACTAGGATTATCCCCTCCTCTTGTTCAAGCGATTTCCGAACTAGGTTACCAAACGCCAACGCCCATCCAGGAACAAGCGATTCCTGCCATTCTTTCGGGTAAGGACTTAATCGCCACCGCACAAACGGGCACAGGCAAAACCGCTGCCTTTGTTCTGCCTCTGCTAGAACGATTCAGTAACGCGGGAACGTTACGCGGCAAACGCATACGTGCGCTGATTCTCGTGCCCACCCGTGAGTTAGCGGTTCAGGTCGAAGCCAATGTGGCTCAATACGCTAAACACACACACTTAACCTCTATGGCGATGTATGGCGGTGTGGATACGGAAGCTCAAAAAGCGCGCCTAATCGCAGGCGTCGATATTCTGGTCGCCACGCCGGGCAGATTGCTTGATTTGGCGCATCAGCGTGCGCTGCATTTTGATGAACTTAAAGCCATGGTATTGGACGAAGCGGACAGAATGGTCGACATGGGTTTTGCCGACGATATCCGTAAAATCATAGAACGCCTACCTGAAAACCGTCAGAACCTACTGTTTTCGGCCACCATCACAGACGATGTTCGCGCCCTCGCCTACGATTTTTCAGATCGCCAGATGACCGATCTGGCGGCTGAAATATCCATTTCTCCCAACATCCGCGCCGCCGCTAATGTCAAACAGTGGCTAATCACCGTCGACAAAGACACTAAGTCAGCCTTGTTGAGTCACTTAATTAACGAACAAAAGTGGGATCAGGCGCTTATTTTTACCGAGAAAAAACACAATGCGGCCAAGCTTGTTGCTCAACTGGAAAAACGCGGCATCACAGCGGATTCCATTCATGGCGATAGAAGCCAAGCCATGCGTGAAAAGATTTTGGCTCAGTTCAAATCTGGTGAGCTAAAATACTTGGTCGCCACGGGGGTTGCCGCGCGGGGTTTGGATATTGATGAACTGAGTCGTGTGGTGAATTACGATTTACCTTTTCAGCCAGAAGAATACATCCACCGCATTGGCCGAACCGGCCGCGCGGGCGCCTCAGGTGAAGCCATCTCTTTAGTCGACATGAGTGACTTTAAAAATCTTTGTGCCATTGAACGGCGTTTAAAAAGCATTATTGAGCGCAAAGAGATTGCAGGCTTCCCTGTTCGAAAAGCAGTACCCGAGTCAAACTTAAATTATAATAAACAAAGTAATCGTTAAAATTTACCCAAGAAGCTCACCTCTTAAAAAAGGTGAGCTTCTTTATTATAGGCACTTCACGAATCTGGTAAAAACATATCTAATAGCTCGGCATTAGTGGGATATTTATCCAACAACGCAAGCAACTTTTGCGCGCCTTCTACTGGCTTAAGCGTTGTCAAACCTCTACGCAATGCCCTTACTTTTTCAATATCTTTTACATCAATCAAAAGCTCTTCGCGGCGGGTACTGCTTTTGGCAATATCGATCGCCGGGAAAAGCCGTTGATTGGCCACATCCCGGGATAACACGAGTTCCATATTACCCGTGCCCTTGAACTCCTCGAAAATCACCTGATCCATACGGCTTCCCGTATCCACCAGCACGGTGGCCAGAATGGTGAGCGATCCGCCGTTTTCGATCTTTCTCGCGGCACCAAATAGTTTTCGGGGTATTTCCATCGCTCGGGAATCCAGCCCACCCGACATAGTGCGACCATTGCCCCGCTGCTCGGCATTATGAACGCGCGAGAGTCTGGTAAGAGAATCGATCACAATCATCACATTATGACCTTCGCCTGCTTGCTTACGCGCCGTCTCAAGAAGCTTATCGGCCATATTCACATGGTGTGTGTAGCTTTCGTCTGAAGACGATGCATGTACTTCTGCCGACACACTGCGCTTAAAATCGGTCACTTCTTCCGGGCGCTCATCAATAAGCAAGGCGTACAGCTTTATCTCAGGATGAGCTTCTGCCACGGCCTGACAGATATGTTTTAACATCGTCGTTTTGCCAGAGCCTGGCGGTGCAACAATCAACCCTCGTTGCCCCATCCCAATGGGCGTAATCAAATCCATCGCTCGCACAGTAAGCTGATTAGAACCAGGCTCTAAATAAATGCGCGGGGAAGGATGAATAGCGACGCCATTTAGAAAACGTTTTTCGGGATCATTAGGGAATTGATCTACAACTTCGTCGGCGGGCTTGGCATCTATCTGTCTTTTCGCCTTCAAACCTAGTGTTTTTCTCGTCATAATATTGATGGATCGCCTTTAATAACCTGAATTTATAGAGTACTTAATTTATAGAATAGCTACATCATAGACACTCGGCCGGACGCATCGTTGCGGTACTTGGCATGGAAAACGGTTAAGTCTACCTTGTGCGCAAAGGTATCGGGTTGGAGCTGATCTTAGTAGTTGGTCATCATCATGGCGTTTTGATCGTGATTGTAGAGCTTGAAGCGCGGCATGCTGACCATTTCTCGTCTGTTTTCTTGATCTTACCAAAGCTTAGGCGTCAGCGTTGTTATTCTACAGCCTCAACGCCTTGATCACCGGTAAACTAGGAGCAAAGCGAGTAATTTATCCGAGTGCAGCAAATTGTTATACGGCTCCGATACTATTTCCAATCTTTCGGTTAATTCTTGGGTTTTATCGGGAAGAATCCATAGCGTCCTGAATTTTTCTTAGTAAACTGAACAACTTGTTCTCCTGAACTGTACTTATTTGGTATAGACTTTTTATTTTCAAAAACAATAACCTGCTTAGCATTCCAGGCTGCCAAGTTATCAAAGAACTTAATATTTACATCCGTACCGCTAAGATCATCTTCCTCATTATCTGGCTCTTCATAAGCAAGCAGTGGCGAGTCAAGTATGGAAAAACCTAAGTGAGGAAGCTCATTCTCTTCTGTATACTTCATCAGTCCGAGAGTGGCTGCAGCGTGTGTAATAGCACGGTATCCTTTTCCATTGCTAATTCTATGTTTTCCATTAATAACAAAATCACATGTTTCTTTATCAAAGTGAACATCATTAGAATTAGGCAAACCCCATTCTTGCAAGAAGTTCTGTACTTCTTTAGAGAGCTTAAACAAAGCGTTTGTTGGCAACACTCTTTCGCCTTCACCCTTGCCTTTGATTTCTTTTTGTGGAGCTGAATTCTCCAACTCCTCTTTCTTTTTGTTTAGGAGAACTAATTGTTCGTACCACTTTATTGATTCATTAACTTGGGATTTGACAGCAAACAATTCTGAAAACTTGGTACGCTGCTCTACTAACTCAGGGTTCACAACAGATAATTCCTTAGCAACAAAAGACAACTCCTTCTCTATGCCCGGCAATTGTTCGTTAATTGATTCCAACTCTGAATTAAGATTATTCACTGTAAATTTAAGTTCACAATTAAGTCCTTCAATCTTCAATTTTTCTGATTCTGCTGCAGCAATAACATCTTTAATACTTGCATCGCAATCTTGATGAACCTTATCCCCAGAAACTCGCCTTCCACACGTAGGGCATTTTTCAGAAGGTAATGCCTCTAACAAAGTTCCTGTTTCAGCGATACTTTCAAGTCTAGCTATATCTGATTCATACTGATTTTGTAGCAGCTTGAACCGGGATAGCATTTCTGTTACTTCATCGGCTCTTCTCGTCTTGAGTTCTAATTCATCTCTTAAAGAGGCCCGATTTCTGACTAAGCTATTGTATTTTTCCTCATTTGCATCAAGGATAGAACGTTCTCTCAATATAGCCTGTGACAACCTATCATTTTGCTCTCTAAACTCCGACAATGAACTTTCCAGTGTAGCTATGTCACTTAATGAATTACCTTGTTCTTCTATCAGCTCCTTTAACACTTCTATCTTTGCTTCTCTAGATAGAGATTTTTTTTCAACTTCAGCTGGCAACAGTGAGCTATCATCTACTCCAGTAAGAATAAATTTCAGTCTAGACTTGTGCTCAGTTATTTTTGTGTATTGCGTACTAATATATGGTGATGATTCTTTTTGAATACTGGCTTCATTAACAACTGCAAGATCTAGTGAATTTCTTAGGGTTAAGCTAACCAGACCATTCTGCGCATTTTTTTTAAGTTTATTGTTAGATAAATTAACTTTCTCTAGTATAAAAGAGGAAATGCTTTTGATTTTTTTAGTTTCAGTTTTAGGTCTTAGTATGATCGGTACGATGTCTCGAGGTTTATGTTTATGCAGTCCTTCGAAACACTCGTAATCTCCACCCTCAATACTTCTTACAAAAGTAAAACACGGCGGTCTCAATGACCAAGTGCAACACCTAACCTATCAGGTAGGGTATTGCCATGACTCACTGTTATCGCCATCTTTCTGCCGAAGACCGAGCCGCCATCATGCTGATGCGGGCTAACCACTCGATTCGCGCTATCGCCCGTCAGTTAGGGCGTTCGCCCAGTACTATTTCACGAGAACTGGTGCGTCATACTGTTAGCCCTAACAGAGCGTATGACGCCAGCCTCGCTGGACATCGCGCCCGACTGACCCGCTGTCGGCCTCGCCGTAGCTTGAAGCTTCCTCTCGACGGTGAGCTGTTCGAACTGGTGGTCTACCTGCTGCGCAAGTACTGGTCACCAGAGCAAATAGCCCGCACACTAAAGCGTATGTTTCCTGATAATACTGACCGCCACGTCTCGCACGAAGCCATCTACAATGCGCTCTATCTCATGCCGCGCGGCTCGCTCAAGAAAGAGCTGATTGCCTGTTTGCGCCAGGGTAAAGGTAAACGACGCCCTCGCAGCCGTGGCAAGGATAGGCGACAACAGATTCCAGACTTGGTGAGCATCCATCTGCGGCCGCCTGAAATCGAAGATCGCCTGATGCCCGGCCACTGGGAAGGGGATCTCATCATGGGCGCTAACAATCGCTCTGCCGTTGGTACATTGGTGGAGCGCACGACGCGTTTAGTGATTCTGGCGAAAGTGGATGGCACCACGGCCACAGCGGCGGCTGTCGGCTTCAGCGACAAGCTCAATGAGGTGCCGCGCTCCCTGCGCCTGTCCATGACCTATGACCAGGGCAAAGAGATGGTGAAACATGCCGAGATCACTCAGAAGACGGGGACAGCGATCTACTTTGCCGACCCGCATAGCCCATGGCAGCGGGGTTCCAATGAGAACACCAACGGGCTGTTGAGACAGTACTTGCCAAAGGGCACGGATCTGTCGGTCTACAGCCAGGAAGAACTCGACGAGATCGCCGACTCACTCAATACACGGCCGCGCAAGACACTGGATTGGCGCTCGCCACTGGAAGTCTACGCCGAGGTGCTCAAGAAATCCGTCGCCGGCCCGAGCACTCTTCAATAGTGTTGCACTTGGAACTTGAGGCCGCCCACTCTGATTTAGAAAACTCCACACCCAGAATCACTTGGTCATAACCTTCGTGCTCAGGAAGCTCTTTCAGGGGGCTTTCCGCACCCAGCATAAAGTCAATTCCATCTAAAACCGATGACTTGCCTGTATTTGAAGGGCCGTATATTAAATTCAAACCGCTTCCAAATTCTAGTTCTGCCGACTTCTTTATAGGGCCAACAAAAACAATAAATCTAATTTCCATTTAAGTAATACTCAATCATTTATCGTAATTGACATTTCTGCCATCTGGAACTCATCTCTCCAGCGGTCAAATGCGGAATTGAAAATCTCAGAGAACAACCTATCACCGTAATCTTTATACATTTTTACAGCCCACTGCGCTCTTTGAACAAGTGCCTTTATATACTCATTAGTTAGGCTTTCAATAAATGCATAAGCAAGCTCTGTTGCACAGTAATAGAAACCATCAGGTGTTATCACTTTCTCTATGAGCCTTTTACTCTCCATAAGAGCAAGACCATTTTCTACTAACGGCCTTCTTACCAAAAGCTCACCACTTCTTTGTACAATATTTGGATGTAAACTTGGTGGAGCATTTTCAACATCTCCTGTATGAACAACAATATGATCCAAAGCTAATAGTTGCTGCAAGTCAAATTTATTAGATAGATTAACGACCAATATACATACTGCACGCACTCCAGTTTCTAGCGCATTATTGAATATGTAATCTGAATTTAGATTTTTATCCATCATCTTCAAGCCATTTCAATTTGTCGTCATTAGCTAATTGATGGCATATACCATACCTATCTTTCACTCTGATAGTTTCAAAAAGACCATTTGAATCAAGAGGCACCAACTTTGACTCGCCTAAAACAGATTTAATTTTAATTAACCCACTGTCATGATCATCTTCTGCTGTATCTATTACACCGTCAAGCATGTCACTTTGAAGTGCCTCAAATGTGCCTAGTGGAACAGAATCTCGCGCAAAGGTTCTCAATGATTCAGCAAAGTAGAAGTATTCTCTTTGTCTGATAAAATGATTTTTAAGCTCAGGATAACAGTCCATCTGAAAATCTTGTTTTTTAATGCTTTTGCTATCAGCATAAGCATAATGCAGCTGTTCTATATAGCGAGATTCATTCTTTTGAATAGCATCAGGAGGTGTCAAAGGCGCAGGCCGCTCTTTTAGTCCACCACCAAACCTTATCGAGTAATATGGTGTTTCTCTATATTCCTCGACAATTTCATTTACTGGCTTATATTTGAAAATACTAAAATCAAAATTAGAGACAAAATTCTTAAATTCGCCCACAAGTAAAATTTCTTTTGTTGAGGTTATACTCCTCGAACACCAGCTACCCCACTCTTCAAAAAGCTTATCCTTCAATTTTTCTGAGTCTAACAGTAGTTTTTTAAGCGATGGCCCACAGTCCTTAGGAGAAAAAAAGTAATAGCAATTTGGTTTTGTCAAGTTCCCATTGAACACGTGCCACAACAATTTACCAATTTCAGGGATTGCAGTTCCTGGTGCCAAAGGGTCACCTTTATAATATTTGCATTGATAATTTTCCCAGCTACCAGAAAATCCATTCTCAGTGTGAAAACAAGCAACATCAACACCAAAATCATTAGCTCCACCTAGGCGTGTTACAAGGTGATACTTTGATTTTTGAAATGTCCCCCATTCCTCTAAAAAGCATTCCCACTCTTCTGCTGAGAAAAGAAATATGTGCTGCCTAGGAGTAATCAATTTTCCATAAGAAACTTGTTGAAAAGATGCTGAATCATTTTCACTCTTAGGTTTAGCTAATTCGAGATCATTTAATCTTAAATCTAACACTTACAAAATATCCATTTCTAGGCACGGTTCCCAATCATTTTTTCAGCTTGAACTCTCAATGACTAGGTTTACCGTATAACAGTGATTAGACTGCACGTTCTGATATTGAATAAACGCGCTGCGCCGTTCAACATTCTTATCACGCGTGCCGAAACTCCCCTAACTATCTGATATTTAATTAAATTAAAAAAATTTTGCTGTATATCTAGAATTCGGGTGCAAGCTATTTTTGCTGATCTAATCACACTGTATTCGTAAAATTGGCTTAGGTCACGCGCCTTTGCCGAAAAGTTGTGCTGTAGCAAGTTTTAGGCAGCTGGCGCTGCCTTCGCGGGTGCCTTTTGGCTCGTTCCTCGCCAAGCGTTACGCCGCGCTACGGTGGATTAAGCTCGGTGGTTTTATCATCGCGAGCTGAAGCTCCTACCCACAGCCATAGCCAAGCACTAGCCAGAGGTTAATGGAGCTTCAGTTACTTTCCCCTGACACCTCACCTTTCACTTCACCCTTAAAGCTCAATACCCTTCTGGGCCTTAACACCTTGGTCTTTGAAGGCGTGTTTGACCACTTTCATTTCAGTGACGGTGTCGGCTAGGTCGATAAGCTGTTGTGGGGCGTAGCGGCCGGTGACGACGGCGTGCTGCATTGCTGGGCGGGCTTGTAGGTCGTCGAGTACTTGGTCGAGGTCTAGGTACTCGTAGCGCAGGGCGATGTTAAGTTCATCGAGCAGTACCAGGTGGTAGCTTTCATCTTGCAGCATGCGTTTGGCTTCTGCCCAGGCGGCGTTGGCGGCGGCGACATCCTGTTCGCGGTCCTGGGTGTCCCAGGTGTAGCCCTGCCCCATTACGTGGTAATCCACGTTGGGCAGGTTGCGGAAGAATGCTTCTTCGCCGGTGCTGAACGCACCCTTAATAAACTGCACCACGCCCACTTTCATGCCGTGGCCCAAGGCGCGGGCGAGCATGCCAAAACCGGAGCTGCTTTTGCCCTTGCCGGGGCCGGTGAGCACTAGCAGCACGCCCTGCTCTTTATCGGCACGGGCGATGCGCTCGTTCATGATTTTTTGTTTGGCCGCCATGCGCTGGGCATGGCGTTCGGGGGTTTTGGCATTCTCGCGCATGGGGCGTCCTCTTTAATGAAGCTCTTTATTAAGCTCTTTATTAAGCTCTCTACTACATTCAGGCTTTTAGTACGTAGCGCAACGTCTCAACTACCTGCTCGGTCGTGGTGCACCAGGCTTGGGCTTGCGCGTCGACTTCTTTAAGCGGGTGAACGATGTCTTCGCTGTGTAGCGTGATGTAGGGCTTGGCCAAGGCAGCGCAGTAGCCAGCATCAAAGGCCGCGTTCCACTGTTTGTACTGGTCGCCAAAACGAACGACAACGAGGTCGGTCTGCTCGATCATGGTGCGGGTACGAATGGCGTTGACCTTGGATGACTGGTGATCACGCCAGAAGCCATTGTCCGGTTTACCCAGGTGGTCACCGGCGGCATCAGAGGCTGCGTGGTCCGTTACCGGGGCGGTGAAGACGATATCCAGGCCCGCTGCGTCAGCGCCGCGCTGAATCTCTTCGCGCCACTCAGTGTGAATCTCGCCGGAAAGGTAGACGTAAAAGCTCATGGTGTTCTCCTGCTGAGTTGCATTCAGTTATGAAAGGCTCACAGCATAGCGCAGTTCAATTTTATGGAAAAATCTTCCACATATTTCGTTAACCGTTATTAATGCTAATCGGCTGCCCGGTAAAAATATCCGCGACCAACTTGGGCGCAGAGGGAAAGTAGCCGTGGAAGTAGCTCGCGACCAGCCCGCCTTCGCGGTAGATCGGCTCGGCTTCGCTACCGGCTAGTTTGCGGGTGCGTGCCAGCGGCGTCATCGCAGTTTCAAGTAGTGAGTGATGATAGGTATGACCGCGCAGCTCGCCTGCCCCGGCGTGCAGGCTTTGCAGGCCTAGCGCAGTGAGTTTACCGGCCATTTTCGCGGTGCCGTTGAGAAGCCCAAGCATGACGTGGCTTTCACCCTCGCCATCCACTAACTGCTCAACGCAGGCCATTAGGCCGCCGCATTCGGCGAGTATCGGTTTGCTCGCGCGGTGATGGGCGCGAATCGCTTCGAGCATGTTGTGGTTGGCACTCAGCCGCGCCGCGTTAAGCTCGGGATAACCGCCCGGCAACCAGAGCGCGTCACACTCGGGTAACTGGTGATCGGTAAGCGGTGAAAAGAAGCTGACCTCTGCACCCATGGCGCGCAGCACGTCTACATTGGCGCGGTAGATAAACGCAAAGGCGTCGTCTCGGGCGATCGCAATACGCACGCCATTCAGGTAATCCGGCACCGGCGTTGGCGACTCCGCGCTGAGCGTGACCAGCTTGGGCAATCGGTCTAAACCCGCTTCTCTCAATACCTCGGCGGCGGCATCCAACTGCGCATCCAGGCCGCTTAGCTCGCTGGCCTGCACTAAGCCTAAATGGCGATCGGGAATCTTCATTGCCTCATTGCGGGGAATGGCCCCCAGCAGCGCAATGCCTTCCGGCATGCTGTCGGCGAGCAGTTTGCCGTGGCCGGGGCTGCCTACGCGGTTGGCGATTACTTCATGAATGGCAAGATCGGGATGGTAGTTGGCCAAGCCCTGCGCCACCGCGCCAAAGGTTTGTGCCATGCCCCAGGCATCAATCACCGGCAACGCAGGGATGCCTGCCAAGATTGCCAAATCAGCGCTGGAAGGCGAGCCGTCGAACAGCCCCATCGAGCCTTCGACCAGAATCACATCTGCTTCCTGGGCAGCTTTAGCTAAGCGCCAGCGGCACTCCTCTTCGCCGGTCATCCAGGGGTGAAGCTGATACACCGGCTGACCGGAGGCCACTTCCTGAATCATGGGGTCAAGGTAATCGGGGCCGTGCTTGAATACCCGCACAGTAAGCCCGGCATTGCGATGAAGCCGTGCCAGCGCCGCGGTGACCATTGATTTCCCCTGGCCTGAGCCAGGCGCACTGATTAATGCTGCGTGTGCTTTGCCTTGAAACATAACAATCCTTTTAACGGTTAATGGTTAGCCCATTTCCATGCGTTAACGGCTGAGTGTCGGCGGCTCGAACCTTTCTTTGCTAAGGTAAAGGTCTTCGTTTGATTCTATGTTCCGCTTCGTTTCACCAACCGGGGTTACCGCATGCGTATTCTGTTTACTGGCGGCAGTGGCAAGGCTGGCCGCCATGCCACTGCTTATCTTCGCGATCAAGGTCATCGAGTCACCAATCTGGATTGGGTGACGTCTGACGTGCCCGGCATCACCACCCTGAAAACCGATCTGACCGATGCAGGCCAAGTGTTCAATGCCTGCCATGCTTATGCCGGATTAGACGAGCTTGAACCGGGCACCGGCGTACCGCGTTATGATGCCATTGTGCACTTCGCCGCTATCCCTGCCATCCTGCACCGGCCGGATAACGAGACCTACCGCATCAATACGCTGAGCACCTACAACGTGCTGGATGCCGCCACCAAACTGGGCATTCCCAAGGTCATCTTCGCTTCCAGCGAGACCACCTACGGCGTCTGTTTCGCCGATGGCGAGAAGAAACCGGACTACCTCCCCATTGATGAAGAGCACCCCACCGTGCCTCAAGACAGCTACGCCATGAGCAAGGTCGTCAACGAGGTAACCGCGCGCTCCTTCCAGGCTCGTTCCGGCATCGATATCTACGGCCTGCGCATCAACAACGTTATCGAGCCCCACGAATACCGGCAGAATTTTCCGGCCTACATGGATGATCCTGCCCTGCGCCGCCGCAATATATTCGCCTACATCGACGCCCGCGACCTGGGCCAGATGGTCGATTGCTGCCTGAAGACAGATGGCCTGGGCTATCAAGTGTTCAACGTCGCCAATGACGATCTGTCGGTTAGCCTAACCAACGCCCAGGCGATCGAGCGCTTCTACGCCGGAGTGCCTATCAAGCGCGAGATGGGTGAATTCGAGACCTTCTACAGCATCGAAAAGGCCCGCCGTCTGGTCGGTTTTACCCCGCGCCACTCCTGGCGGGATGAGCTGGCGCAGTAGGCATTATCCTTTTATCGGCACAAACACCGGCGCGCCATCCACCTCTACCACCGCTAGCTTTTGGCGGTAGAGGCTTTCTAAAGCACTGGGCACCAGCATGCTATCCCGTGGGCCCCAGCACGCCTCGCCGTTGGGATACAGCAGTAGCACATGGTCGCACCAGCGGGCAGCAAGGTTTAGGTCGTGTAAGCACATGATGACCGCCTGCCCCTGGGCGGCCTGGTCGGCCACTAGCGCCATCACGGCACTCTGATGATGTAGATCCAAGTGGTTAGTCGGTTCATCCGCCAGCCACACATTGGGTGCCTGGGTCAGCACGGTGGCAATCGCTACTCGCTGGCGCTCACCGCCGGAAAGCGTGCTCACTAAGCGGTCGCGCAGGTGCGCTACATCCAGTCGTTCAAGGGCAGCTTCCGCTCGGGCGTAGTCATCGGCGCCCTCCATCTGCCACGGTGAGAGATAGGGATGACGACCGATCAGCGCGGTTTCCAGCACGGTCGCGGGAAAGCCATCCTGGCGGTCTTGAAACACCAACCCTAATCGCTGAGCGACGTGGCGGCGGCGCAGCTGACCAAGCGCCGACTCGTTAAGCTGAACGCTGCCTGAACGCGGCGCATTAAGCCCGGCCAGAGTATGTAATAGCGTCGTTTTACCCGCACCGTTAGGTCCTAACACACCCCAAACCTGGCCTGGTTCGATGGTTATATTAAGTGGGGTGCCGCCTTCGCGGCCGGGCACATCGATGATGAGATCGCGGGTAGCCAGTACGCTCATCAGCGGCTCCGGTAGAGCAGAAACAGGAAGGTGGGCACGCCTAATAGCGCAGTGATGACCCCAACGGGCAGCTGTTCCGGGGCGATCATGGTGCGCGCCAGGGTATCGGCCAGCACTAACAGCGTGCCTCCCGCCAGTGCACAGGCGGGCAGTATCAGCCGCTGGTCGTTACCTAACAGCAGACGCAGCATATGGGGCACCACTAAACCCACAAACCCAATACTGCCTGCGGTGGTGACTGCAGCGGCGGTCAGTAAACTAGCGGCAACGTAGATACACCACTCAAGCGGCCGAACCGCAACACCCAGCGCGGCGGCTTGCTGCGGGCCCCGAGCCAGCACATTTAGGCTACGCCCAAGCGGAATCAACACCACGCAGGTGGCCAGTAATAGCAGTAGCGGCGGCCACGGTGTACGTGAGTAGGAGAGATCGCCCATCAACCAGTAGAGCATGCCCGGCAGGCGCTCGGCGGGGCTTAACGCCAGCATTAGCGTTATCACTGCGCCCCACCCCGCGGCAACGACTACGCCAGTGAGCAGCAGCCGCGAAGGCGTCCAGCCGCCGCTGCCGTGGGCCAAGCCGAAGACTAAAAACGTCGAAAATAGCGCGCCGCCAAACGCCGAGCTTGAAATCGCCAGCCCGCCTAACCCACCGAGCATGGCCGCCAATGCGCCTATAGAGGCACCGCCGGAAAGTCCGAGTACATAAGGGTCTGCTAGGGGATTGCGCAGTAGCACCTGCATCAACGCCCCCGCTACCGCCAACAAACCGCCCACGGCAAACGCCGAGAGCGCTCTGGGCAAGCGCAGCTCCATCACCATCGTGCGCGCCAGAGCATCGCCTTCGCCTTGCAATAAGTCCCAAATTTGCGCAGGAGAAATCTGCGCGCTGCCGATGCCAAGCGCTAAGAGTAGCGCTGCCAGCGCCGCTAGAAGTAGCAGGCTAAGCGGCAGACCCAGGCGCGCTAGCATTAGCTGCGCTCACGTTTTTGGCGGGCGATGTCGAGCTTTTCACACAGGAGCTGAGTGCCCTCCATCAGGCGCGGCGTGGGCCGCTGAATCAGTGAAGGCGGCACAAAGAAAAGGTTATTTTCCGCAACCGCCTTCAAGTTAGGGTACTGCTCCCAGTGGGTCAGCCAGTGGCGATTCTCTTCGCCCATGCCCCCGGCAATAATCGCTTCAGGATTCGCCGCCAGTACCGCTTCATCATCGATCCGCGGCACAAGGCGCGTTTGCTCGCCAAACACATTTTCACCGCCACAAATCTCAACCACCTGGCCAATAAGATGCTGGTCGTTAACGCTCATTAATGGCTCATCCCAGACTTGGTAGAAGGTAGGCACCGGCTCCCGGTCTCGATAACGCTCTTCCAGGTCATTCATGGTCGTACGGAAATTATCGGCCACCGCCTGCCCGGCCGTTTCCGTTCCTGCCAGCCTCGCCAAGCGTACGATGGCGCTAGCCACGCCATCCATATCGCGAGGCTCAATATAGAACACCGGCATGCCCAAGGCTTCGAGGGTTTCAAGCTGTTCAGCGGGGTTGCCGGTTATCCAACCAATCACTAAATCCGGCGCCAAGCCCACCAGCTTTTCCAAATCAATCCGGGTATGGCTACCCACCGAGGCTACTTGTTTGGCTTCCGGGGGATAGTCGCTATACGAAACGACGGCGACTACCTGATTCCCCGCGCCAGCCGCATAGGTCAGCTCGGTTGCGCCAGGCGAGAGCGTGGCAATTCGCTGAGCAGCATTGTGAAGGCAGACTTCTCGGTCACGATCATCCACTGCGCAGCGTGAGTGATCGTGTGCCAGCGCCACCGATGTCATCAATAACAGCGCGAGGCCCAAGGCCCCGCGCGCTAATCCACTCTTTTTATTGACCAAAGTGAACACTCAAGAACCCTGCTCTGCCAGCGTTGATGTAGTCACTCGTCGTTTCATACTCTTTATCAAAGGCATTTTCTACCGTAACACGCGCCGTCCAGAGAGGCGCAAACTGCCAACCTGCCCGCAGGTTAACCAGGCCATAGCCATTCAAACGCTGGGTATTGGCGGCATCGTCGTAGCGATGATTCTGCGCCACTAAGGAACCACCCAGCGACCAATCGCCAAGCTCGCGGTCGGCATCCAAACGTACACTTTGGGTGGCGCGACGGGCTAACCGATTGCCGGTATCCTGGTCTTCTGGGTCCAGGTAGGTAAACGCAGCTTGCAGAGTCCAGTCGCTGATTTCGACACCACTGGAAAGCTCAGCACCGCGAATACGCGCATGATTGACGTTTTGCGGCGCCCATAATCCGCTGGGCGTCGGTGCCCAGGCAATCAGATCATCGTAGTCGTTTTGGAAGGCGGCCAAGTCCCAGAACCACTGGCTGTATTGGCCGCGAACGCCTACCTCAACGGTTTCAGACGTTTCAGGATTGAGATCAGGATTGCCCGAATTCGGCCAATAAAGGTCATTAAAACTTGGCGCTTTAAAGGCGGTGCCTACGCTAGCGCGCAGCGTATGATAATTATCCAGGTCGTAACCCAACGCCAAACTGCCGGTGACTTCATCGCCATAAGCTTCGTTGTCGTCGTAACGCAGGCTTGCTTGAATGGCGAACGGAGAAAAGTCGAGCAGACCTTGTGTAAACACAGCGGTGTTATCGCGGCTGGTGACATCAAAATCATTGGTGCTTGAAACGCGGTCTTCGCTGATTTCAGCGCCAGCAATTAATTCATGAGCGCCAAACTGAAAATTGTTCTGCCAGCGTGCGGTTTGGGTGCGGGTGTCAATCACCGATCCACCGAAATTATCGATGGTGTCCAGCTCATCCCGGGCTTCGCTAAGGGTGACGCGACTGCGCCAGGTATCGGTTACCGGCAGCTCGCCGTAAATACCTGCCACCTGCTGGACGAAGTCATTCTCTCCGCCATCATATTCATTGTTACCGCGAGCGCGCAGCGCCAGCACACCAACTTCAGCACCGCTTTCAAAGGTATGCGCAACACGGGCCAGCGCAGAAGTGTTGTCGTAGCCTTTGTCTTCACCACCCCGTCGAATGGGCTGGCCGTCGGTATTGAAATGACTACCGGCAAAGCTGTAGCGCGTGCCTCCCTCGCGACCAGAAACGCCTGCGCTTAACCGCTGGGTATTAAATGAACCACCGCCGACTGACATTCGAGGTTGCGGGCCTTCCTCGTCACCATCAGGTGTAAAGAGCTGAATGACACCGCCGACCGCATCTGCGCCGTAAAGGCTTCCGCGCGGGCCGCGCACGATTTCAGCGCGGTCAAACATACGTGGATCTAAATACTGAAACGCGGCACCGCCTGCCGTGGCAGAGCGCAGGCGAATGCCATCAATCATTAGCACGGAGGCATCGCTAGGCGCCCCACGCAGGTAAACGCTGCTGCTTTTGCCAAAGCTACCGTTGCTAGTGACATCAACGCCCGGCTGGCCGCGCAGAAGATCCGTCAGGCTGGTGGGGTCTTGATTTCGGAAAGTAGCTTCGTCCAGCACGCTAACAGATGAAAGGCTTTCGTTAGCCGTACGGGGCGCTAACGCAGCAGTCACAACGACAGGATCTAGCGCGGCTAATTCGGTCGTCGCTTCAGCATATTGGGCCTGGGCAGAAAAGGAGATGGCTAGCGGTAACGCAGCCATACAAAACGCCGCCCGTTTGGCGGTGGTGTGAAAACGGTGGTTCATGTGAGATCCCTTGCTCGTCGTGCTCACCCGCACAACGCAGTTTTTTTGACCGAGCACAGGGCAAAACAAGGGAGTAACGATAGCGTTGCGCTACCGTTCACTGCCCTAAGAACGCCCTCCGCGTCTCGGCATGGTTGGTTCAGTTAGAACCATTACTCTCGGGCCGGTCTCCGGGCTGACGAGCGAAAGGCGTCTCTAGCAAGATCAGAGCCACTCTTTTCCGAACGACCACCTTCCCGTGCGTGAGCACAGTGGCGTAATTAGCCGTTCTTATCTCGATCACCGTTGCGGGGGCAGCGTTGGAATCACGCAAAGCGTTCACCAACTTCCCGTTTCACTAGCGGCTGTTTAACCGCTAGCACCTGAGAGTGGGCGTAAACTAGCAACTTGCCAAAGGGAGGTCAATTGAATTGGAGCGGGGTATCACGCACAGGAAAGCCGCCAGTGGCTACTTGAGCGCCATCACCAACCCATGGCGCACATACCACACCTGTTCAGCTTGGGCGGTGGCGTCTTGGGTGAACCAGCCATTGAGATCACGCAGGCGCCGCTGCTCCGGCTCCATGGGGACAACCCCACGGCCGACGTCGGTGGCGATCATGATTAACGCCGCGTTTAGCTCATCGGCGCGCTGGCAAAGCTGGATCATCTCGCGCTGCCACTGCTGGCGCAGGGCATCGTTATCATCACGTTCAAGGGCTACGCCAAGCCACTCAAGCACGCCAGTGATAATCAGCGGCGTATTGGCGACTAGCGCTTGCTGGCTATCGATGAAAGGCTGCGCAGCATCAAGCCGCCACCACTGCGCTTCGGGAAAGCGAGCAATTACGGCGTCGCGTTTGCCAGCGCAGGCACCGCCGATGAAGAGCTGCATTGCCATTCCCCTTTGCCATGTTCGTCTTTTTGATAAATAAGCTGCCAGCGCCTGCCTTGCGCTTGAAGCACGGTACCGTCCCAGAAATGGATCGTCTCAAAGCGGCGACGTAGCTCACGGATCACGCCGCCGTGGGTGACAGCCAAGATTTTTTTGTGGCCATCGGCAAGAGAGTTGGTCGCCAAATCATAAAGCCAGGCATCAAGACGCTCGCGCAGTTGAGCCGCCGATTCGCCCCCAGGAATTTGCAGCTCGCCCACGCTATCAATCCAGGCACGGTAGTGCGGCAAGTCTTTTAGCTCGTCGTAAACCTTGCCTTCGTACTCGCCAAAATCGAGTTCCCGCAGGCGTGGTTCAAGAGTGAGTGGCACGCCAGCCTTTGTGACTTCTGTCCACGCCAGGGTTTGTTGGCAGCGGTTAAGGTCGCTTGAGTAGATAGCATCAAACCGCTCATCCACCAACGCGTCGCGCAGTGCTAGAAGCCCAACTTCAGCGTCAGGAAACAGCAGCGGAATATCGCGCTGGCCTTGATAGCGACGCTCTAAATTCCAAGCGGTAATACCGTGGCGAACTGCCACCAGCTCCACAGTAAGATCAGTAGCCAAAGCTCTCCTCCTTCAATGGTGGCGCCCACCATATCCCCGTTAATTCCGTTAAACAGTCGCAACAATAGCCAGCGGATTAGTAACACAAAAACAGTGACCGTTAGCACCATCAACACTATCGCGGGCGCTAGCAGTGCTATCAGCAAGACCGGCACCAACGCAAGCGCCACATCCTGGCCGCTAAGCGACTGCTGCCAGCTCCAGGCCAAGCCCTTCTGCTGGGCGCAGGGTGTTAGCACCAGTAAGGCAACGCCTGCCCAGCGGCCTAGCGCGGGGATTGCTAATAGCCACCACCAGGGTGCGTGATAAGCCAGCAGTGCCCACAGCAGCACGGCCTTCCAAGCGAGTAGAAACACCAGCGCCAACATGCCAAAGCTGCCAATTTGCGGGTCTTTCATGATTTCCCAACGGCTAGCCAGGGGCTGATTACTGCCCAGCGCATCGGCGATATCCATTACGCCGTCTAAATGGAGCCCACCCGAAATCGCTACCCAAATGCTTAGTAATGTCAGCGCAGTAATCGGCGCGGGAACGTTGTGCATTCCGAACGCTACTAGCGCTAGCACAGCGCCAATCAACAGCCCCACTAACGGATAGGCGCGTACTGCCCAGCGTCGGGTATCAGATATCCAGGGAACGGCTATTGGAAAAGGGATGCGGGTAAGGAACTGCAGCGCCAGCAGAAGACCGAACAGGGCATTTCTCAAATCGACAGCTCCTCCATTAACAGAATGCCTTTGCGGACTTCCAGTCGATGACGCATCCCGCCACCACTTCTATTACCGAGTCCGCCTCTTTCGCTAGCCAGCGGTGAACGCGTTGAAGAAACGCCAGATAACGCCAGGTTTCAGCATCCGTGGGCGGCAACGCTTCGTTGATATCATTGGAAACAATCACTAGATAAAGGTCGCGCTCTCGGGTATCGGCAAGTGCGCTTGCCAGTAGCGACAAGCCCTCCTCTTCGCTCAGCTCACTGGCGTACAGCACCTGACTCGCCCAGAGCGTTAAACAATCCAGCAGCACGGCGCTACCACTTGGCACCTTAGCCAGCGCATGATCAATGGCAAGTGGCTCCTCCAGCGTTTTCCACTGAGCGCCCTGCCACTCCTCTTGTCTAGATTGACGATGACGGGCCACGCGCGCGGCCATTTCGACGTCGTATACGTTTGCGGTGGCTAAGTAGTAACAGGGCGAACTGCCCGATGCATTGACTACCTGCTGCTCGGCGACATCGCTTTTACCCGAACGCGCCCCGCCGCTAACGAAGACAATCATTGAGCACCTTTATCAAGCGTCGATTGGCGGGCTCGTCGCGTAACGCTACTCGCAGCCATTCGCCATTAAGCCCGGCAAAGTTATGCGTATGGCGCACCAATACGCCCCGGCGCAACAGGCGCTCAAACAGCACGTCGCTAGTGATACCGCTTGCACGCTGTTCGGCCCCAGGGCGGAACAGGAAAAAGCACGCTTGGCTGGGCACCACTTCCAGCCCCAATTGAGCGAGCGCTTGTGTCATGCTTGGGTGCTCACTGGCCCACCACCGCTGAGTGCGCCGGGTAAACGCATCATCCGCCAGCAGCGGCGCTACCAGTTCCGCCGCTAAGTGATTAACGCTCCATGGCGGTTGGTGGGCCTGTGCCGCTTGAACCGTGGCTGCGTCCGCCAGCAGGTAGCCCAGCCGGAGACCCGGCAGGGTATAAAATTTGGTCATGGAGTGCAGCAGAACTAGGTTCGGGTAGCGCGCCAATAACGTTGTCAGCGGCGCCTTATCTTGATTGTTATCCACCATATCGATAAAGGCTTCATCGACCACCACGCGACAATTCAGAGCAGCGGTGTGCTCCAGCAAGACCACCATGGTCGAGAAGTCGATTAGCGTTGCAGTAGGATTATTCGGGCGACATAGAAACAGCACATCGGTATCGCTTAACGCAGCTATCAGCGCATCAATATCCAGACTGAAATCCAGTGGGGATAGTGGAATCTCGCTAATCGACAGCCGGTGGGCATGACAGGCGCGGGCATACTCGCCAAAGCTTGGGGTCAGTATGGCGGCTCGCTTACCCGCATGTAACGCAGCGGTCAGAAAGATGGCCTCGGCACCGCCGTTGGTTAACAGCACCTGTTCGGGCTGAAGCTGGTGGTGGGCGGCGATGGCCTGACGAGCAGCGGGATAATCGGGCGCGGGGTAGCGTTCAAGACCTGTCAGTTGTTTTGCTAACCAATCGCGAACCCACGCCGGAGGCCCCAAGGGATTGAGGTTGGCGCTAAAGTCGTCCAGGCGATGATCGGCGGGCAACCCAAAGTGGGCTAATAGTGCCTCGGCCTGGCCACCGTGGCTGGGCCATATAAATTTGCTCATAATAGCCCCTGAAAAATGAATAGTAGCCCCATTATCACGACCACTGACAGCAACATAAATAGCATCCAGGCGCCGTGCATCAAACGGATAGTAGCGCCGATATGAGCAACACGCAGCTTCTCAAGTGGCTCGCCCAGGGTCGCACGGTGGGAAGCCACACCTTGATAGAAGTTGGTGCCGCCCAACTGCACACCCAAAAGCCTCGCTACCATGGCTTCCGGCCAACCAGCGTTCGGGCTGGGATGGCGTGGCGCATCCCGACACGTGCCACGTAGCGCACCTTTCCAGCGTAACGTTAAAACAGTAAAAGTGCTCAGCAGCAGGCCAGCGAGCCATAGACACAGCGCGGTTAAGCGTGCGGGTACCCAGTTGGCCACATCGTCCAGCTTCGCGGAGGCAAAACCAAAATCAGCATAACGCTGGTTTTTATAGCCGACCATCGAATCCAGCGTATTTACCGCCTTATACGCCAGCGCTAGCGGTGCCCCGCCAATAAGAGCAAAAAACAGCGGCGCAGTGATGCCGTCCACGGTGTTTTCCGCCACGGTTTCCACAGTGCCCCGGGTAATCTCCGCTTCGTCCAAGCGATGGGTGTCGCGGCCAACAATCATGCCCAGTGCTTGACGTGCGGCGGGAAAATCGCCCTTGGTCAGCGGCTCTACCACCGCGCGGGCCGCATCGCCCAAACCTTTGATCGCCAGTGTCGTGGAGAGCAGCCAGAGTTCGGCGACCAATGCCAACCCAGGGTGCAACTGCGTCAACACTGCTAGCAGCAACCAGCTGATACTCCACACGCCGCCTACCACGATGAGCGTCAGCAGGAAGCCGCACTCTCTGCGCTGCTGCGCAGTCCCGCGATTCCACAGCTGTTCAAAACGACTGATAAACCGCCCGATCAGCACCACTGGATGCGGTATTGAGCGTGGGTCGCCAACGCTTAAATCAATCACAATCGCCAGGGCGACCAGGATGATGCCTGTTAATTCGAAAGGCGCGCTCATACTAATCCTTCGCTGGAGCAAGCTAGCGAGTTTAGCGTTGCCTGATACACCGCTCTTCCAATTGCTCGGCCAAGTGATGTGCCGGAACCTGCATACGGGGTTTGCCTCCCTTGCTGAGTGGTCGCCACACATACACAGTCCGTAGAGGTGCCTGTGGCGGCTGTACCGCTATACGTATCGATAACGCCAGCCTTATAGAGCGCCTTAACCTTGGCCTCTGTAATCGACAAGCACGCATTCACTAGCGCACCGTCGGTCAGTTGTGCATCGATAAACACAAAAACGTTGATAGTGCCCGCTACTAGGCGGGGATCTTGTGAGTGAAGCGCGGTGATATCCACCGCATTGCCCACCCCCGCTGTCACCAGCGCCATTACGCCATGGTCTAACTGCGCCAATGGCATGCTGACGATGGAGGCACTGCTTAAACGTACGGCTGTCATCATGGCAATTGATGAAGAAGGTAACCCCTGGGCACCCAGCCAGGCTTTAAGATCCGCCACGGGGGTACGCCCAGCGTAATTTTTATCAACATGAAAGTTGGCAAAGCAGTGCGTACTGCCAAAGCCATCGCCTATCAGCGCGCTGCTTAGAGTGCGCAGCGGCACCTGAGAGGTAATCGCCAAGCAATGCTCGCTTTGCGAGAGCGTTAATGGCTGGTTAAAAGGAAGCGTTTTCGGCGTGCTCAATAGCGTGCTCATAGTGCAGCTTTATCGCTAACACCGGCATCGGTAAACGTGGCCATTTCCGCCATCATCGCTGTGGCCGCCTGCAGCAAGGGGTACGCTAGCGCCGCGCCGCTGCCCTCGCCTAGCCGCATGCCCATATCCAGCAGCGACTTGGCGTCTAGCGCACGTAACGCGACATCGTGCCCCGGCTCTTGGGAACGATGGCCAAAAATCAAGTAGCCGCGCACTGCGGGACACATCCGGCAGGCGGTGAGTGCGGCGACGGTAGCGATAAAGCCATCCACAATCACAGGTAACCGATGCGCTGCTGCCGCTAAATACGAGCCAGTCATGGCGGCGATTTCCAGCCCGCCCAGCTTGGTCAATACCTCTAAGGGCGCCTGCGAATCAGCATTGCGCGCCGCGATGGCACGCTCAATAACGGCCACTTTATGGGTTAGCTGCTGTGAGTTAATGCCCGTGCCAGCGCCCACTAGGCTTGCCACCGGCTCGCCGGTTAACACTGCTAACATGGCGCTGCTGGCGGTGGTGTTGGCAATACCCATCTCCCCGACTATAAGGCACTTTGCCCCCGCCTTGATTGCCCGTTCAACCGCCGCCACGCCTGCATTAATGGCTTCTGATGCTTGCTCAGGCTGCAGCGCATTTTCTACTGCCATATTGGCGGTACCGCGGGATACCTTGGCATTCACCACCCCAGCCGCCGTGATATCGCTCGCCACGCCGACATCCACCACTTCAATACGTGCGCCAATCTGCCGGGCAAACACGTTAACCGCCGCGCCGCCATGGGCAAAGTTAGCCACCATCTGAGCAGTCACCGCTTGCGGAAAGGCTGAAACACCCTCCGCGGCAACGCCGTGATCGGCGGCAAACACAATAACGGCCGGCGGTATTACGCTGGGCTTCAGTTCGCCAGTGATAGCGCTAAGCTGAATGGCTAATGTCTCTAGGGCACCTAAGCTGCCTGGCGGCTTGGTCAAGGTATCCAAGTAGCGACGCGCCTGTTCACCTGCATGAAAATTCACTGGCTGAATGTCGTCAAGAATCGCGTGCATGCAGGCTCCGACTTGGTGAGTAGACAAGAAATATTAAACGTAGCGCGCAAAAGGGTAGCAAAAGCCTGAGTGCTATACTTGCTATTTCACTGGTGGCTCTACCAAGCTGTTGGGGTTCTTTGGATTCATCCGCGCATTTGCGGGAAAAATTCGATGCCCCATATTCGGGTAATAAAACTACAATTGTGGTTTTTATTGCCGTAAAGTCTCTTATATCGACACTAAAAAATGTAAAATAACTACATGTGTTACACACCGTCTTTATCATGCAGAGGTCCCTATGCCGAGCCCAACACCTGCCACTCTAAACCCCACCGTTGCTGAGGTTACCCAGCGCATCCGTGAGCGCTCCAAGCACCGGCGTGCCCTCTATGAATCTCATATGGCTGACCAGCATAAGCAAGGCGTACATCGCGGTGAACTTTCCTGTGGGAACCTAGCGCACGGCTTTGCAGGTTGCGACGTGCCTACCGATAAGGGCCGACTGAAGTTAACCAATAGCGCCAACCTGGGCATCATATCGTCCTATAACGATATGCTTTCAGCCCACCGGCCATTTGAAGACTACCCTGCCGCTATTAAAGAAGCCGCACGCGGCATGGGCTCAACCGCTCAGTTTGCTGGCGGTGTACCCGCCATGTGCGACGGTGTTACCCAAGGTCAACCGGGCATGGAGCTATCGCTCTTCTCCCGTGATGTGATCGCCATGGCCACCGCGGTTGCGCTTTCCCATAATATGTTTGATGCGGCGCTGTATTTAGGTATCTGCGATAAAATCGTGCCAGGTCTCTTTATTGGTGCCGCACGCTTTGGCCATCTACCCGCCATTTTTGTCCCCGGCGGCCCCATGACAACGGGCCTGCCTAACGATGAGAAGGCTAGAGTCCGTCAGCTTTATGCAGAAGGCAAAGTAGGTCGCGATGAGCTTTTAGAGGCCGAATCACAGTCGTATCACAGCCCTGGCACCTGCACCTTCTACGGCACTGCCAACTCCAACCAGCTGATGATGGAGATGATGGGGCTACACCTGCCCGGCGCCTCTTTTGTTAACCCAGGTACTCCGCTGCGCGAAGCACTTACCCGTTACGCCACTGAACAAGCGATTCGCAATACCGAGCAAAGCGGCAACTACCGTCCGTTCTACAAGCAGATTGACGAACGTGCGATCGTTAACGCTATCGTAGGTTTACTGGCCTCCGGCGGATCTACCAACCATACCCTGCACTTGGTTGCCATGGCGGCGGCGGCGGGCATTACCATTAACTGGGACGACTTCACGGACCTCTCCGCCGTGGTGCCCAGCATGACCCGCATCTATCCCAATGGCCAAGCGGATGTTAACCACTTCCAGGCCGCTGGCGGCATGAGCCTGCTGATTCGTGAGCTACTCGAGGCTGGGCTTATCCACGGGGATATTCCCACTGTCTTTGGCACCGATATGTCGGCCTACACTCAAGAGCCTTTCCTTGAAGAGGGTAAGCTTACCTGGAGAGAAGGACCGGCCACGAGCCATGACACAGATGTCCTGCGTCCGGTTAGCAATCCCTTCTCGCCGACCGGCGGGCTTACCGTGCTTGATGGCAACCTGGGCCGCGGCGTGATTAAAATCTCGGCAGTGAAACAGGATCATCGCGTCATCGAAGCGCCGGTACAGCTGTTTGATGATCAAAATCAGGTAAAAGCGGCGTTTGAATCCGGCCAGCTTGATCGTGATGTGATTGTGGTGGTGCGCTTTCAGGGCCCCAAAGCCAACGGCATGCCTGAACTACACAAGCTCACCCCGTTCCTGGGAGTGCTTCAAGACCGCGGCTATAAAGTTGCCCTGGTTACGGACGGACGTATGTCTGGGGCGTCGGGCAAGGTTCCGGCCGCTATCCACGTAACGCCAGAGGCCGTTGACCGTGGGCCGCTCTCGAAACTTCAGGATGGCGATATCGTCCGCCTGGATGCCGACAGTGGCGAGCTAAACGTATTGATAGACGCCGCAAAATTCAATGCCCGTCCGTGCGCCGAAGCCAATCTGGAACACAACCACTTTGGCATGGGCCGTGAGCTCTTTGGCGGCTTCCGCCACTTGGCCACCAAGGCCGAAGAGGGAGCGGGCGTGTTTGGTGGTTTTGAGGCAGAAGTACTAGCGCGGGAGCTGGAAAAAATCGAGCAGGAGGACCAATGAGCCGACCGGCCCTCATTGGCGACATAGGTGGCACCAATGCACGCCTGGCGTTAGTCACGCCAGGCGAGATCACGCCGCACGATATTGTGAATCTTCCCTGCGCTGACTACCCCGGCGTTATTGAAGCGGTGCAGGATTATTTACAGCGTGTCGGTGCTACCGGCGATAAAGCCCCCCAAGAGGCGTGCTTAGCCTTTGCTTGCCCCGTTCACGCTGAGCGGGTCAAGATGACCAATAACCACTGGGAATTTTTAAAAAGCGAGGTTCAGCAAGCACTGAACCTCGTTGTTTTTAAAGTCATTAACGACTTCACTGCCCAGGCACTGGGTGTACCTCATGTTGCTGCCAGTGAATTGGTCGAAGTCCAGCCCGGCAAGTCTCAGGCGCATGCCACACGCCTTGTCATCGGGCCTGGCACGGGGCTAGGCGTTGCCGGGGTGTTCCCCGGCCAGCGCGCCTGGATTCCACTGCCTACCGAAGGCGGCCATGTCACCTTCGCGCCCACGGATGATACCGAGCGAGCGATTGTGGATGTGTTTCAACAGCGTCGTACGCGTATCAGTGTAGAGCGGGTCTTATGCGGCCAGGGTTTGTTAGAACTTTATCAAGCCTACTGCACATTTGAAGATGCTGAGCCACGCTTAGCTAGCCCGGCAGATGTCACAAAAGCCGCCAATGAAGGCGATACCCTCGCCACTGCCGCCCTGCTGCGTTTTCTAAAAATTCTTGGCGATGTATGCGGCGACGCCACCTTGACCATGGGCGCAAGGGGCGGTGTTTATCTGTGTGGGGGCATTCTGCCGCGCCTGCTCGATTGGTTACCCAAAAGTGAACTGCGCGCCGCTTTCGTCAATAAAGGACGCATGGGTGCTTATAATGCCGATATCCCCATTTGGGTGGTTACCGCCCCATGGACAGGCTTATTAGGCGCCGCTGAGGCACTGCATAACGAAGAGGTTTTTTAATAACATTTCTAGCACCTCTAACAACACTCCTAACAACACCAATACGGAACCTGCTATGCCCGCCGCCATTTTTGATGTGCCGTTTTTACTCGGCATGATGCGCCTGCACGAAACACCCTCCATGCACGAACCTGAGCGATTGGCGGACTGGATCGAAGCGCACCTTGAACAGGGCCTTAATTGGTTTGACCATGCGGACATTTACGGCAACGGCCAAGGCGAGACGCTTTTTGGCGCCGCACTGCGGGCGCGCCCTGCCCTGGCTCAGCGGGTCAATGTCGTCACCAAAGCGAGCATCGCCAACGACAACCCTGCACCCGGTTCGGGTAAGGTAAAGCACTACAACGCCAGCCCTGCTTATCTTCATAGTGCCATTGATGCCTCACTTGCGCGTTTGAATGTCGAACGTCTCGATCATTTTCTGATTCACCGCCCCGATATTCTGATGAACGCGGAAGCGACCGGCCATGCGCTGGACGACGCCATTGACGCCGGAAAAATTGGCGCAGCAGGGGTTTCCAACCATTTGCCCAGCCAGTGGCGGCGCTTGCAGGGCGCCATGCATCACCGCTTATCAGCCAACCAAATCGAGCTCTCTATTGCCCACACAACGCCGCTGTTTGACGGCAGCTTTGATGATCTCTGTGCCGATGGCCACGCGCCCATGGCATGGTCACCTTTGGCAGGTGGGCAATTGATGCAAGGCGCCGTTGGTGACTGTTTGGATAAGTGGGCAACAGAGCTTGATAGCACCCCTAGTGCTTTAGCGCTGGCATGGCTGCGCAGTCTTCCTAACTCGCCAGTACCGGTAATTGGCAGCGTTAAACCTGAGCGAATCAACGACATGCTCAAAGGCCCTGCCACGCTACCCCGGGAAGCCTGGTATGAATTGCTAGAAGCCGCCCGCGGCCACTGCGTGGCATAAGGCTATTTGTATAAAACGACGCGGTACAAAACAACTATTACGATAATTACACTAAGGAGCCACTGATGACGCCAATCATCGCCTTTGGGGAAGCACTGGTGGATATGCTCTCCAGCCGTCTAGGGGCGGCAACGGATGCACAGGAAACCTTTACGCCCTACGCCGGTGGTGCTCCCGCTAATGTGGCGGTCGCCTGCGCTCGTTTAGGCGTACCCAGCCAGTTTCTAGGCATGGTGGGCGACGATACGTTTGGTCACTTCATCGTGCGCGAACTCAACAGTCACGGCGTCGACACAAGCGGCGTGGTATATACCCGAGAAGCCCGCACAGCGCTGGCGTTCGTTTCCCGGGATGACGCGGGCGAACGCACTTTTGATTTTTATCGCCCACCCGCGGCTGATCTGCTTTATCGCCTTGAGCATTTACCCCATGGCATCTTCGAGAGCCCTGCCATTCTACACCTGTGCAGTAACAGCCTGACCGACCCTGAGATTGCCGATGTCACCTTGGCAATGGCCACCATGGCCAAACGGGCAGGTTGCTTGGTCAGCGTAGACGCCAACCTGCGTCACAATTTATGGCCCGAGGACGAAGCGGATGCCAGCTTAGTCACGCAGCTGCTAGACGGTGCTGAGCTGCTCAAGCTATCCCTGGAAGAGCTTGACTACTTACGTGCCGACCACCCTGCGGAGTCGTGGCTTTCAGAGCGGCTAGCGGCAGGGGTAAAAGTTATCTTAATCACCGACGGCCCCAATGATGTCGTACTCAAAGGCGTCGGTATTGATCAGCGCATTGCGCCTCCGAGCGTTGAAGCGGTGGATACTACCGCCGGAGGTGACTCCTTTATTGGTGGGCTGCTAGCGGAGCTCTCGGCCCACGGCATCAATGAGAACTGGTACAACGATGCCGACTTTCTCAGTCGCGCAGTGGGTACCGCCTGCCGCTGCGGCGCCCATGCCGTTACTCGGCCAGGCGCTTACGCATCACTCCCTACCCATGCGGATATCGAAGTGCTTCGAACCACTTAATGACTATCCAGTTCGGTGACCGCCTGGACGGTCACCGATGCTCGCTGGGCAGTAGCAACAGTAAGCTGAGATCCTCAACTTCCAATGACTACAATTTAGTCATTATTGCATCGCTGCGAAGTTTTCAGCAGCGGCTTCTAGCGCCGCCCTTGCCGATTCTGCATCGTCAAATCCAAGCCCTTCCATACCGCCATCAGGCCCTTTGTAATTGGCAAACCATAGATCAATGATCTGACTTACAGCTGGGTACTCGCTATCTAGCTGCGCCATGCTTTCAATATGTGCAAAAGGTGAATCCTGAGTGAGAACGGCAATTAGCTTGTCATCTTGCTCGCCGCCATCCAGCATTTTCAGTACACCGATCACGTTCACGTCGACAATTTCACCACGAGGTACGGCTTGACCCAAAACGATCACGTCGAGCGGATCCCCATCACCGCCCAACTCTTTTGGCAGAGCAGTGCCTGGAATAGCACCATAATTACCGGGATACCCCAGGTAACTCACCACGCGCGGTTCACCATCTTTATATTCCCAATAAACCGCTTTGGGATCATCTTTACTGACTTCCCATTTCGCCGATGTACCCGTTGGTATTTCAACAATGGCCCTTACCGAGCCATCTGCATTGATGGCATCCATAGTCATCAAGTCGTCATCACCTACAATTGTGAACTCATCTGCTGCGTTCATGTTTTGGGCAATGGGCGTAGTGTCAGAAAACACCAATCCGCCTAGCACCTCAGCCTGAGCAGAAGACGCTAAAGCCGTCATACACGCGACACCCGTGAGTAATAGTTTTTTCCGCATTATGTTCTCCATTGGTTATTGAGATACGTTAGCGAGGAGAAATGACGGAGTAATGACAGTCTGAAGTTGGCATTTCTTACTTTTCTAATTTGGATGCTACGCCACGGCATTCCCACGAGTCGTTAGTCACTGGCCCACATCTGTTTCAAACCGGTGTGGGCTTTTTTGATTGGATAAGGCGTCATCGGCTATCTAAAGACTCTCATGGCATGACTTGTTTAAATGTCAGACATTTACTAGACTAAGATTCAACCAATAAAAAATAAGAGACACGCCATGACGCTGGACGCTCTACCGCCCCACCAAGGGGGCGCTGAACAGTTAGCACGCCTACTCGCTCAGGCGCTGCTGACAGGCCATTGGCAGCCGGGTGCTACCTTTCCCCGCGAGCTTGATATCAGCAAACATTTTGCGGTGAGCCGCAATCAGGTGCGCAATGCGCTGACCAGCCTCTCCGCGGCAGGGCTACTGGAACGTACGGCGGGTCGGGGCACGCTGGTGCGCGAAATGGGCGACTGGCACCTGCTCGACCCGCTGATGAGCGAGTGGATGACCGGCCTGGTCAATCTTGACCCTCAGCTGGTACGGGCCATTTACGCCTTTCGTTTTTCTGCCGAACCAGTAGTCGCCGGGCTCGCCGCCCAGGCCGCTGAAGCTGAAGACCTCGAACGCTTGGAGCGCGCCTTTGCGGGTATGGAAAACACCGCAGGCAGCGTTGATGCGCGCGATGAGCATGCGGAATACGACGTTGCCTTTCACGATGCCACCTATCGCGCTAGTCACAATTTAGTCTGGCGACAAATGGGGCATTTACTGCGCCCATCTATCATGGCGTTGATTCATGGCTCTCAACACCGTACTGACACCTTGGACGACAGCCTCGCCCGCCATCGTCAAGTACTTGACGCTATTCGCCATCGCGATGCCAGCGCTGCAGAAACCGCCGCCAGAGAAGTGCTGCGCCGCACCGCCATTGACCTTGGCATTGTTAGCTAACATTACTCACTAAATATTTCCTATCCAAAAGGATGACCGGACATGAAAATTACCAAGCTAAAGACCTGGCAAGTTCCTCCGCGCTGGCTGTTTCTCAAAATCGAGACTGACGAAGGCTGCTACGGTTGGGGCGAGCCGGTGATTGAAGGCCGCGCCGCAACCGTTGAAGCCGCCGTTCACGAGCTTTCCGACTACCTGATCGGCCAGGACCCGCACCGAATCGAACACCTCTGGAACATCATGTATCGCGCCGGATTCTACCGCGGTGGCCCTATTCTGATGAGCGCGATTGCCGGTATCGATCAGGCGCTATGGGACCTTAAAGGTCGCGATCTGGGTGTGCCCGTTCACCAGCTGTTAGGCGGCGCCGTACGCGACAAGATGCGCATGTACGCCTGGACCGGTGGCGACCGCCCGAGCGACGTGGGCGCTGGTGCCAAGGCCTTGGTCGAAAAAGGCTTTACTGCCTTCAAAATGAACGGTACGCCCGAACTGCAAATCGTCGACTCCCATCGCAAGATTGATGAAGCAGTAGCACGAGTCGCGGAAGCGCGAAACGCCGTGGGCCCGGATGTTGGCATTGGGATCGACTTTCATGGCCGCGTACATCGGCCAATGGCCAAAGCACTGCTGCGAGAGCTGGAGCCTTTTCACCCGATGTTCGTGGAAGAGCCGGTCGCCCCGGAGCACTTGCCTTGCCTGAAGGATATTGCCGGTGGCCTGGGTTACCCGCTGGCCACCGGGGAACGGCTGCACACCCGCTTTCAGTTCCGCGACCTGCTGGCCGACGGCATGATCGACATTATTCAGCCCGACATTTCCCACTGCGGCGGGATCAGCGAGGGGCTAAAGATCAACGCCCTGGCATCGGCCTACGATGTCGCCCTGGCACCCCATTGCCCGCTCGGTCCGTTAACGCTGGCCGCATCGCTACAGCTGGATGCAGTCAGCCACAACGCCTTTATTCAAGAGCAGAGCATGGGCATCCACTACAACCAGGGCAACGACGTTCTCGACTACTTGGTCGATAAATCGGCGCTCGCCATTGAAGACGGTTTCTGCGCCATTCCCCAAGGCCCAGGCCTTGGTGTAGAGATCAACGAAGAGTTCGTTGAGGAGCGCGCCAAAGTGGGTCACCGCTGGCGTAACCCGGTTTGGACGCATGAAGACGGTTCAATTGCGGAGTGGTAAGCCATGGAATCAAACGCGATGCGTGAAACGACTGAAATAGCACATCAGTTATCCTGGATTGCCGTGGACTGGGGCTCTAGCAACCTGCGCGCCTGGGGACTGGATCAATACGATCAAGTGATTGCCCAAGCCAGTAGCGACAAGGGCATGCTGTCGCTTAAAGCCGATGAGTATGCAGCCGAGCTGCTACGGTTAGTGGGTGACTGGCTGCCCACGAATGCGCCTACAAAGGTGTTAGTGTGTGGCATGGCGGGCGCCCGCCAGGGCTGGCTGGAGGCCGCTTATCTGCCGGTTCCAACGCGGCTCGATCAACTCAGCCAGGGTGCGGTGACGCCAACGCTTACGGGCAGCCAGCTGCACGTTTATCTGCTGCCTGGTTTAAGCCAAACCCGCAGCGCGACAGCCCACTTTGACGTGATGCGCGGTGAAGAGACCCAGCTGGCGGGGCTGGTCGCCGATACGCCTGATTTTTCAGGCCTCGCTTGTCTACCCGGCACGCACGCCAAATGGGCTACCCTGGAAGCAGGCACCGTCACCCAGTTCACTACGTATCTGACCGGCGAGCTTTATCAGCTCTTGGCACGCCAATCAGTTTTGCAACACTCCATCGGCAGTGACGACTTGAACGATGCGGCCTGCCGTGATGCCTTTGTGACAGCGGTCAGCGAAAGCCATGAAGCGCCCGAAACCTTTAGCAGCCGTCTGTTCGGCCTGCGTGCGCAAGATTTACTCGATGGTCGACTACCTACCGGCAAAATGCGAGGGGCCGTACTGGCGGCCAGGCTCTCCGGGCTCGCTATCGGCCTTGAACTTGCTGGCGCCTGCCGTGAGCCGTCAAGCCAAGCGCCAATCACGCTAATCGGTAACCAAGCCCTTTGTCAGCGCTATACGTTAGCCCTCAATGCAATCGGCTTTCAGACACAGCATGTGGATGGCGATGAGGCTGTGCTAGCAGGCCTTCGGCTTGCTCATCATGCATTGAAGGCTTAATGCTGCTCACTATTAACGGAGAAATTACCCATGTCGCTGCCACTGATTGGTATTTTGCGCGGTGTAACGCCTGATGAGGCCGTGGATATCGCGGAAGCGGTGCTAGCCGCGGGCATCACCCAAATTGAGGTGCCGCTTAACTCACCCAACCCACTAGAGAGCATTCGTCGCTTGGTAGACGCGTTTGGCGAGCGTGCAGTGATTGGTGCAGGTACGGTGCTCACGCCAGCTCAAGTACGCGATGTTCACACCGCTGGGGGACGCTTAATCGTTTCGCCCAACTGTCGGCCAGCGGTGATTGAAGAAACCCACCGGCTGGGTATGGCGAGTTGGCCGGGGATTGTCACACCCTCTGAAGCCTTTGATGCACTCGATGCAGGGGCGACAGGGCTTAAACTCTTTCCCGCGGTGCAGGTAGGATTAGAAGGTATGAAAGCGATACGTGCCGTATTACCGGCAGGCACACGGCTATATGCCGTGGGTGGCGTTGGGGTCGATAATTTCGCTGAGTGGCGCGCCGCTGGCGTCGACGGCGCAGGCTTGGGCAGTGCGCTATACAAACCCGGCCAAAGCGCTGCTCAGGTACGGCAACAAGCGCAAGCCCTTGTTGATGCTTGGTCAGCGGGAGAATAATAAGGAGAGCAAACAACAATGAATACAGACATCAGTGTTTCAACGTGGCAGGCCGAGTTAGCGGTTGATAGCCGCTGCACGCTGGGGGAAGGCCCGCAGTGGAATGCTATTAATCAGCGCCTTTATTGGTGCGATATTCTTGGAAAGCGATTGCACTGGCTCTCCCCCGCTACCGGGGAAAGCGGCCACTATCAGCTTGATCATATGGTCTCGCTGGCCACGCCGCTTGAAGGCGGCGGGCTGCTGTTAGTCGGTGAAGATCGCTTATGTAGGTTCGATACCAATAGCGGTAGCGTAGAAGCGTTTTGTGATTTCGAGACCGATAACCCGGTAACGCGTAGCAATGATGCCCGTGTTGATCGCCATGGCAGTCTGTGGCTTTCCACCATGGGCAAGAAGGCTGAAAAAGGCGCGGGCAGCCTTTACCGCCTACATCGTGGCGAGCTCACACGGTTACGCTCAGGCTTAACGATTCCTAACGCTATTTGCTTCTCAGCCGATGGCTGTTTTGCCTGGTTTACCGATACGGTGACGGGCGTGGTGATGCGCTGGGCGCTCGACAGTGAAGGTTGGCCAGAAGGCGAACCGCAGCCCTGGGCGGACTTCTCCTCTACCCTGGGCAATCCCGATGGTGCGGTAGTCGATAGCGAAGGCTGTCTTTGGCTAGCACTGTGGGGTGCGGGACAAGTTGTGCGCCTGAATCATGACGGAAAAGTGATAGGCCGTGTCGAGTTGCCGGTCAGCCAACCTTCCTGTTCAGCGTTTGCAGGTCCCGACCTAAAAACGCTCTATATCACCACGGCCCAAGAGGGATTTAGCGCTGAGCAGCTAGCCCAAGAGCCAACGGCAGGATCGCTTTATGTGGTCGAAACCGGTATCAAAGGGCTTGTCGAGCCGCTTTTAAAGCTGTCATAACCGTCTTTTTAACGCGGCTTTAAAGCATAAGACCCCGCTATGGCTAGCGGGGTCTTATTCATTGTGGGCTTAAGCGTTTAGGATCGACGGATGTTAACCAGCAAAGCTTATATACATAACGATCACTAATACGACCAACACGATGCCAGCAGGCACGGCGCCTTTCCAGGGGGTTAGGTCGACGTCGCCGCTGTGCTCCTGAATCCAATCAGTTTCACGCGGGCGAAGCTTGCCGATGATCAGCATCACCGCCACTAATAACACAAATACCAGCGCCACGAAGTGGAACTCGTGCATGACCTGCGGCAGCAGCGTGAACGGTGGCACAAAGTAACCGGCAGCAATCAATAAGCAACCGCCCACCAGAGCAATCTTGGCCGCCATAGGCGGAACACGCTTGGTCAGCAGGCCAACCAGCACCACCGCCAGAATTGGAATAAAGTAGATCGCGTTCATCTTCTGCAGGTAGCCAAACAGGCTTTCCTGGCCGGCCAGCAGCGGCGCAATGATCATCGTGATGATGGCCATGATCCAGCCAAACACCTTGCCTGATTTAACCACCTGCTCTTCGGTAGCTTCTTTATTCAGCACACCTTTATAGATGCCCAGGCTGAAAATCGTGGTGGTGCTGTTAAGCGCGGAGTTAAACGACGACAGAATCGCACCCACCATCACTGCGGCAAAGAAACCGGTGAGGTAAGGCGGCAGTACGTTAAATACCAAATGGCCGTAGGCTTCATCGGCACGTACGCCCTGGTCAGCATAAAGATGGTAAGCGATGATACCCGGCAGCACCAGGTACAGCGGCCCCAGCAGCTTGAAGAGACCGGTCAGCAGAACGCCCTTCTGGCCTTCAGCAAGGTTTTTGGCCGCAAAAGTACGCTGGATAATTTGCTGGTTGGTGCTCCAGTAGAACAAGTTAATCAGGAACACACCGGTAAACAGCGTAAAGAACGGCACCTGCTGATCAGCACCACCAATCGAATTCAGCTTATCCGGGTCGCTCTCTTTCAGGATGCTCCAACCTTCCATAATACCTGTGCCGCCACTCACGGCCTGCAGGCCGAAGTAGACAATCACAAAACCACCGATCAGCAGCCCGACGCCGTTAAGCGTGTCGGACACCGCTACCGTGCGCAGCCCGCCAAACAGCGCATACACCGAGCCGATAATGCCGACGATCCACACCGTTAACCAGAGCAGCGTCGAGGACGACTCAATGCCGGTTAATCCAGGAAGATCAAGCATTCCCTGCAACCCGATGGCGCCCGAATAGAGGATAATCGGCAGCAGAATCACCGCGTAGGCAATCAAGAAAATGATATTGGTGATTAGCTGTGTGGTTTTATCGAAACGTATTTCGAGTAACTGCGGTAACGTGGCAATGCCACTTTTCAAAAATCGCGGCAGGAAAAATAGCGCCAGCGCTACCAGCGCAATAACCGCCACCACTTCCCAGGCCATTACACTTAAACCATCGGCAAAGGCAGCCCCGTTCAACCCTACCATTTGCTCGGTAGAGAGGTTGGTCATCAATAGTGAGCCAGCAATCAGCGGAAAGGTTAGCGTGCGACCGGCGAGAAAGTAGCCGCTGGTGCTTGAGTGGTCATCGCGGCGCGTAATGCGCCAAGTAATGAAGGCGACAAGTCCTGTAAAGAACAGGAAAGACGCCAGGGTCAACGCGTGCATATTGACTTACCTCATCATCTTTATAAGTGGCACGCACGTTACGGTATGCGCGGATTAAAATGTCAGACATATTATTCAGTCATTTTAGACGAGCTGAATATAGCCCCGTTATACACCTTTGGTCTTAGTCGCTCCTTCAAAGCGCCAAGTGGACACAATCAGCGCATAAAAAAGCCCCGGCTCAGTTCTTAAACATGACGTTTAAAAACATAAACCAGGGCGGCTGCCAGCGCTGCTATCGATACGCAGCGGCAGCTTACTTAATGATGAAAACGCTCGGCTGATTGGCGTGCGAGTTCACGGATACCGTCCCAATCTTCCGCTTCCACCATTGCTTTAGGCGTCAACCATGAACCGCCGACACACATCACATTGGGCAACGATAAATAGTCATCGGCGTTATCAACAGTGATACCGCCAGTGGGACAAAAGCGTGCTTCAGGAATCGGCGCTCCAAACGCTTTGATCGCTTTAGCGCCACCGCTGGATTCCGCAGGGAAGAACTTAAACCGACGGTAGCCGTACTGCCAGCCAGTCATCAACTCAGAAACAGTTGAGACGCCTGGCAACATCGGTACCGGGCTTTCAACGCCATAGCGGTAGAGAGCGTCGGTGGCACCGGGAGTTACCACAAAATCAGCGCCGACCTGCTCAGCTTGGCGGTACTGGGCCGGGGTTAATACCGTGCCCACGCCAATGCTGGCACCGGGCAGCGCTTCACGCATGCGTTTTACCGCTTCCAGAGCACAATCGGTACGTAGGGTGACTTCCAGTACAGTTAACCCCCCCTCCACCAGTGCGCGGCCCAACGGGACAGCGTCTTCCAAGCGCTCAATAGTGATGACGGGGATCACTTCGGCTTTTAAGCAGATGCTATCAAGCTCGGCGGTACGTGTAGACGGTAACTGTTTATCGATAGTCATGAGTGAGTCTCCAAGCAAATTATTATTGACTAAGGCGGTTAATTCTCAAGGGCGGGCCTAAAGGATTGACCTTAGGGCGCCCAGTAAATCGCCAGGGGGCAAGTTAAAAAGACACGTATCGGCAGTTGACGCACGTCGTCGCCGTTCAATGCCTTGGCCAATACGGCGCGTTTATCGTCGCCGGTAATATGTAGAAAATGACGGCGCGCTTGATGTAAGCGATCCGCTGAGAAGGTAATGCGCGGCTGCGGCTGGCTAGGGGTGCGCACTGCCACCAGCAACTCATCCGTGGAAAGTGCCAGGTCGAGCTCACGGCTATCAGGGAACAGCGAGGCGGTGTGACCATCACCGCCCATGCCCAGAATTACGACGCTGGCAGGCCACGCCAATGCATCCATTCGCTTAGCGACTTCCTCGACACCTTCTTCCGGTGTCGAGGCATCACAAGTTAACGGTATAAATTGGGCAGCCGTCGCTTCACCCTGCAACAGGTGTTCGCGAACCAGCTTGGCGTTGCTATCGGTGCTTTCCTTTCCGACCCACCGCTCGTCGGCAAGGGTAATGTCAATGCGCTCCCACGACAGTGGCTTGAGCGCCAGCGTCTTAAAAAACGGTACCGGCGTCGAGCCACCTGAGACGACTAACAGAGCGCGCTCTTGATGATTTAAATCTTCTTGCAGGGCTTGAAACACCGCTTCGGCAAGCTGCTCGGCGAGCTGTTGGCGTGCTTGGCTCATATTAATAATCCTCGTACCAGCTGCGGCCGTCTTGGGTAATCATAGCGATGGAGGCGACCGGTCCCCAAGAACCTGCAGGGTAACGACGCGGCGATGTGTCACGTTTTTTCCAACCGTCAATCAGTTGGTCGCACCAGCGCCATGCATGTTCGATTTCATCGCGGCGAACGAACAGATACTGCTGCCCTTTCATGACTTCCAGCAATAGTCGTTCGTAGGCATCGGGAATGCGCGATTTCGGGAAGGCACTGTTAAAGTCCAAATGTAGCGGGCCGGGCCGCAGGCGCATGCCTTTATCCAGGCCACTGTCTTTGGTCAACACCTGGAGGGCGATGCCCTCTTCCGGCTGTAAGCGGATAATCAGCTTATTGGAGGCAATATTGCGCTGGTCCGGATCGAAGATATAGTGCGGCTGCTGGCGGAAGTGAATCACGATCTGCGACAGTTTTTCCGGCATCCGTTTACCGGTGCGCAAATAAAACGGTACGCCCGCCCAACGCCAGTTAGCCACTTCGGTTTTCATCGCGACAAAGGTTTCGGTCTGGCTCTGGGTATTGGCGCCCTCTTCTTCTAGATAGCCGGGTACCGACTGACCGTCGCTGTTGCCCGCGATGTACTGACCGCGCACCACGTCTCGATCTAGCGCTTCGCCCACAAAGGGCTTGAGTGCTTTAAGCACTTTCACCTTCTCGTCACGGATGGCATCGGCATCCAGGTTCGAGGGTGGATCCATGGCGATTAAGCACAGTAGCTGCAGCAGATGGTTTTGCACCATATCGCGCAACTGACCCGCCTCATCGAAGTAGCCCCAGCGACCCTCAATGCCCACTTTTTCCGCTACGGTGATCTCCACATGGGAGATGTTGTTCTGATTCCACTGAGTACCGAATAGCGGGTTGGCAAAACGCAGTGCGATCAGGTTCTGTACGGTCTCTTTGCCCAAATAATGGTCGATGCGATAAATCCGCGACTCGGGAAACACCTCGCCAATGGCGTCGTTAATTTCAATTGAGGAGTGCAGATCGGAACCAATCGGTTTTTCAACCACCACGCGGGACTCTTCATCCAGGCTTTTGCTGGCCTGAAGGTGACGGCAAATATCACCGTAAATACGCGCGCCAACGGAAAGATACACCACCATCGGGCGGGGTGCCCCCTTTCGCCACTGGCGGATTGCGTCGTACCCGTCGACACTGGAAAAATCGAGTTGCAGGTAATCCAGGCGGGCGAGAAAGCGTTCCAAGCTTTGCTTGTCCTGCTCGCCGCTTTTCAGTCGCTTTTGCAGCGCGTCGTTAACCAGCTGCCGAAACGACGCCACATCGTGCTCTTGGCGAGCCAGTCCCATGATGCGCGTGCTTTCAGGCATTAAGCCTTCACGGTCAAGATGGTATAAGGCAGGAAACAGCTTGCGCATGGCAAGATCACCCAGCGCCCCAAACAGCGCTAAATCGATAGCATTATCTGGATCGCCCAGCGGCGCACCTTGGGAAGCATTGGACTGGCTCATCGTTGCTCCTATTTATAGTTAGTCAATCTAATGTAGTTAGATTACCTAAAACCTACCTGAAAGAAGACATTGTACGCAATAATTTGTGTAATTTTACTACAAAAATTGGGATTATCTACCGCCAACAGTTCATAACATTCTCTCTGCGTCGCTAAAGCGCGAAATGGGACCGTGACAGCAGAGCCATTCCACAAATAATTATCCAAACGGCTTGGTTTTTACAGACTTTTTATGGAAGGGCATGTTCTCTTAGCGCATGCTTAAGAATACTAAATGGCGAGTCAGGTATATGACACCTTTTACACCGTTGTTTCATCGCAGTAGGGATGTTTATCGGCACTGGGCCCCTGTCTTTAAAATCATGTCGATTCTCTGGGTAGTACTGGCCCTATTCATGCTGGCTCCCCTGATTATATTGCTTATCGAGCATGATCCCGACGCACCCGCCTTTGGTATCTCTGTGCTGTTCATAGTGGGGGCGGCCGCACTTACCTGGCTACTCACCTTCCGGGCCACGCTTGAGCTGAAGCCCTGGCAGATGTTCATTCTGACCGCTGCCAGCTGGGTCACCATCAGCGGTTTTGCCAGCCTACCGCTCGTACTTGGCGCCCCCCAATTGACGTTTACCAATGCCGTCTTTGAATCGGTTTCGGCGATTACCACCACGGGGTCGACCATCCTGGTCGGCATCGAACACTTTTCCGATGGCCTGAAACTGTGGCGAGGGCTAATGCAGTGGATGGGCGGCATCGGCATTATCGTCATGGGCATCGCAATCTTGCCGTTTCTGAAAGTAGGCGGTATGCGGCTGTTCCATACTGAATCATCCGACTGGTCGGATAAAGTGATGCCGCGTACGGGTGGTATCGCCAAAGCAACCCTTACCATTTATGTGGCTTTGACCCTGGTCGCGATTGGCAGTTACTGGACCGGTGGGATGACGCTGTTGGACGCCACCGTACATGGCATGACATCGCTTTCCACCGGCGGATTTGCCAACTCAGACGCCTCCTTTGGGGCCTATAGCGGGCAACCTTGGCTGCTCTGGATGGCCAGCTTTTTCATGCTCAGCGGCGCGCTTCCCTTTGTGCTGTATATCCGTTTCATACGAGGTTCAAGTAGCGCCTTATGGCAAGACCAGCAGGTACGGGGGCTGTTAAAGCTGCTGCTTACCGCGGTTCTGCTTATTAGCCTCTGGCGGGTTGCTCACGGAGATAACTGGTTTGAGTCGTTGACCCACGTCACCTTTAACGTCGTATCCATAGTAACCACCACCGGCTATGCCTCTGACGATTATACGCTTTGGGGTGCACTCCCGATGATGGCATTTTTCTACCTCACCTTTGTCGGAGGCTGCAGCGGTTCGACCAGCGGTGGGATGAAAATCTTCCGCCTGCAGATTGCCACCTTGATGCTGCGTAATCAGTTGCACTACTTGATCCATGCCAATGGCATATTTACCACTCGCTACAATCAGCAGCCGGTAACCAGCGACATTTCACGCAGCGTAGTCGCCTTTTCGTTCTTTTTCTTCATTACCATCGCCGCACTGGCACTAGGCCTTTCCGCGTTGGGACTTGATTTGGTAACCGCCCTTTCCGGTGCCGCCACGGCGGTTACCAATGTAGGTCCCGGCCTGGGTGACATCATCGGCCCTGCGGGCAACTTCGCCTCCCTGCCCGACGCTGCCAAGTGGCTACTATGTATCGGCATGCTGATGGGACGTCTGGAAATTTTGACGGTCGTCGTACTGCTGACCCCGATGTTCTGGCGCCGCTAGCGAATTACCATGAAGGACGACAACATCATGCCGCTTGGCAAATCAATTAGCAGGTCCGCCTCGCACTTCGTTCGTCGGCTGCGCGCTCCCACGCCGTTTGAAATCCTCATCGCCCTGGCGAGTACCGGCGCTGCGCTGCTGATCGCCTGGGGTCTGTACGCTTGGCTGGCACTAGCCAATCTTTCGTTGATCTTTCTTACCGCAGTACTCACCAGCGCTGTTGTGGCTGGGAGCTATGCGGCTTTGCTCAGCGCCCTGCTGGGGTTTCTGACCTTTAACTTCTGCTTTACCGTCCCGCATTTTTCATTTGCGGTCGAAGAGCAGGAGCAGCTACTGACGCTGCTATTCTTCCTATTGGTGGCACTCGTAGTGGGTAAGCTCGCTGGCGATAGCCGACAACGGCTGCTGGAGCTGAGTGAAGCGCGCCTTGCAGAAGAGCAGGAAAGGCTGCGGTCCGCGCTACTCTCATCGGTATCCCACGATTTGCGTACCCCGCTGGCATCAATCATTGGTGCCGCCAGCTCTTTGCGCACCCTGGATGCTCAGTTGACCCAGCAGGATCGCTTCGAGCTGCTGGATGGCGTATTGAGCGAAAGCGAACGGCTAAATCGCTATATACAGAACCTGCTGGACATGACCCGCCTCGGCCATGGCGATATGAAAATCGAGCGTGACTGGGCCGCGTTTGACGACCTGGTCTCATCGGCTCGTAAGCGCCTGGGCAGTATCCTTGATGACCTCCAGATAAAGCAGCACTGGCCTGACGACCTGCCGCTGCTCTATGTGCATCCGGCCCTGATCGAACAGGCCCTGGTCAATGTGCTGGAGAATGCGGCTCGTTTCTCGCCCCCAAATGGCTGCATCATTATCGAAGCCTGCTGCTCCGGCACTGACAGAGCTGGGAAAAGTGGCTCTACTAAGCCCAACACTGATGATACGCCTACCCTGCTATTTTCAGTCACCGACGAGGGCCCCGGAATTCCGCCAGCGCTGAGGGAACGGGTATTCGATATGTTCGTTACTGGCCATGAAGGTGATCGCAGCCGACATGGAAGTGGCCTGGGGCTGGCGATTTGCCGCGGTATGCTGGGCGCCCACGCAGGGCAGATCCACGCCAGTCAAGGGCCCGCAGGGATCGGCACTACGATCACCATGTCACTGCCGCTACCCTCCCCCCGCGAGGAGGCAGACAATGAGCAGTAATCAAGTGCGAGTATTGGTCATCGATGACGAACCGCATATTCGCCACTTCTTGCGCATCAGCCTTGCCTCCCAGGGGTTCCAGGTGATCGAGGCCGCCACTGGTCGTGAAGGGCTGGAAAAACTCAGCGCCGGTGCATCTGCACCCAACGCGGACATCGTTCTGTTGGATCTTGGCCTACCCGATATGGACGGTCAGCAGGTACTCGATGCCATCCGCCAGCATTATGAAGTGCCCGTTATCATAGTTTCGGTTCGCGGGCACGAGGCAGAAAAAGTGCGTGCACTGGATAACGGTGCAAGCGACTACGTTACCAAGCCATTTGGTATCCAGGAGTTGTTGGCCCGTATTCGGGCATTATTAAGACGGCGCGCCAATCCCAGTGCTCAGCGATTCAAGCATGGTGGACTGGTGGTCGATATCGCCGCCCACCAAGTCAGTTTGAATAACATTGCGGTTCATTTAACGCCTAAGGAGTTTGCCGTTCTGGCCCATCTTATCGCTTGTGCTGGACGCGTCGTGACTCAGACCCAGCTACTTCGTCAGATCTGGGGCCCCACCCACCAGGACGACAGCCACTATTTGCGTATTGTGGTGAGCAAACTGCGCTACAAACTCGGCGACGATCCCCAGTCGCCTACCCTGTTACAAACAGAACCCGGCATTGGTTACCGGCTCTCCCTTGAGCCTGACCGTGAGGACAATAGCCCATGAAGATCATTATTCTCGGCGCCGGCCAGGTCGGCGGCACCTTGGCAGAACACCTCGCCCGTGAGGAGAACGACATCACTGTCGTTGATACCGATGCCAAAAAACTGCGCGACCTGCACACCAAACTCGATATCCGCACCGTGACCGGCGCGGGCTCATACCCCATTGTGCTGCGCCAGGCAGGCTGCGAAGACGCCGATATGTTGATTGCAGTAACCAGCAGCGATGAAATTAACATGATCGCCTGCCAGGTCGCCCACACGCTGTTTCGCACTCCGACCAAGATCGCCCGGGTGCGCGCTACGGCGTATTTAACCCGTAAAGGCCTCTTTGCCCACGAAGCGATTCCCATTGATGTCCTCATCAGCCCCGAGCAGGTAGTCACCGACCACGTGCGCCGCCTGATCGAGCACCCCGGTGCCTTACAGGTGCTGGAGTTTGCCGGTGGCCTGGTACAGCTGGTAGCGGTGAAAGCGTTTTACGGCGGCCCGCTGGTAGGCCAGGATTTAGCCTTTCTTCGCCGCCATATGCCCAACGTGGATACCCGCGTGGCGGCGATCTACCGGCGCAATCGACCGATTATTCCCCGCGGCGATACGGTCATCGAAGCCGACGATGAGGTGTTTTTCCTCGCCGCTCGTCGCGATATTCGTGCGGTCATGAGTGAGCTACGCCGGGTCGAGCGGGATTTCCGCCGCGTGGTGATTGCCGGGGGTGGCAATATCGGCGAACGCTTGGCAGAGCATCTAGAGCATAGCCACCAGGTCAAGATCATCGAGCACAATCTGGAGCGCTGTACCACGCTATCGGAGCGGCTGGATCGCACCGTGGTGCTCCACGGCAGCGCCACCAGCAAGCGCCTGCTGGAAGAAGAGAACATCGAAGAGTGCGATATCTTCTGCGCGCTGACCAACGACGACGAGGTCAATATCATGTCCTCGCTGCTGGCCAAGCGGTTAGGCGCCAAGAAGGTGCTGACGCTGATTAACAACGCCGCTTATGTGGATTTGGTGCAGGGTGGCGAGATCGATATCGCTATTTCGCCCCAGCAGGCGACCATCGGCAGCCTGCTGACGCACGTGCGACGCGGCGATATCGTTAATGTGCACTCGCTGCGCCGGGGCGCCGCCGAAGCGATTGAAGCCATTGCCCACGGTGACAAGCAGTCGTCTAAAGTGGTCGGCCGCACCATCCGCGAGATCGACCTACCGGAAGGCACCACGATTGGGGCAATTGTGCGCGGCAAAGAGGTCATCATCGCACACGGCGATGTGATGGTTGAGAGCGGCGATCACGTGATTTTGTTCGTGATCGACAAGCGCCGCATTCGCGACGTGGAACGCCTGTTCCAAGTTGGCTTATCGTTCTTTTAAAACACTTTTAACAGGCGCTTTTAGAGTGGCTAAATCTCGACCGCGCGACCAATAAACTCAATGGGACCGGTGGGCAGACCGGTGGCCGAACCGGTTTCGTCTTCCAGCGTTAGCTCAAACAGTTGGTTATCTTCAAGCGGCGGCAACTGGTCTAAGCGCATCCGAATGGGCTGACCAGGTTCGACTAACCCCAGTGATACCGGAGCCTGCCACTCATCCGCCTTGGTCCAGAACTCTAGCGCCTTCCCTTCAGGCACTTCGAACGTACCCAGCGGGATCAGCTCTATTTCCTGTCGCGATGAGGCCTGGACTACCCAGCCCGCTGACTGAGTTTGCGGCGCGAGCAGAACCACCATGTACTCGGGCGTAGTTGAAATAGTTGGCTCAGTGACTTCATTTGCCAGCATTACGCCCATGACTAACGCCGCCGCCAGGCCAAACCCGGCAGCGCCACGCCAAAGTGGCAAGCTGTGTAGCATGCGCCGAGGCCTTGGAGGCACAACAACAGAACTGGTACGTTTAGCGGACGCTTCTCGTGCCTTTAGGCTGCGCTCAATACGTGGCCATAAATAATCAGAGGGCGATACCGGATCGGTGATAGCGGTATAGGGCAAGAAACGCTCTTCCCAAGCCATCACGGCTTTTTGCAGTTCAGGCTCATTGGGCAAACGAGCTTCCAGCGCTTTGCGCTGCTCTAACGACAGTGTGCCTAGCACGTATTCACCCGCCAAGGCATGGTCATCTTCGCGTTCGTTATCATTAGGGCGGGTCATGCCATACACTCCCGTAAGCGCAGTAAACTGCGTTTTATCCAGGCTTTAACGGTACCGAGGGGCGCCCCAGTATGGGCAGCAATTTCCGCGTGACTGAGGCCATCGACATAGGCGTGAAGTACACAGTTACGCCGCTCGGGCTCCAGTTGCTTTAAACAGCTATCCATCCGCTGGCCGGTCTGCCAATCAAAGGCTTCTTCGGCAACATCAGCGTGCTGGAAATGTTCGTCCTGACCTAATTCGGTGGGGGCGTCGCTATCGAAGGTAATTTCACGGTCACGGTAACGAATAGCATTTAATGCCAAGTGACGCGCGACACTAAATATCCATGTTCGCGCAGATCCTTTGTCAGGGTCGAAACTATCGGCGCGTTGCCAAATATTTAGGCAGGCATCGTGAACAATATCTTCCGCCATGCCACGATCTTTAACGATTCGTAGTACCACACCTAAAAGCCTGGCACCTTCATGAACGTAGAGTTGGTGCAAAGCGTCATGCTCGCCGCGGGCACATTTAGCCAATACAGCAGCATGATCAAATTCTGAAGACACGTCAGTCAAACCATAGCTCCCTGGAGACGGCACCGACGCCAGTCGTCGTTTTCACAGACAGCATATCCGCTAGGGACTCAACAAACGAGTCCCCAGCGGAATTAGCGCTCCAGTCGACTTATTCAGCCGCCCAGAAGATGTAATCCGCTTGATAGGTAACAACGGCGGTTGCACCGTCGTGATCCATGTCGCAAGCTACGTCAGGAGCGACACCACCTTGGGTGTTCAAGCGCTGAATATAGCTAACGCCCGTCATTGCGCCTTCGCCTTCAGCAGGGTTGGCTTCAACAAGCTGGAGCGGAATGTTGCCATCGCCATTAGCGGCTGTGGCTAGCTGGGTGCCGGTGATTTTTGATCCGTCCAGCGCTTCCCATGTGGCTGGCGGGCCATAATAGCTACCCACTTGACTACCATCGCTATCATTTAGCGCAGCGTGTGGGCCTTTGAATACCCAGCCCATATTGCCGTCGTCCTTGGTTTCGCACATGTAAGTAATAGCGCCAACGCCAACCGTTTCGAGGGCGATGGTGTTGCCGTTCGGCACTTGAACGTCCGCAGGCGTTTCAGCCAAAGCGGCATGACTGAAGGATGCAATCAGAGTGGCGGCCAAGGTAGCGCGCGTTAGATGATGAAGTGTCATTTCAGTCTCCTAAAAGGGTTGTTATCAGCTGCCTACAATGGCGGCTGTATAGGGAATACCCGCGAGAAGACGTTTTGGATGCACTATTTTTAAAAAATAAAAAAACCCTGAGCAAGGGCTCAGGGTAACGAGTAGGAATAGCTAGCAGTGTTCGCTATAGCTTAAGCGGTCTTCTGCATCGCAATGGCGGTGTCCAGCATGCGGTTGGAGAAGCCCCACTCGTTGTCGTACCACGCCATAATCTTAACCAAGCGACCATTTACACGGGTGTGATTGGTATCGAAGGTGGATGAGTTGGCATCGTGATTGAAGTCGATGGAGACCAGCGGCTCGGCATTAACCGCCAGCACCGGCGAATTCGCAGCAGCCTTCTCGACGATGGCATTAATTTCTTCTTTGGTGGTATCGCGGCTGGCGGTGAAAGTAAGGTCCACCAGCGACACGTTGATCACCGGCACGCGAACTGCCAAGCCATCGAACTTGCCAGCCAGTTCCGGCAATACTAAACCTACCGCCGCTGCTGCCCCGGTTTTGGTCGGGATCATGGAGTGGGTCGCACTACGAGCGCGGTAAGGGTCAGAGTGGTAAACATCCGACAGGTTCTGGTCGTTGGTGTAAGCGTGCACCGTGGTCATCAGACCGTTCTCGATCCCTACCGCATCGTTCAGCGCTTTTGCTACCGGCGCCAGGCAGTTGGTGGTGCAGGAGGCGTTGGAAACCACCGTATGCTCGGCGGTTAGAATATCGTCATTCACGCCGTATACAATGGTGGCATCGGCGTCGGGGCTGGGCGCAGAAATAAGCACCCGCTTGGCGCCAGCAGTAATGTGCTTGGCAGCCGCCTCACGCTTGGTAAACAGCCCTGTGCACTCCATCACCAGGTCGATATTCATCGACGACCACGGCAACTGTGCTGGGTCACGCTCGGAGGAGATCGCGATACGATCACCATCCACCGTGATGCTCTCGTTGTCATGCTCTACCTTGAAAGGGAAGTGGCCATGCACGGTGTCGTGACGCAACAGGTGGGAGTTCAGCGAAGGATCGCCCAAATCGTTGATAGCGACAACCTGTACACGGTCGCGGTAGCTGTTCTCGTAAAGGGCGCGCAGTACATTGCGGCCGATACGGCCAAACCCGTTAATCGCAACTCTTATTGTCATGATATAACTCCTCAATTAACCAATGGTAGCAAGTGTCGCATTTAGTAAAAAAATTACTAAAAATACGTATTTAAGCGTCATGAGGCTGAAAATTCGTATAACAACGGCCCCAAAAGGCTTGTAAATATCCAATATGTAGTAAAATTACTATATAAACGCTACCGTAGTCCAACATTAAAAGCTGGTCTTAGAAAGCCAATACAAGTAAAGGGTTCCGCCATGAGTGATGCACAACCGCCCCGCCAAGCTATCCGCACTCTACAAGCACGCAAACGCATTGCACTGATTGCCCACGACGGCAAGAAGGTCGAAATGCTGGAGTGGGCGACCCGCTGGCAAAGCGTGCTCAGCCAGCATGAGCTGATCGGCACCGGCACCACCGCCGGGCGCTTGAAAACCGCGCTGGGACTCGACGTTGAAGGGTTGATGAGCGGGCCGTTGGGCGGCGACCAACAAATTGGTGCACGCATCGCCGAACAGCGCCTTGATGTACTGATTTTCTTTTGGGACCCCTTCTCGCCGCAGCCTCACGACCCCGACGTCAAGGCGCTGCTGCGCTTGGCCGCCCTGTGGAATGTGCCTGTTGCCTGCAATGCGGCCACCGCAGACTTCCTGCTTTCATCGCCCTATCTGGGCGAAAGCTACGATATGTCGATTCCGGATGCCAACGCTTGGGCCCAGGCCAGAACGGTCTAAGCAGCAAGCATCAGAACGCCCTGTTCAGCGGGTGTGCAGGTGGCGGGCAACTACCTGCAGCCCGCACTCGTAGTGGCCGTCCAAGGCGGCCAACGCGCAGTTCAGCGTCAACGCAGCAATCCGGTCATAATCCTGCAACGCTGAATTGACCGGCTGGGGGAGAAAATCCAGCAGCCGGTGATCGCCAAAGGTGGCCAAACGGATATTTTCTGGCAAGCCGCCACGCTCCAAGAACACATCAAAGACCCCTTCCAGCAGCGTGTACGACGCCGTTACCAGTGCATCGGCGCCGCCCTCCTCATCCAACAGCCGGGCTGCAAGGCGCGCCCCTTCGCTACGCTCATAGCTCACTCCACTCAAGATCAGCGGCACAACCTCCGTGCCACTCAATGCCGCCTGGAAACCGCCCCGCCGTTCGCGGCTGATCGACAGGTTCGGCATTGCCTCCAGCCACGCCACACGTTTGGTCGCCCCACCGATTACCGAGCGTGTCAACGCCTCGGCCGCTTCGCAGTCATTGCTCACCACGCTGGAAAACAGTGCGGGATTCAGGCCACGATCCATGCCCACCACACACCAGCCCTCGTCTACCAGATCGGCGTAGAAGGTGTCGTCGCTGGGCAGACAACTGGCGGTGATCAACACCTCACAGCGCTGGGCACGCAGCGCCAGGGCGAGTGCTCGCTCGCTCTCTGCACAGTCATCCGAACTGACAATCAGCAACTGATAGCCCTGCTCCCGCGCACCACGCTCCAGGCGTTTCGCCAGCCGGGCATAACTGATGTTCTCCAGGTCCGGCACGATAAGGCCCAGCAGACGGCTAGCCCCACGACGCAGAGCGGCCGCCTGCGGGTCTATGTGGTAACGGTGCTGACGTACTACTGCCATCACTTTCTCAATCGTTGCCACGCTAATACGGCGCTGCTCGGCCTGGCCATTAATCACGTAGCTAGCGGTCGTGCGCGAGACGCCGGCTAGCCGGGCAATATCGGCGAGTGTCATTCGGGTTCCCCTTGGTGTGACCGGGCAGTTTATCAGCAAGTAAGCGCCTACCAGACCAAAGTCTAAAAGCACGAACCTTGCGTCACGAAGTGAATCGATTCAGCATAGCACTAACACTAGATTCATTGGCAAGGATGAATCACCGCTGAAGGGTCGATTCATCCCACTGGCATCAATGCCATTACCATGATCATTTAACGACGATCACTTATGTACACGCCCTGCACTCGGCCCAAAGTACTCACCGGAAGTACTTCGCAGCAACAGAGCGCGTTTACAGGAGAATGCTATGTTGACACTCGGCCCCGATGACATCCTGCTAGGCCGCCACGCGGATAGCTGGCAAACCGCGTTGGACAGTGCCGCTGAAGCGCTGGTAGACGCCGGACTGGTTGAGGCCGAGTACCGTGACGGCCTGCACGCTCGCGAAGCACAATCATCGACGTTCCTGGGCAATGCCATCGCGATCCCCCATGGCACGCCAGAAAGCCGCCAGCATGTGAAGCAGACTGGCGTTCGCGTGCTCCAGTTTCCCCAAGGAATCGAGTGGCACGACGGTCAACAGGTGCATGTGCTGGTGACCATCGCGGCCCAGAACGATGAGCACTTGGATATTCTGCGCCAGCTCACTCACGTGCTGGATCGAGAAGGCGTTGCCGAACAGTTAGCCAGCGCCAGTTCCGCTGCCGATGTGGCGCGCCTGCTGTCCAAACCAACGCTTGAGCCACGCTTGGATGCTGATACGCTCTGTGTCAACTTTCCCGCTCGCGACCCCCAAGAGCTCGCCCTGGCCTCCGCCGCCCGCCTGCGTCAAAGCGGCTGCGTCGATAACGCCTTCATTGCCGCTGTCGCCGCCGCTCAACCCACCTGGTTAGGCAAGGGGTTGTGGCTGGCCAGCAGCTCGCAAGGGGTTAATCAGCCCGCGCTTGGGGTCGCCACGCCAGCCTCGCATACCTTGGAAAGCGCTGGCCACCCGGTCCATGCGCTGTTCTGCTTAGCTGCCCACGGTGATGCCCACCGTCCGCTGTTAGAGCAATTAATGGCCTTGCTGGATAGCGGCGCCAGCGACACGCTGCTCACATGCAACAGTGCTCAACTGCTTTCCCTGCTGGCGGGCGAGACCGCAAGCACCCACACCCGTCGCGTTCGAGTGCTTAATCCCCATGGCCTGCACGCCCGCCCCGCCAAGCAGTTGGTGCAAGTCGCCCGCGCCCAGGCAATGTCGATCAATGTGCGGCTGGAAGAAGGCAGCGCCACGCTGGTCTCGGCGGCCAGCTTGACCAAGGTGATCGGCCTGGGCGCTCGCCGCGGCCAATGGCTAGTGCTGTCCGCCGAAGGTGATAACGCGCGTCAAGCGCTCGAGAGCGTGGCGGAAACGATTGAGGCTGGCTTGGGCGAGAAAGTGACGTCCCTTGACGGCGGCTTTGACACCGCGCCCGAAGCCAGCACGACTCAACCGGCCGTCGAGCCACTGGCTGCCGACACGCCCCATACCGGCGTGGCCGCTTCTCCGGGCTTGGCCATTGCCCCGGTGTTTGTTATCCGCCCCATGCAGTTCGACTACCCCGAGCACGCCGATGACGCGGAGCAACAGCTCATCCGCTTGAATCACGCCATTAAAGAGGGCGCGGCCCAACTGGAGGCGCTGGTTCGCAATGCCCAGGGCGGCGAAGTCGCCGATATTCTCTCGATGCACGAAGAGATGCTCGTCGACCCGGAACTTCACCACGCGGCCTCGGATGCCATTCGCGAAGGACGCTCAGCGGAAGCGGGCTGGTGGGAAGCGATTGAAACCGCTGCCCACGCCCAGGAAATGCTGGCCGACCGCCTGCTGGCCGAACGCGCCGCCGACCTCCGCGACGTGGGCCGCCGCGTACTTGGCGTGCTCTGCGATGTGACGCTTCCTGAACCGCCTGACCACCCCTATATTCTGGTCATGGACGACATCGGCCCTTCCGATGTGGCGCGCCTGGATACCTCCCGTGTGCGTGGCCTGCTCACTGTACGCGGTGGTGCGACAGCCCACAGTGCCATTCTGGCCCGCGCACTGGGTATTCCTGCCGTCGTTGGCGCGGGGCAAGCGGTGATGGCGCTCAACAACGCCAGCATGATGATTTTGGATGGTGATCGTGGCCGGGTAACATCGCAACCTTCCGAAGAGCGGTTACAGCGTGCCGAGCAGCAGTTGCTCGACCACCAGCAGCGCGAAGCCGCTGCCTGGGAAACCCGCTTTGAGGTTGGTCAAACTCGCGATGGCCACCGTGTCGAAGTCGCCGCCAACCTGGGCAATACCGCCCACGCTGCCGATGCAGTAGAGCGCGGGGCCGAGGGTGTTGGCCTGCTGCGTACCGAGTTCCTATTCATGGCCCATGCCAGCGCCCCGGATTTGACCACTCAGATCGGCGAGTACCGCCAAGCGGTGGAAGCGTTAGGCGGCCGCCCGCTGGTGGCACGTACCCTGGATGTGGGCGGTGACAAGCCGCTGCCTTACTGGCCGGTTCCCCAGGAAGATAACCCCTTCCTAGGGCTGCGCGGTATTCGCCTGGCACTGACCCAGCCCGACGTGCTCGAGACCCAACTGCGCGCGCTGTTGATGGCCAGCAAAGATCACCCTTTGCGCATCATGCTACCGATGATCAAGGACATTGCCGAGTTTCGGGCGGTCAAGGTGATCTATGATCGCCTGCTGCAAGAGATCCCCGCCTCCCAGCGCGCTACCGATGTGCAGCTCGGGGTGATGATTGAAGTACCTTCCAGCGCGCTGCTGGCACCCAGCCTTGCCGCCGAGGTGGACTTCTTCTCGGTGGGCACCAATGATTTGACCCAGTACACCCTGGCGATTGACCGCGGTCATCCGGAGCTTTCTGCCCAGGCCGATGGCCTACACCCGGCGGTGCTGCGTCTAATCCAGATGACCGTGGCCGCAGCGCATAGCCAAGGCAAGTGGGTCGGTGTGTGTGGTGAGCTGGCCTCGGATGCCGTGGCTATTCCCGTATTAGTTGGCCTGGGCGTGGATGAACTCTCGGTCAGCGCGCGGCAGATTCCTTTGGTGAAAGCTCGCCTGCGCGAGTTTGATTTTGCAGACGCCCAGGCCATCGCTCAGCTAGCGCTTTCACAAGCGACCAGTGACGAAGTGCGTGATGCACTGGAGGCGCGCTAATGGCCCGCGTGCTTTGCATTACGCTCAACCCAGCGCTGGATTTAGCGTTTAACCTTGACGCCTTAGTATTGGGCAGCGTCAACCGCCCTACCAGCACGCAGCTCGAAGCCGCTGGTAAAGGCGTTAATGTTGCCCGTGTATTGGCAGAGCTTGGTCATAGCGTCACGGTCAGCGGCTTTTTAGGCAGCGAGAACGACGCGCCCTTCGCCCTGGCTTTCAAACAGCTGGGGCTGGCCGATGCCTTCGTGCGGGTGCCTGGCAGCACGCGTATCAATGCCAAACTGGCTGAACAGGGTGGCCGCGTTACCGATATCAACGGTCCCGGCATGCCGATTGACGCCACACATTTACAAACGCTAATCGACACGTTGGACGCCGAACTGAGCAGCGCGATGCCACCCCAGGCAGTGGTTGTCGCTGGCAGCCTGCCCCCAGGGCTGTCATTGGATGGTTTTCGCCAGCTGCTGGAGCACTTGAACGCCAGTGGTGTGCCGCTATGGGTGGATACCAGCGGCCCGGCTCTTAACGCCGCCATCGACGCCCACCCGGCGGGCATCAAGCCCAATGAAAATGAACTCGCCGACTGGGCAGGGGACACTCTCGACACGACGCCAGCACGCTTGACGGCCGCCAAGCGGCTACATCAAAGCGGCATCGCCCATGCGCTTGTGTCAGCGGGTGCCGAAGGCGTGCTGTGGGTGAACGCCCAAGGCGCCTGGCACGCCACGCCCCCCAAGGTGACGGCAACCAACACGGTGTGCGCTGGCGATACCTTTGTCGCGGGCATGCTCCACGGCTTACTTAATCAACACGACCCGGAACGAACGCTGCGCTTTGCTACCGCACTCTCTGCCGAGGCCGTACGCCATGTCGGTGTCGGTAACGCCAACGCTGCGGATTTCGACTCACTCCAACAACACACCCGGATACGGCGTCTTGATGACTCCATCACCGAGGGAGCTACGCTATGAACATAATTCTGATTACCGCCTGCCCCAGCGGCATGGCTACCACCTTCCTCGCTGCCAAGCGCCTGGAGCAGGCTGCCCAGCGCCAAGGCTGGTCGGTACACGTTGAAATGCATGGCGAAATCGCGCCACTGCAGGCTGCTACTGCTGATCAGATTGCTAACGCCGATTTGATTGCGGTCGCCGCCGATCACGTGCCCGCCCCGGAACGCTTCGAAGGCAAGCGCCTGTTCCAGGCACCGATTGCCAGCGCGCTCCCCGACCCTAGCGGTTTTCTGGCCCAGGCCAAGCGTGAAGCGCCGATTTACAGCGCGCCTGCCGCGCCTGCAGCCTCCGTTTCTACCGCTGCAAGCAGCGCGGGTGGCAAGAAAATTGTCGCGGTCACCGCCTGTCCTACCGGCGTCGCCCACACTTTTATGGCCGCCGAAGCGCTCTCGGAAGCAGGTAAAGCCATGGGCCACGCCATTCGCGTGGAAACTCAAGGCTCGGTGGGCGCACAAGACAAATTAACGGAAGAAGAGATCGCTCAGGCCGATGTGGTGCTACTAGCTTGCGATATCGACGTTGATCCGTCGCGGTTTGCAGGCAAGCGCATCTACCGCACGTCTACCGGCAACGCGCTGAAAAAGCCGCGCCCCACCATTGAAGCCGCGCTGGAAAACGCGGCACTGGAAAATAGCGGTTCGGCCAATACCGCTAGCGACACTAAGAGCGTCAAAGAGAAAGGCGTTTATAAGCACCTGCTCACCGGCGTTTCCTTTATGCTGCCGATGGTCGTGGCGGGGGGCCTGCTGATTGCGCTCTCTTTTGTGTTTGGCATTGAAGCGTTTGAGCAGGAAGGCACCCTGGCCGCTGCGCTGATGCAAATCGGTGGTGGCACCGCCTTTGCGCTGATGATTCCGGTACTGGCAGGTTATATCGCTTACTCTATTGCCGACCGCCCCGGCATCGCACCGGGTATGATTGGCGGCATGCTGGCGGCCAATATCGGCTCCGGCTTTATCGGCGGTATCTTGGCTGGCTTCCTGGCGGGCTATGTGGCGCTGGCGGTCACTCGTTACGTCAAACTGCCCTCCAGCGTTGAATCCCTGAAGCCGATTCTGATCATTCCGCTGGTCGCCAGTTTGGTTACCGGCCTGACCATGATCTACGTGATTGGTGAGCCGGTCGCGGCGCTGCTGAATGCGCTGACCAGTTTCCTCGAATCCATGGGCTCCACCAATGCGGTACTGCTGGGTATTCTGCTGGGCGCAATGATGTGCTTTGACCTGGGTGGCCCGGTCAACAAAGCCGCGTACACCTTTGGCGTGGGCCTGCTCGCCTCTGAAACTTACGGCCCCATGGCGGCGATTATGGCAGCGGGGATGGTGCCTGCCATTGGTATGGGGATTGCCAGTTTTGTCGCGCGCAACAAGTTCTCAGCACCGGAGCGCGAAGCGGGTAAAGCCTCATTCGTGCTGGGCCTCTGCTTTATCAGTGAAGGCGCGATCCCCTTCGCGGCGAAAGATCCGCTGCGGGTCATTCCGGCCTGTATCGCGGGCGGGGCACTCACCGGCGCGCTCTCGATGCTGGTGGGTGCGAAGCTAATGGCGCCCCATGGCGGTATCTTCGTACTGCTGATCCCCAACGCCATTACCCCGGCACTGCTCTACCTGGGCGCTATTATAGCGGGTTCACTGGTTACCGGGTTAGGCTATGCGTTTATCAAACGCGGCGCGGCTCAAGTAGCGGTTGCTACCTAACGGCTGACCCTACCCTGTGTGGGCAGGCACGATAGCCTGCCCACACAAATACGTAGCTTTACGCAGTTAATGCAAGTCTAGTCATAAATGCCCTCTACTCCTCGCCGCTTTTTATGTAGTATTTTTACATAACGCCACGTTTAGTTTGCCATTCGGTTCTGGTTACTACATTCACTTAATAACAAACGGATCGCCCTATGTTTCAGCTCACTCGTAGTGTCACCTGGCAGGCGCTTGACCGCCTACGCGACAAAACCGCTAACGACCGCATTCGTGACTACTTCACCAATGATCCTCAGCGCTTTGAGAAAATGAGCCTTCGGGTGGGCGGTCTGTTTCTTGACTACTCCAAGCACCATGTTTCCGATGAAGTGCTTACCAAGTTGATTGAACTAGCCGACCACTCGGCACTGGTACAGCGCCGGGCACAGATGTTCTCCGGGGATATTATCAACGTTACGGAAAACCGCCCGGTACTGCATACGGCTCTGCGTCACTTAGGCGATGAGCCGGTGTATGTGGACGGCGAAGACGTTATGCCCGAGATCACCCGGACACGTGAGCAGATCAAGCTGTTCTCTGAAGCGGTGCGCAATGGCGAGTGGAAAGGCTACAGCGGCAAACGTATTAAAGATGTGGTCAATATCGGTATTGGCGGCTCGGATCTCGGCCCTAATATGGCGGTGCGCGCACTGCTCAAATACCGCCATCCGGAACTGCACTTTCACTTCGTTTCCAACGTAGACGGCACCCATATCCAGAAGGTGCTTTCGCGCCTCGACCCGGCGACTACGTTGTTTATCGTCTCTACCAAGACCTTTTCTACACAGGAGACGCTGCTAAACGCCAAAACCGCACGGCGCTGGTTCCTAGAGAACGCTGGCGAAGACGCCGACGTGGGTGCGCACTTTATCGCTGCCTCCACCAACCGCAAAGCGGCTATGGAGTTCGGCATTCGCGAAGAGAACGTGTTCGAATTCTGGGCCTGGGTGGGGGGGCGCTACTCCATGTGGTCCTCCATTGGCCTGCCTATTGCGCTTTCGGTCGGTTTCGAAGGCTTTATCGAGCTGCTCGAAGGCGCCCATGAAATGGATAATCACTTTATCCATGCGCCCTTCTCAGAGAACATGCCGGTGCTGATGGCGCTGATTGGTATTTGGTACATCAACTTTATTGGTGCCGAAACCCAGGCCATCGTGCCCTACGATCAGGCGCTGAACCAGCTGCCTTCTTTCCTGCAGCAGTTGGACATGGAGTCTAACGGCAAGTCGGTAGATATTTTCGGCCACCCGGTGAACTACAAAACCGGCCCGATTGTGTGGGGCCAAACCGGCTCCAACGGCCAGCACGCTTTCTTCCAACTACTGCACCAGGGCACCCGCTACGTACCGATTGATTTTATTGCCTCGCTCAAGCCCGAGCCGGGAGTCGAAGACCACCACTTCGCTCTATTGACCAATATGCTCGCCCAGGCCAACGCCTTTATGGAAGGCAGCCAGGGGGACAGCAAAGAGCTAAGCCAGCACGACCCCTACAGCTGCCCCGGCAACCGACCTTCCAGCACGCTACTGCTGGACGAGCTAACGCCGAAAAACCTGGGCGCGCTGATTGCGCTTTATGAGCACAAAGTGTTCGTCCAAGGAGTTATCTGGAACATCAACTCGTTTGACCAGTGGGGCGTACAGCTCGGCAAACGCATCGCGGGTGAAATCAGCGAACGCATCGACGCCCACGCCGCCGACTTCGACGCCTCCACTCAAGGCCTGCTGGAACTGGTTCGTGCTCACTTCCCTAATGGCGGCAGCGAAAAGGAAACCGGCCCGACTGCCAGTGCCGATAAAAAGCCCGCGAGGAAGAAGCGCTAGGCTAGTTTGGTAACCGGGTAAAAAAACAAATGCCTTGGCTTTCTCAAGCCAAGGCGTTTCGCAGCCCTGAAACCTTCGGTTCGTAATAACTGACGGTTTCCAGCAACTCGGTTTCCGGCGTCTAAGCATACTTCTTAAGACTCATTCGGAATCAGCTCCAATAGATCAGTGACACCAATATCGATACCGGCCTGGGAGAACAAAGTACTTACCTGCCCACGGTGGTGGGTTTGGTGATTGAAGAAGTGAACAATCAGGCTTGAGTAGCACCTGCTTGACTCCACTCCCTTAGTGTTTTGGTAATTCAACACGGTATTGAGGTCGTCGTCAGTCAGCGCGGCTATCCAGTTGATAATCACGCTATCTAGCCATTGGCGATGCGCCCTCAGGCCTTCCAAATCGTCAAACATGTTTTGATCAAGGCGCTCTGGAATGGGCAAAGGAATCATTACCGCAAGCGTTGTAGCTGAGGAAGTATGGGTTGCAAACCGCTTAAGCCAGAGAGTGTCGGCAACCACGATGTGGTTTAAGGTGCCAAAAATAGAGCCAAAGAACGCACCTCTATCGTTGCTTAGCTCTTCGGCACTCATCTGGCTAGCGGCGCCGTACACCTTGGCGTTCATCCACTGATTGTAAGTGGCCAATTGCTCGAAGTGTTGTTGAAGTTTCATGGATTAAAAGACCTTTCCTTGTCAAAAGCAGCATCCCTACAGAACGCGTTAAATATGGGCAGATAACCCCGCTACCGCCCGCCTGCTACATCAATAAATGACCCCGTCACGTAAGAGGCTTCGTCCGACAGCAACCAGGCGATGGTATTCGCCACTTCTTCCGCGGTACCGCCACGCCGCATGGGAATCTGTGGTGCTAAGCGATCGACTCGCCCAGGCTCGCCACCATCGGCATGCATATCAGTGTAGATAAATCCGGGACGAACGGCGTTAACACGAATCCCTGAGGCAGCCACTTCAAGAGACAACCCCTTGGTTAGGGTATCCATGGCCCCTTTCGATGCAGCGTAGTCAACATACTCAAAGGGCGAGCCTGTTTTTGAGGCAAGTGATGAAACATTGACGATGGCACCACCTGCTTGGAAGCGCCTGACGGCTTCCCTGGAACAGAGAAAGCAGCTGACCACGTTGCTATTGAGTACTTGGTTAAAGCGCTCAAGCTCGATATCCACCAGCTTGGATTGAGTAAACAAAATCCCTGCATTGTTGACCAAGTGGGTAACACCGCCAAAGTGCGCCTCAGCGGCATCAAACAGGCGGACAACGTCTGCTTCTTTGCTGACATCCGCTTGATGGGCAAACGCCTGGCCCCCATCCCGTACAATGGAATCGACCACCTTATTCGCACGGTCTTTGTTCGCCAGATAGTTGACACACACCGCATAGCCTTTGGAGCCAAGCAGGATTGCTGTTGCTGCCCCAATACCTCGGCTTCCGCCTGTCACAATAACAACGTTCATAGTGCTTCCTCGCTTTTTAGCTACCTAACCCACCTAGCACATTACCCCCCGTACTAGTGGCTTGGGTAGCTCCATCATGCTCCCTAGCGAATTAACTCATTTACTTGCTATTGATTTCTTTAAACCCGGCAACTACTGTATATATAATCATATTAACAGAGGTGATTCCATGGCATCTCTTGGCCCCCCTTTCCAGCCAAACTCTTACAAGGGACGCGGAGCGACCTATGACCCGCACAACCGTTTTGCACCTAGCCATAGCGTGGTGGAAGACGACGGTTGGTGGCGTGAGGAAGCCTCTACGACCATCGCCACCGAAGTGCGCGAGGAAGTGAGCAAGAGCGCACTGTCGTGGAATAAATCACCGGACTTGCCATTTGACCGCTCACTGAACCCTTATCGTGGTTGTGAACATGGCTGCGTTTACTGCTACGCACGCCCCTCCCACGCTTACTGGGATTTATCGCCAGGGCTGGATTTCGAAACCAAGTTGATTGCCCGCAGCGGGTTGGTGGAACGGTTAACAGAGGAGCTTTGCCACCCCAACTATGTGTGCCGCCCGATCAACCTTTCCGGCAACACTGATTGCTACCAGCCGTTAGAGGCTACTTATAAAACCACACGCCGCTTGCTGGAGTTGCTGTTGGAGTGCCGCCATCCGGTAACGTTGGTAACTAAAAGTACGCTGGTGCTACGCGATCTAGAACTATTGGCAGAGATGGCAGAGCATCGCCTGGTGCGTGTGTTTGTTAGCTTGACCAGCCTGGACGCCAATTTAAAGCGTACGCTAGAACCACGGGCGGCGTCGCCTCAGGCGCGCTTACGGGCTATTCGTGAACTTAATACCGCGGGAGTCCCAGTCGGCACATTGATTTCGCCGGTTATTCCAGGGCTGACTGATCATGAAATTGAAAAGCTTCTAGAAGCAGCCAGCCGTGCAGGGGCGAGAACGGCGGCCTGGATGCTACTGCGCTTACCTTACGAAGTGGCGCCGCTGTTTGAAGCGTGGTTGGAAGCTCATTACCCAGAACGCGCCGCCAAAGTGATGAGTCTTATGCGCCAGTGCCGGGGCGGCAAAGCCTATGATGCCCAATTTGGTAAGCGCTTTCGTGGTGAAGGGGTATTCGCGGATTTAATTGCCCAGCGCTTTGCCCGCGCCAGCCGCCAGTGGAACATGCAGGATCGCACCGAGCAGGGCTTGAACACGCGAGATTTCCGCCCACCACGGGCGCAGGGCGACTTATTCCTTTAAGCTAAGCAGCGCTTTAATCAATTTGCTGTTAAGGAAGCCTAATGTCCGCGCTTAGCAAAACGAAATCGAGTTTTTACCGACGTTTATACGTGGCCCATCTGATCGAACATGGCGCTGCCAGCGTGCCTGCACTCATTGAAGCCACCGGCATGCCACGGCGTACCGCCCAGGATACGATAGCCTCCCTTGCCGAATTAGATATCGAGTGCGTATTTACGAAAGATGAAGGCGAGCGCCACAACATTGGCCGCTACCAAATACGTGACTGGGGGGCGATTGACCCACGTTGGGTGGCAACGAATGCCGAGCGGCTTAAACAGGCACTCGGCTATTCCGGAACCCTCTGATCGTTTTCCTCCGGCTCGGCCCACGCTAACCGTGCGGCATTGAGCGTGACACTCAGCGAACTTGCCGCCATGGCGAGTACCGCGACCAGTGGCGGAATGGCCATCACAGCTACCAGCCCTAGTGCCAGCGTATTATAAAGTGCCGAGAAGAACAGATTCTGCACCATGATGCGCCGGGTGCGTTTAGCAATGCTAAGCAGTTGCACTACACCACCCATTCCCGGCGTCATGAGCTGTGCAGAAGCCCCTTCACGGGCGGCTTCGCTGGCACTTAGCGGGGCAATACCCACATCAGCCGCGGCCAAGCTCAACGTATCATTCAAGCCATCACCCACGTAAAGCGTTGGCGATGGTAGCGCCTGCAACAGCCTCGCTTTGGCTTCAGGCGAACGCTGGGCATAGCAAGCTTCTCGGGCAAGCCCTATCTGCTCACCCAGCCAGCTAACGGCCCCCTGCCGGTCGCCGCTAATCATCGCTACCACATAGCCTGATGCGAGCAGACGCTTCATGCTTGGAGCGGCATCCCCCACCGGTTGATCAGCCAGATAGAACGTGGCCAGCCAGCCCGCTTCGTCAGCCAACATCACTTGAGAAGCAAACGTCAGCGCGGGGTCTTCAGCTTGAAATGGCAACGCAATCTGCTGACGAGTTAGCCAATTAGCGCTGCCTAGCGTTAGCCACTCGCCGCTATTTAGCTGCACTCGGCGCCCTTCCCCAGGCGATTCATTTACTTCTATATTCTGATCCGGATTCTGCTCAGGGTGCTGATCACGTTGATCATCCGACCAGTGGGTTAACGCGTGCGCTAGCGGATGTTCGCTTCCAACGACGGCGGCGCTTAATTTGCGCTGCACAGTATGCTTATCAACGCCCTCCCGCGCCTGCCAATGCAGCACGGAATGATTGCCGATCGTTAAGGTGCCGGTTTTATCCAGTGCTACCGAGCGAATGCGCGCCAAGGTTTCAAGCGCTGCCGGGTCGCGTAGCGCAATACCTTGCTGCATGGCCTGACTGCTACCGGCAAGGCTTGCCAACGGCACGGCAAGCCCCACAGCACAGGGGCACGCCACCACCAGTACGGAAAGCGCCCGCACAAAGGCCTCTTCCCAGCCCGTTCCAAATAACAGCGCAGCAGGCAGCGTCAGCAACGCCAGCACAAGCGCTAAGGGGCTTAGCCAAGCGGCAAAGCGGTCAGCTAGCTTCTGCAGCTCGCCTTTTTTGGCCTGATAGCGGCGCATTTCGTCGCATAGACGGTCTAACCGGCGCTTGCCTACCCCGGCGCTCACCTGCATTACCAGCGGCGCTGCCCCCAGGTAGCGGCAGCCTGCATAGACCTTCTGACCTGTATGAAAGTGGCGCGGCAGGCTTTCACCGGTCAGCGAGGCGGTATCGATCCAGCCAGGCGCCTCCAGAGTGCCATCAAGCGCTACCAGCTCACCTGGCGCTAACTCGGCGCGCATTCCTGCGGCCACTTCATCGGCAGGAACCATTACCCAATGTTCATGTTGGTAAACGTTTATGTTCGCGTTCGGTATTGTTAATGCGTCCAACGCTTTTAACCCACGGTGACGGCACAGCGTTTCCACTAACCGCCCGACTAGCAATAGCACAATCAGCATCACCGCCGTATCGAAATATACTTCCGATGAACCGCGCCATAAAAGCCCGATCGAGACGAGCACCGCGCCAAATACACCAAGGCTGACGAGCACATCCATCCCAGGGCGTTTGGCTAGCAATGTACGCCACCCCGCTCGGTAAAACGGCACGCCCGCAAACAGCACCACGGGAAGTGAAAAAGCACCCGACACCCATGCCACTACCTGCTCGACCTGTTCATTGGGCAAGGCGGATGCGTAGACCAGAACTGAGGCAAGCATGGTCCACATGCCAAATAGCGAACCCACCATCAGCCTAAGTGTGAGGTAGCGGCTCTCCTCTTCCAGTCGCGCATGGGCATCGCCCACCGGCTCAAGTTCCGTCAGCCGGTAGCCTAGTCGCTTAACCTTTGAGGCAAGCACTGAGAGCTGAGTCGCGGCTGGCGTGCCGCTTATACAGAGCGTGGCGCTGGGATAATGCACGCTAACGTCGTGCACGCCATCACTCCGTTTGAGGGAGCCTTCTACGGCCAACGCGCAACTGGTGCACCACATACCGTGAAGGGTATAGAGCTTGTCTGCGTTAGTGTCAGTCATACCACTCACAGGCAAGGCGGAATACCGATGATGGGCATCGCTGCAAACAATACGCCGAAGGTAGAAAAGAGATAGAGCCCGGCAGAAACCCGTGCATTAAAGCGCAGCCGCCCGGCATGACGTTTGCTCATGCGGTAACACCCCACCGTTAACGCGGCTAATAGCGCAACGGCGGCAAGACTGACCATAAGCAGCAACGCATTAACGAGGGTAAAAACACCTTGTTCTGGGTCAGGGGGAATGACTTCACAGGCCACAGCATGGCCACCGTAAACTGTTACAAACCAAGCACTCCAAAGCGTTAAGCTAATAACAAAGTGTAATGGGTGAGTGAGGTGTAAGCGCTGCATCACGATGGTCATCCGCCTAACTCCCTATGACACGGGGCAGCACGGCAAGCGCGCCCACGATGATCCAGAACGTCGCCACGTTATAACGCCACAATTGAGCAACGACAGCGGGCTCAAAAGGTGCATGGACGCCCACATAGCCATAACCCACCCGTAGGCCCTGAAGCAGCGTTAGCACAGCACCCAAACCTCCATGAAACAGTGCATACGCTAGACCCACCATAATGATTGCATCATGAGAGTTCTCGGTAACCGCAAGGTCTGCGCTCAGCAGTACCCAAAGCGTGATGCCCACCTGCAAAAACCCAAGCGCACTAATACTGAACATGCCTAGTGACAGCCCAGCATCACGCTGCTGACGCAACCCACTTATCAGTTTTTCGAGGATGCCTGCACCTACCGTGAGTGCTCCACCAGCCAACAGCAGGCCCACCAGGGAGAGCGGTGAAACCTCAGGCATTCGCCATTCAGGCGAGACCGTCCAAAGGTAGAACCAGCCAAACAAATAGGAAAGGAAGAACGAGCCATTAGCGAGCATGGTTATCGACATTGCCCATAGCCCGGGGCCATCCATGGTTCGCGAGTGCAGCGGAGGATCGCCGGGTGCCACCCGTGCATCAGGCGCAGCTTTTGGATGTGCACCGTTTTCCCATGACCAGCGCAATAGAAACAATCCAGCGACCACCACGGCGATAACGGCCAACGGGTAAAGGCGAGTCAGCAGACTTAAACACACCACTGCCAACGCCATCGCAGCGAAAAGCGGCCACCAAGAGTTACCTGGCAGGTGAATAATTTCGCGCACTTTGCCGGTTAACGGGTCGGTTCCCCACATTTCACGTCGCCCATGAGTCGCTACCGCCAAACTATGCTGGCCTTCCGCTATAGTGCGCGGCAAATCAGGGTCATCCCAAAGCGGGTGGCGTGTCTCGATTTTTGGCAAACTGACAAAATTATAGGCGCTTGGCGGCATGCTATTGGCCCACTCAAGGCCATCAGCATTCCATGGATTAGGCTTAGCGGGCTTGCCAAAACGGAAGTGTAGAGCAAAATCCAGCAGCACCATGGCAATCCCCGCCGACATAATGAAGCCGCCTACTGAAGAAATTAGATTAAAAATATCCCAACCCATGCCCGCGTCATAAGAGTAAACACGGCGCGGCATACCCAGCAGCCCGGTCCAGTGCATAATCAGGAATGTGGTATTAAAACCGATGAATGTCAGCCAGAAGCCCCATTTACCCAGCGTTTCAGAAGGCATACGGCCTGAAAAGAGGGGCAGCCAGTAGTAAAGCCCGGCGATCAGCGGGAAGAACATCCCGCCGACTAAAACGTAGTGCATATGTGCCACCACGAAGTGGGTATCGTGCACTTGCCAGTTAAACGGCACCAGCGCCAGCATTACCCCCGTTAAGCCGCCGCACACAAAAATGATCAAGAAGCCTAATATCCATAGCATCGGCAGCTTCATCTTCGGCTTACCCAGCCATAACGTCGCCAGCCAAACAAATACCTGAATCGCCGTGGGCACCGCGACCAGCATACTGGCAGCTGAAAAGAAGGCTTGAGCCAGCTGGGGAATCCCCACGGTAAACATATGGTGGACCCATAATCCAAAGCTGATAAAGCCGGTGGTGACAATGGCAAAAACCACCCAGCCATAGCCCACAATCGGACGGCCAGCGAACACCGGTATCAGCGTAGACACTATCCCCGCCGCCGGTAAAAAGATGATGTAAACCTCAGGGTGACCGAACAGCCAGAAGAGATGCTGCCAAAGAATGGGGTCACCGCCCCCGGCCACGTCAAAAAAAGGCATCCCCGCGGCACGCTCGAGCTCAAGTAAAATACTGCCCAGAATCAGCGGCGGGAAACCGACCACAATCATTAAAGCCATCGCGAGAATGTACCAGGCAAACAGCGGCATTTTATGCAGCGCCATTCCTTGGGTACGCGTACGCAGTATTGAAACCACCAGTTCTACACCCGCAGAGAGGGCGGAGATTTCAACAAAGGTGATCCCCAGTAGCCAAAAATCCGAACCTAAACCAGGTGAATACTCGCTACTACTGAGCGGGGTATACATGAACCAGCCGCTGTCCGGCGCCATTTCTAACACCAAACTAAACGTTAAGATGATCCCGCCGAATAGATAGCACCAGTAGCCCAGCGATGTTAGCCGTGGGCAGACCAGATCGCGGGCACCGATCATCTTGGGAATCATGTAAATCGCTAACCCTTCCAGCATAGGAATAGCGAACAGGAACATCATCACCGTGCCATGCATGGTGGTGACCTGGTTATAGATATCCGGTGTCATGAAATCTTGATCAGAAAGCGCCAGCTGGGTGCGTACCAGCATGGCCAACAAACCGCCGATCAAGAAAAACACCATCCCAGTGACCATGAATCTCAGGCCAAGGGTGGTGTGGTTTACAATGGTCAGTGCTTTTAAGCCGCGCGGATTTCCCCAGATCTCATGCAGATCGTTGTGCAACCGCTTAGGATTTTCGGGTAAATCGCCCGGTGGCGTCACTTCACGATTAATGGTCGTCATGGTGTCAAGCTCTCCAGCCAAGCACCCAGGGACGCCAAGGTAGCGGTGTCAATATCATCATGGGGCGGCATTTTATTGCCTGGTTTTAAACGTTGATGGTGTTGCAGCCAGTGGGTCACCGCGCCCTCTTCCATGGCCATAATGCCCGCTCCTAAGCTGGTACGGCTGCCTAAATCAGAAAGGTCAGGCCCTTCTCCAGCCGTTGAGAGCCCGGCTACCCGGTGGCAGCTCGCGCAATGGGTCATAAATGCCTCCCTGGCAGGTTCATGCTGTTGGTCGTTTGTCGCTAGCGACGACAATTCATCCGTTTGACGGTCAGCCAACCAAGCGTCGTACTCGTCGCGCTCGACAGCTTCTACATAGAGCTGCATCTGGGCATGCTGGGCGCCGCAGAACTCGGCGCATTGAGCGCCAAATACCGCTGGCTCATCCGCTTCCAAGCGTATTTTATTGATGCGCCCTGGAACCATATCAATCTTGCCACCTAACCGCGGCACCCAAAAGGCATGGATCACATCGGCACCGGTGACATGAAAATCAATGGGCTCACCCGCCGGCATGATGAGTTGATTAGCAGTCACCACTTCGCCGCCTTCCGCTCCTGGGTAGCGCACTTCCCACCACCACTGATGGCCGATGACTTCAATCACTTCCGGTGGATCACTTAAAGGCAGCGTTAACATACGTTGCCCCGTCGGCACACCAAAAGTTAACAGCGCGATAATACTGGCGACTGGCAGTATTATCCCGCCGCCGACAATCCAACGCCGTGCCACCCGGCGCTCTTCTACCGGCGTGCGTGCCACCTCTTTACGCTTAAAGGTATACAGCCAAAAAACGGTGACCATTACCAATACGACGGTGCCAAAGCCTAGCATCACCCACCAAATCATCACCACATCTCGCGCAGCTTGGCCTGCCGGGTCTAGAATAGACTTATCGCCCGCGCAGCCGGTTAGCAGTAATCCAGCTAACAGGGCGAGCAGAATGCCCAGCCGGTTGACCCTCTGCTGGGTTAAGCGTTGAATACTTGTTAAGCGCTGGATACGTGTTAAACATTGAAGTCTAAGCCTCATCCCTGAATTCCTTTTTCTGCCCACAGGAAGTGACCATGGCAAAAACTCGCCAACTCTCGATCGTAAGCCGCGCCTCTATCGCCGGCCACCCATTGCATCCAGTGATGATTCATTTCCCGGTCGCTGCACTGTTGGCGCTGGTGGCCAGCGATATCGGCTTTTTGCTGAGTGGTGATGAATTCTGGCTGCGCGCCAGCTTGTGGCTGGCTGGCGTCGGTGCGTTTGGCGGCTGGATTGCCAGTACGGCGGGGATTATTGACTTGGTCACCGTGCCGCGTATTCGCCGCCTTATTACCGGTTGGAGTCATGCCATCGTAGCGGTCGTAATGCTCTCGCTGGCGTCGCTGAACTGGCTGCTGCGCTTTAACGACGCCAGCGCGATTTTGCCCTGGGGATTGGCCGTATCGCTGATCACCGCTGGCTTGATCGCCGTGGCGGGCCTGCTGGGCGGCCAACTGGTGTATGAACATGCGGTCGGTGTCGACGTTGAGGACTAGAGCCACAGTGTTAGCTCCAATCCAGCGGTTTTGCTAATACAAAGCCTAGCACACTGAGAATGGCCACTAACGCAACGCATAGCGCTGTCCAGTTGGCGGGCTTCACCCAACGGTAGTGGCCCTGTTCAAGGCGCAGTATTAACCAGCCAAAACAGCCATGAGCGGCCACCATCGCCACCACGGCGCCAAGCTTTAAGATTAACCAGCCGCCCAATATGCCATGGATAAGAAACAACAGCGTACCCGACGCAATCGCCACTAAGGCGGCAGGGGTAGCAAAAGAGATATAAAAAAACCGCGGCATTGGCGGCGTACCCTGTGCAAAGCCCGAGTCTTTACGTAGCTGCAGCGTTTGGCTGAGCAAAGCGGGCAAATACAACAGCGAGCCGCACCAGATCACTAGCGCGGCAATGTGAAGCAGTTTAAGCCAGGGCATCGGGGCTTCCTTGCATTGCTTAAGGCGAGATAATGCTACCCCCTAACCTTAGCCAACTCACCGCACTCTGGCTAGCCGATTAACTCACCTGGATCTCGTAACCTGTGAATTTGCGGAGATTAATAACGCCGCTATCAAGGAGCAAATACTGGCCTTTGACGCCTTGCAGCACGCCTTCCACCACCGGTTGCTTATCAAAATTATGCGACACCACTTTTTTTGGGAAGACGCTGACCGGGTAGTGAAATTCTTGTGCGGGCTGCTCCAAGGTGCGAATGGCATCTGCCCCATGAGTCTCGCGGAGTTGATTCAGCCCGCCAGCTAACAGGCTCAGCAGCCGGTCACGCTCAGCGGCTAAATCCATTGCTGTAACATCACCTTTAAGCATAGCCCGCCAGTTGGTGCGATCGGCCACCTGCTCTTTGAACAGCATTTCGACAAACCCCGATTGCTGCCGGGTATCGACTTCCAGAATCGGCAGTGCCTGTATTGCACCTTGATCCAACCAACGGGTCGGCATTTGGGTTTTGCGCGTAATACCCACTTTTAATCCAGAAGAGTTAGCCAGGTAAACGATGTGAGGCTGAAAACAGTGCTTCTCTCCCCACTCCGGCTCACGGCAGGTGCCTTGGAAAAAGTGGCAGGTTTCTGGTTTCATAATGCAGGTATCGCATTGTGCTAACCGCTTAAAGCAAGGGTAACAATGGCCTTGGGCAAAGCTCTTCTTGGTCGCCCGCCCACAGTGGGTACAGGCAATCGCGCCTGTCCAACGCAAACTAAGCGGCTCACCGATACGCTCATTAAGCGCGACACGATGCTCCCCTGCACGCAAATGGTAGGTTACCTGCTCATGCTGACGATCAGGCAGCGCTGCCGCCATTTTGCTTAAACAACCTTGCACTGCCGCTTCAATCACGCGTGGCATCCCGTGCCAAGCCGGCCATTTCTGGTGTTACATCAGCGCCGCTGGCAGCTGCCCCACAGGTACGCTGCTCTAAATAGCCTACGCGGCTCTCTTCCGGCACATTGTTCTCGGCTTCATAGCGCATCACGGCTTCCAAACAGAGCTCAGTCTGTTCGGGCGTTAAGCGACGACCATCAGGCCATTTGCGCAGCGATACCGCCTGTTTCAGGCTCTCATAGATCGCTGGGGTCATCTGGTTAATCATTTTCTCGAACGTCATTTCGCTCATTGCGGCCTCTTAATGTTTTTTCAAACGGCGGGATGAATAATACCAGCCTGTGACCAGCCCCACGAGTAGGCCACCCAAATGCGCTTCATTAGCGACATTGCCAAAACCAACGCTGCCCGCCATATCGGTCATGGTGAACACCATCCACCCCAGCATAAAGACCACCAACATTTGTGGCACAAAGAAACCACTTCTGGGCACCCGCCGCGACATCAACCAAACGTGGGCCAGCAGTGCATAAACCACTCCGGACATACCGCCAAACAATACGGTACCGGTCAGGTATTGAGCGATGTTGGCCCCTATGCCCGCCACAACAAGCAGCAGTAGCATAGTGCGGCTGCCCTGCAGCGCTTCAATCTGACGGCCGAAGTACCACACCCACATCAGATTAAATATCAAATGCATCCAGCCAAAGTGCAGAAATGCAGGCGATAGTAAGCGCCACACCTGCCCTGACGAGAGCGTTTGCGACAGCTGACCGAACACCAGCTCACCCCCTGAAATACCGATGGGCACGATGGTCAACGTCACGATCAGCTGGTCACCGAACACCTCTATCAGGGCAAACACCACCACGCTTATAGCAATCATCAAGGCCGTCACCGGCACTTGTTTGAGAGAAGTCAGGGAAGCAGTCATGTTGCGTGAACGCTTGGCTGAGTGCTGAAGCTCCAGGGGTTCCCCCTGTTTCCAGCGCTCTACCAGTGCTTTTAGTTCATCGTGCTGACGAGGGTCAGCAATCCATAGCAGCTGGCCGTCGGCCTCGTCGGTAATGCGGTGACCAATGCGGTGGCGCCAAAGTGCCTTGCGCAGTTCGCTTGTATCCGCGTGATCGGGCAAAAGCATCACTGGATGCATAACATCCCTCTAATCAATGCGCTAACGGCACGCTGACCGCAGCGAGTAGGTATTGGGCGAGCTATCGGCTGCCAACAAGCAGGCAAAAAAAACCGGCGGTGGGGACCGCCGGAGAATAAAAGCAAGGGATCATTCAAGGGAACACTTACTCTGATAGCCGACAGCAGCGTTAGTTCAGCCGTTTTGCAAAAATTATGTAAAAAAAAGTAACCAAAGAAATAATCACCTAATCAAAATCAATTTCCCAGGGTTTTGGCAATGCCCGCTCCTCTTTCGGCACCTTAATCCATACAAAGTGGTCGGCATTTAACACCGCCTCCCCACTCCAGCGATAAGCAACTAAACGGCCGTATTTGACCGCGCTGTAGTCTAAACAGGCGATATTGCGAGCGGGAAGCGACGGTATCCCTTCGCACCAGTAGTGACCAATAAATAACGGTGGCTCTTCTGGCCCATAATAACTCAATTGCTGCCGCTCTTCGGCCGTGAGTTCGCGGGTTTCAAGATCGCCGGGCAGGTTATCTGGCTGAAAGACTACATCACCCCACTGTTGCGGGTCTTGAGCCCAAAAGTGGGCGCGGAAACTTTTCCGCGTAAAGCCATCGCCAGAGTGTATCGCAATCCCTTCGGGCAGCGAGACATGCGGGCCTCGGGTGAGGCGATCTAGTATTTGATACGCTTGGGTAGTGGGGTCGGTGGATTCAACCAAAAACTCGGTGTCCATACATTGATCAGGACGTCGCTGCTTTAGCTCGTCAATCAGCGTCTGATCCCAGCAGGCATGCACCACCCGAATCCCATCTATCTCAAGGCAGAGCGGGATAGTTTTAAACCACGCCAACGTATCTTCCCACTCGTTGGTGTAGTCGCGATACTGCTCTAGGGTGTCTTGAATAATGCGATTATGCCGAGGAGTATGCTCACGCAGCCAGCGCTTGTGGCTACCTTCAGGCCCTGGATGGGTATACGCCAGGGCGTTGTACTCATGGTTACCCATCACAATGTAGGCCTCGCCCTGCTCTACCATCCGCCGGGCAATGGTCACAGCCAAGCGAATACGCGGCCCGCGATCAATCAGGTCGCCAAGGAAAATCACCTTGCGGTGTGGATGGCGGTATACACCGCTGCGCTGATGATAACCCAGCTTTTCGAGTAATGCGGCCAGCGTAGCGCCACAGCCGTGGACATCACCAATCAGGTCATATCCTTCCAGCTGAGGCCTGCCTTGCGTTTCACGCTGCATGCTTAATCCCCCAACCGGTGGCTCCAGCCTAATTTGCTGCGCAGCACTTCGTAGAAATTATGTCCGATGGGGTGTACCAGTTGAACGCGTTCAGGCTTACGGGTAATCACCAACACATCGTTGGGCTTCGCTACCGCCCGCGTTTGCCCATCGCAGCTTATATGCGGATAGGTTTGGTTAGTTTCGCCAATATGAATACGGATTTCGCTGGCGGCATCAATCACAATTGGCCGACTCGACAGCGTATGGGGAAACATCGGCACCAGCGTCACTACATCAAGTTTGGGGTGCATGATCGGCCCACCACCCGAGAGTGCATAAGCCGTAGAGCCGGTAGGCGTGGCGACAATCAAGCCATCGCTGCGCTGGCTATAAACAAACTGACCATCAATAAACAATTCAAACTCAATCATGCGCACCGCTTTGCCGGGGTGCAGAACGACTTCATTCAAGGCATCGCCGTTGCCCACCGCAACACCGTTACGGTAGAGCACGGCGTCTAACAGGAAACGCTGTTCAATCTCAAATTCGCCCGCGAGCACTTCACTAACACGGGTTTCCAGCTCATCTGGCGAAATGTCAGTAAGAAACCCTAAGCGGCCACGATTGACCCCTAAAATAAGCGTTCCACTTCGGCAGAGCGTACGCGCCGCACCAAGCAAGCTGCCATCGCCTCCCACCACAATCACCAGATCGCACAGCTCCCCCAACATGCGGCGGCTTGCTTCCGGTTGACCATGGTGCGGCAAGGCAGTAGCCGTGCGGTCTTCCACCAGCACCGAATACTCATGGGCGACGAGATAGGTCACCAGACGCTGCAGAGAATCGATTACTTTATCGCTACCCAACCGACCAATCAGCCCAATGGTTTTAAAGGGCCTGCCTGATTGATCGCTGGAGTGCGACCTAGCCTCTGAAGATTTGGCATCTGGTGGTAAGGTGTTGCTCATGGGCCGACTCTCGCTAACAGAAGCCGCCATTATGGAGACACCGGAGGTATCGGGCAAATAGGCTTAGCTAACGGCCACTTGACGACGCTGGCACCACCAACGGTTGAGCCACAGCGAGGCCGCAATGATAAGCGCGCCCAGCAGCAAGCGCGGGATATCCGCATCGCGGTTCCAAATCACCAGGTTAACGATAAGCCCTGCTGGCACCAGCGCATTGTTCATAATCGCTAGCGTGCCAGCATCCACTTTAGTGGCGCCCTGATTCCAGGCAAAGTAGCCAACGCCAGACGCCACTAACCCCAGCCAGGCCAGTACGCCCCACTGCAGCGATGTGGTCGGTAATGCAGCGCTGTTGCCGAAGAGTAAATAAGCGGGTAGTGCCACTACCATTGCGCCAATGAAGAACCAGCCAAATACATTGTGCCACGCCAGCGTAGGAGGCAAATCAGCCGCTAGCCGACGATAACCTACCTGACCAATAGCAAAGCAAAGGTTTGCCCCCTGCACCACTAAAAAGCCCATCCAGAAGCCGCTATCGACACCGTCATAGCGGATGACGCCTGCCCCGAGAACTGCAAGCAGTGCCGTCACGAGATAGATGGGGGTAAAGCGGCCAAACAGCAGGTCATCCAGCAGTGCGATATAGATAGGCGTAAAGATCGTGAACAGCAGTACTTCAGGCACCGATAACAGCAAAAAGGATTGGTAGAAGAAGGTGTACATCACCCCCAATTGGATGGCACCCAATCCCATGAGGGCGAGCCGCTGCTTACCGCGCAACAGGCCGGGGCGTAAAAACGGCAGGAACACCAGCATGGCAAGCGTTACTCGTAGCAGCACCGCAAAGTAGCTGTCGACCTGCCCTGCCAGATAAACCCCTATCAACGAAAAGGAAAATGCCCACAGGGCGGTAACGCCCATTAGATAACCCATCGTAAACCCCGGCTTATAAATTAGTTTACGCGGATTATACGCACATGGGTGAAGCTGCCAAGTCGTAAACGTAATAACAATCGTTGGTTAACGCCGCTGCAACCACCAAGCCGCATACACCACACCCGGCAACCAACCCGCCAGTGTCAACACCAACGCAATAATCACTCGCTTTTGGCCGCCCTGTGTTAAGCCGATGGCGAGGGGTGGCAGGCATATCGCCAGGGCATAATAGGCGAACTTCAACGCGGCGGGCTCGGGTGTCGCTGGTTCTGCCTGGCTTACTGATGCCGTTTTGGATGATGCAGCCGAGGTCGCGTCTAGCGCCGCCTTGGGCGGTGGCGTGAAGTGTTCTACGGCGCCAGGAGCTGGCTCTTTAGCAGCCTGAGCCGCCCGCTCCTGGGCAAGACGATGGGCTTCTTTATCGATTTTCTGCTCAAGGGTTTCAGCCCCTTCAGCCAAGTCATCGTGATGGCGCTCCCAGTCTTCCCAATCATGGGGTGTGCCCGATTTAGGCCGTTGATGACCAGAGCCCCTCGCCCGTTCCCAGGCTTTCTCTTCTAACGTATTGGGTCGATCCGGGTCACGTTCACTCCCCACGCCTTTGCGGTTTAAATATTCACGTGCATCCATGGAAGGCTCCTTGATGCCTTAATTAACGGTCAGGTGATGCCATTAGAAAATTAACAACACAGAAAATTCAGTACTTATAGCGTTGAATAAAGATAGCTTGCAGGACGCACGCCATGAACAAATCACCTACAGTGAAAGAGTTGATTCTCCCTTAGCGCCTACAACAACGAACAATCACAACGCACTGCCTGCGACAGCTTTATTATTGTCACAGCGCTGAATACGATGATCGAGGAGTGTCCATGATGAGTAGAGCAGCACCCAACATCGTTCGCGACATCATGTCCCGCGATTGCTACCGTGTTTCACCCGACGCATCCATCACCACATTAGCCAAGGGCCTGGCACTGCACCGCTTGCCAGGCGCACCGGTGGTTGATGCCGCCGACCGCTTAATCGGCTTTATTTCGGAGCAGGATGTATTGGGCCGTGTGCTTGATAGTATCTATCACGATGATGAGGCGCCGCTCGTTAAAGAGTTGATGCGCCACGAAGTACTCAGCGTATCACCGAATAAGAGCATTACCGACTTGGCACAGGAAATGCGGTCAGCGAAACCCAAGGTATACCCGGTCGTGGAGCAAAAGCGGTTAATAGGCATCGTGACACGACGTGATATCCTAATTGCGCTGCTAATGATTCGCCGCCATTAGCCGTTATGCTGGCTACGCTTTCTTTAAGCGGCGATATAACAGGCAAGCATCAGGCAAAAAAAACCGCTACTCAAGGAGTAGCGGAAGCAAGGGATCAAAACAAAGAGCCAGAACAACAACTTTAGCGACTGCTATCGCGCTGTTGTCTGTACATACTCAGACACGCCGCGCTGAAAAAGTTCGCAAAATAGTAAAATTTTCGACCTTGGCGGCGTCAAGCGTATAATTAAACGACAATTTGTGAACTGATGACGCCTAGGAGCCCAGCGAATGGCGCTGTATTTATTGGTATTTGGGGTGTGCTTGCTGGTGATTGGCGCGGTAATGCTGGTGTTGATGACCTCAAGCACGCCGCGCTACCGCACTGAACCTAAGGATTTACTGGCGCTGTTTGATAAAGCGCTCAACAGCCAGGTAAGCGAAACCGAGTGGAACGCTATCATCGGCTACCCTATTCGGCATAATGAGTATCTGGATGGCATTCGTCGCCGTGCCGCGCATTTAATGGAGCAGCATGGCCGACGCTGGATGGTAGCCCAGGGTAAACCATTGCTCAATCAAGAGGGCCAGGCTGAACTTAAGGCCCTTCGCGATCATTTGTCCGCCCATACAGCCCTCCGCCAGCAGTAGCTGGTGCGGTCCAGGAGACCTGCTATGCCGAGCACCATTCGACAAATACCTCTAGCCAGCGCCACGCAACATCATGCCCATGATTTTCATCAAATAGTCATCACCATGTGTGGCTCGTCAGAGTTTGAAATTGAAGGGTTGGGTGGGCGCGTCAATGCCTTTTCAGGCTGTATCGTGCCCGCCAATCACGAGCACTACTATTCGGGCAATGGCCATAATCGACAATTGATTCTCGACCTGCCCGAGGACGCGCCCGCTTTGACAGGTGAAAATCACGAATTAGTAGCGCTATTTGATGCCCCCCGTTTCTTTGGTTTAGACAACGCACTGCGCCACTACTTAGCCTTTATGGAGAGCGAACTTGCTCAAGGGTTTGATACCTCTACCAACTCCTTTCAGCAAGACCGCTTAGCGGCCACCCTTTTAGGTTCCCTTAAAGCGCGATTGGGCTCTGCTACCACTTCAAACCAACGTCGGCTGGACTTGACGCGAATTAATCATTTTATTCGCCAGCACCTCGCTGAGGAGCTTCGTGTCGCCGACCTAGCGCGGCTGGCTTGTTTGAGCGAAGCACATTTTTCCGACTGTTTCCGCGCCCAAACCGGGCTTTCACCCTGGCAATACGTCAAGCGGCAACGGCTAAATGCGGCCCGCCAACTGATTTTGCAAAGCCGACTTCCGCTCACCGACATTGCCATTCAAACCGGCTTTGCCAACCAAAGCGCTCTTTCTCATGCTTTCCGGCGTAGCTATGGTTTGTCGCCGCGTAAACTACGCCAGGGTGATGTGTCACCCATTGCGCTCAGCGCCTCAAACGCTGCGTTAGGGCCGCTAGCTGGCCAGCAAAAACTATACTAAAGTCGTAAAGTTACTGTGCTTGCCGCGGAATTGACATGTTTTACCGTGAAATCAGCATACACCTGAGTTAGCCGCACTCTACATTCGCTGACTAGCTTGGGCGTAACGCCCTGTTACCCATTCGTTCTGTTCAGACTTTCGGGGGCTTCAATGCTCAATGCCAAGAAAATGCGTGACCCTGCCATCTGGCAAACTGATCTCGACACTCTCATGGCGCGCGTTAGCGACCACTATCTAGTGGATGAAAGCGCCTATGTCAGCGAACTGATCAAGGTGCTGGATGCTGACCGCGACGACTTTGCCCGCATTGAAGCCAATACAGCCGCATTGGTTCAGGATGTCCGTAAAATGGACACGGCCGTCGATACGATTGATGAGCTACTACAGCAGTACAGCCTGGATACTCATGAAGGCTTGATGCTGATGTGCCTAGCGGAAGCCATGCTGCGCATTCCCGACAAAGCTACCGCCGATGCCCTGATTGAAGACAAGCTCGGCCCCGCCGACTGGCAGTCTCACGTGGGCAAGAGCGACTCGTGGATGGTCAACGCCTCTACCTGGGGCCTGTTAATGACCGGGCGCGTACTCAAGCTAGACCACCCTAAAGAGGGGCAGCCCGCCAACTTCATCAATCGCATGGTTAATCGTATGGGTGAGCCGGTGATCCGCCGCGCCATGTACGAAGCGATGAAGATTATGGGCAAACAGTTCGTGCTGGGTCGCGATATCAATGAAGCGCTGAAGCGCTCAAAGCCGCTGTTCAATAAAGGCTATACCTACTCCTATGACATGCTGGGCGAAGCCGCCCGTACCCGTGACGATGCACAGCGCTATTTTGATGACTACGCACGGGCCATTGAGCAAGTCGGCAAGACTTGCAAAACGTTAAGCGATAAAACCCCGGCGCCGTCGGTCTCCATTAAGCTCTCAGCCCTTCACCCCCGCTATGAGTTTGGCCGCCGCGAGCAAGTGCTTGCCGAGCTTGTCGACACAGTCATCAAGCTGGTCAGCAAGGCGCGTGCACTGGATGTTGCGGTTACTATTGACGCTGAAGAGATCGATCGCCTGGAGATTTCTCTGGAAGTCTTCCGTGCGGTTTACGAAAGTGAAGCCGCCAAGGGCTGGGGGCACTTCGGTTTAGTGGTTCAAGCCTACTCCAAGCGCGCGCTGCCAGTGTTGCACTACATCAACCGTTTGGCCGACCAGCAAGGCGACGAGATTCCACTGCGCTTGGTCAAAGGCGCTTATTGGGATACCGAAATTAAAGAGTCCCAGCAGCTTGGGGTCGACGGCTACCCTGTATTTACACGTAAAGCGGGTACCGATGTAGCCTATCTCGCCTGCGCGCAGTTCCTGCTCTCTAGCGACACCAATGGGCGTATTTTTCCGCAGTTTGCTACCCACAATGCCCACACTGTGACGACTATTTTAGAATTTGCTAATCGCGATAGCCGTCCTTTTGAGTTTCAGCGTCTGCATGGCATGGGTGAAGCGCTTTATGACGCTGCTCTTGAGCGTGCCCCGAAAGGTACCTACTGCCGTATTTACGCCCCGGTGGGTGCGCATAAAGACCTGCTGCCCTACTTAGTGCGGCGCCTGCTTGAAAATGGTGCCAACTCCTCGTTTGTTCACCAGTTGGTTGATCCTGACGTACCGGTCGAGTGGCTGTGTCAGCACCCGATTGAAACTCTGCGCCAGCAGAAACACCTGGCCAATATGAACATTCCGTTACCCAAAGACATTTACGGGCCCAAGCGGCGCAATTCACGTGGGGTGAATCTGAATATACGCAGCCACTACTATCCGCTCATGGAGAAGATGGCTGCGTTTATGGATCAGCAATACCCAACGAAGCCGCTGCTCGCTTTTGATGTCGCGGACGACGCCGCCAATACACATAGCGTTACCAGCCCATACGACCGCCAAAAAACCGTCGGTAGCGTTCAGTGGACGAGCAAAGAGCAGGCCACCCAGGCGCTGGATGCTGCCTGGGACGCTTTCCCTCGTTGGGACGCCACCCCGGTGGCCGAACGGGCGGCTATTGTCCGTCGCTTGGGGGATTTGATGGAAGAGCATATGCCAGAGCTAATGGCATTGTGCTCGCGTGAAGGCGGTAAACTGCTTACCGATGGCGTCGATGAAATTAGAGAAGCCGTCGACTTCTGCCGTTTCTACGCCATGCGCGCTGAAGAGGACTTCGGCCAAGTTATCGAGCTCCCTGGCCCCACTGGCGAATCCAACCGCTTATTTATGGGTGGCAAGGGCGTGTTCGCAGCCATCAGCCCCTGGAACTTCCCTGTCGCGATCTTCTGCGGCCAAATTGTCGCAGCGGCGGTAGCAGGTAACACGGTACTGGCCAAACCGGCGGAACAGACGTCTATCGTCGCGCATCGTGTTATTGAGCTACTCCACGAAGCGGGCATGCCCCGTGATGTCGTCCAACTACTGCCCGGTGACGGCCCCACTGTAGGTAGCGTACTGACCTCCGACCCGCGGATCACCGGGGTAGTCTTCACAGGTGGCACCGACACCGCACAAATTATCAACCGCGCTTTGGCGGCACGAGAAAATGCCCCGCTAGCCACCCTGATTGCGGAAACCGGCGGCATGAACGCCATGATTGTCGATTCTACTGCTCTGCCTGAACAGGTAGTAGTAGATGTGATTCAGTCGGCCTTTCAAAGCGCTGGGCAGCGCTGCTCGGCGCTGCGGGTACTGTATCTACAAGACGATGTTGCCGACCGGGTCATTGAAATCCTCAAAGGCGCGATGAATGAACTGCGCATTGGCGACCCTCGCGATTTAGGCACTGATGTGGGGCCGGTAATCGATGAAGAGGCGCGTAAAGGCTTAATGGAGCACATCGAAAAACTCAAAGCCGAAAATCGCCTGGTCGCCGAAACACCGATGGCTGCTGAGCATACTCAAGATGGCACGTTCGTGGCGCCTGTCGCCTTCACGATTGATAGCATCGATTCACTCACGCGCGAGCAGTTCGGGCCCATACTGCATATCGTGCGTTACAAAGCCAGCGAGCTTGATAAAGTTATCAATGACATTAACGGTCGCAATTACGGCCTGACATTTGGCGTACATAGCCGTAACGAATCATTCGCCGCTGAAATAGCGCAGAAAATGCGCGTAGGCAATGTGTACATCAACCGTAATATCATTGGGGCTGTGGTGGGTGTTCAACCGTTTGGTGGTCAAGGGCTTTCTGGCACAGGGCCAAAAGCCGGCGGTCTTCACTACCTGCAGCGCTTTGTAACTGAAAAAACGATTACTAATAACACCGCTGCCTTAGGCGGGAACGCGTCACTACTGGCGCTGGGTGATGAGTGAGCCGCTCATCACACCCACCAATTCTCCGACCCCACCCCAGCCTGACGTTTGCTGGGGTACGTCAAGTGAACAGGAAAAGGGAATAACAGCCATTAACAACAACAAGACTGCGCCACAACCCATTCTTCTCGGTAAGCGCACTAACCTGTCGGCGCTACGTCCGACTTAATAACTAAGAAACAGGAGACTTTTTTATGGCTATTGGCGTTTGGATCAGCCTTTTTGCTTACTTTGCGCTCATGATTGGCATCGGCCTTTATGCTATGCGCAAATCCACATCCACCTCTGAAGATTACATGCTAGGTGGCCGCACCCTTAGCCCAAAGGTGGCGGCCCTGTCGGCTGGCGCTTCAGACATGAGCGGGTGGTTGCTGCTGGGGTTACCTGGGGCGATGTTCGTATCCGGCTTGGGCTCAGCCTGGATCGGTATCGGCCTGTTCGTGGGTGCCTTCTTTAACTGGGTGCTGGTGGCACCGCGCTTGCGTGAACAGACGGTGCACTATGGCAATGCGATTACGATTCCAGCCTTCTTGGCCAACCGGTTCCCCACTCGATCAATGTCGCTGAGAACGGTCTCCGCCATCGTCATCGTTATCTTTTTCGCGGTATACACGGCGTCAGGCTTAGTGGCAGGCGGTAAGCTGTTCGAAAGCGCCTTTGCTGGCGTCATCAACATTGGTGGCCTGAGCGATTACGCTACGGGCATCATCATTACGCTGGGTGTGGTACTGGTCTATACCGTGGTCGGCGGTTTCCTGGCCGTGAGCATGACGGACTTCGTGCAAGGCTGCATCATGATGCTGGCCTTGGTGATCATGCCGGCGGTGGTCCTGTTTGGCGAAGGTGGCGGTGGTTTCACCCAAGCGTCACAGACACTCAATGAGGTCGATCCCACGCTACTTTCATGGACAGAAGGATTGACCTTTATCGGCTGGCTCTCTGCCGTTACCTGGGGCCTGGGTTATTTCGGCCAACCACATATCATCGTGCGCTTCATGGCTATCCGAACGCTGAAGGATGTACCTATTGCCCGCAATATCGGCATGAGCTGGATGGCCATCTCGCTGATTGGCGCAGTCTCTCTGGGCGTGTTTGGCCGTGCCTACGCGGTCCGTAATGGCATGGACGTAGAAGATCCGGAAACGATCTTTATTATCCTAGCCGAGCTGCTGTTCCATCCGCTGATCACTGGCTTCCTCTATGCTGCTCTGCTGGCGGCGGTCATGAGTACCATTTCCAGCCAACTGCTGGTGGCCTCTTCATCACTGACTGAGGACTTCTATCGCCTGTTCTTTCGTAAAGAAGCGACCGATAAAGAGTGTGTGGGCGTAGGCCGGATCAGTGTCGTACTGGTTGGCTTGGTGGCGGCCGTTATCGCGTCAGACCCGGATTCACAGGTGCTTGGGCTAGTCAGTAATGCCTGGGCAGGCTTTGGTGCCGCGTTTGGTCCGCTGATTATCTTGTCGCTGATGTGGTCACGCACGAACGGTGCTGGCGCTATCGCTGGCATGGTAGTGGGTGCCGCTACCGTCATGATCTGGATTGCATTGGGCTGGAACGGTGAGTTTATGGGAGGTCCCGGCGTGTATGAGATCATTCCCGGCTTCATCGCTTCCTTTATTGCCATCCTGGTAGTGAGCAGTATGACGGCCGATGCGGGTGAATATCAGCACATCACTCGCTAACCAATAAGTTGTTCATGAGACCTTTGCGTGTCAGATATATCGACAACAGGAAGGTCGCTACATTACAGCCCTTCTGCGCTGTATGTGAACGGGCCACCTTCGGGTGGCCTTTTTATGCCTGCCGTTCATGTTTTGAATAACGAATCTGGCGTTAAGACAGCCAACCCTTGCCCTAGATCAATAACCAGTGACCACCTCTTTATTAGACTCTTAAACATCATGAAGCGGCTTATCCATAGTCGCTTAGCAATGCCACTAGGAGTCAACTCATGCGTAAAGCCCCCCTTTCCACCCTACTCGTTTCCAGTATTGCCGCTGCGGCTTTGATGACCAGCAGCCAGGTATTCGCCTATGGCGCGGGTGACTTTTTTACCCGCGTGGGTGTTGCGAAAGTGGACCCGACAAGCAATAACGGTGAGATATTAGGCGCCGATGTTAATGTCGATGCGGAGACGAATTTTGCCTTCACGCTAGGCTATCGCTTCCATGACAAGATGGGCGTCGAGCTGCTGGCCGCACTACCCTTCAAACACGACCTGCAGGTGGAAGGCGTGACTGATGGCTCTACCAAGCACTTGCCACCTACCCTCACACTACAGTACTACCCGTTAGGGGGTACCGAGGCCCGTGTTCAGCCTTATGTAGGCGCAGGTATTAACTACACCCGTTTTTCAGACGAAAAAACCGATATCGGCGCGTCATTGGAGCTTGACGACTCCTGGGGCGCAGCGGGTCAAGTAGGTGTCGATCTGCTGATTGATGAACATTGGGCGTTAAATGCTGCGGCGTGGTACATCGATATCGATTCCGATGCCAAAGTGGGCGGCGCAGAGGCGGGCACTGTTGAGATCGACCCAGTAGTGGTAATGGCTGGCCTCAGCTACCGCTTCTAAGCCGCCTTCAAAAGCGTTATGACAGATGTAATTTACAAAGCCTGCCTTGCGGCAGGCTTTGTCTGTTAAATCGCTTCAATCTTTAAATACCGTTCAGCTTTCAGTAACTAACTGGTCGACTTTTTCTACAGCACGTACAACAAGCAGTTGATGATGGGCAGGTGTTTTCTCTTGCTGTAAATAAGCGGCTACAGCGGGGGCCACCTCACACTTGGCGGGCATGGCGGCACGGGCCTCAATCAAGGCGTTTAAGCGAGCAATGAATACAAAGCGCACCCATTGAGGCAGCGACATTGTATCAATGCAAAACGGCTGCTGGCTGGCGAATGCATCAGCGTCAGGTGTCGGCATACGCCATAGATCGGCGGCTTTCATCGCGGCTTCAAGTTCTAGGAGTGCTGTCTGTAGCGGTTGAAAAGTACTCATAACGTCGTTTGTAACTACCTCGTAAAATGAAAATCGTATCTTATTACCATTATCCCCATTTGGCTGGCTGCTTGCCAATCGTGGCCACTTGTGAAGAGTGATCCATAAACTCACAGAAAACCTGCATGAGCCTGTGGATAAACTATGGAAAGGTGTCGCAGCGCTTGCTCTCATGGGGCTTTCGCACAGTTGTTTACTTTTTAACCACACTGTCATGTAAGGCATCCCCATTGGTCGGTATTTATCCGCCTCTGCGGCTGACAGTGACCCATCATCAAGGTAGAGTGCAGGCTTGCAACGCGGAAGGATGTCATGCAACCGATTCAAACCCTTGATGAGTTTTTTACCCGCAGCGGCGCAGAGGTTTCCCTTTACCATATGGGCCGCCATGTGGTCGCCTGCCCACGGGAGTCCCTCGCCGCCTTTGAGCGTGGCGAACTGGCGTGGCCAGAACCTTGGCAAGGCCAAGCACGTTTAGCCATTCTATTCCGTTTGGGGGATATGCCCGAACCTGCCATTTGGTTTTTAGCTCTGCCACTCGATGAAGAGGGGATACTTGCCCCAGCTCAGCGTGATGCGTTTTTAAATCGTCTGCTGGAAACATTAGGTCGAGCTGTTTCTCAGGTGGGACGTGAAGAAACAGCGGACGTGGACCACTTAATGAAGGATAATCCCCTCGCCTTTACGCCCAGCATTACCTTTCAAGCGATGCTCATTGCCCGTGCAACTTATGACGTAGGGCTACCTGCCAGCCAACATTTTGAGCCGGTTGAGGATTACTTGAGCGGCCAGCAGGCGATTGATTGGCAGGCATTAGGATTACAGGGAATTGCCGATTACGTCGTTCGTATGGAGTCGCCCGATGCCGACACGTTAGCGCTGAGACTGCCTGACCTACCTACCGCCGTTATTAACTCCGTGTGCTACTGTTTAGAGCACCAGCCATTGCCACATGCATTAGTCGCCGCGCTGCAACGTCGCGGCGAAGCCGCCGCACAAGCGGGCGACATTGAAACGTTGTGTGCTTGTCTGCGCGCTGTGGGTAATACGGATGCATCAGCGGTGGGTAATTGGTACTCCGCCTTACTTAAAGAAACCACAGTTTGTGGGCCGGATGTGCTGGCTGCCATTGCCGGGCGTGGCTGGGTGTATCTTGAAGACGCTGAGCGCTTACCTCTTTTTCTACAGCGTTTGGCGGAAGATGAGCGTACTGATTTTGCCGCGGTAGTGCGTGATCTTGCACTCATCCCACGGCTACGCTTACCGGTCATGATGGCCATGCGTGACGCGCCCGAAGGTTCTTCTATTCAACACCGTTTGAGCATGATGATGTCGCAGAGAAAGGCTTGATTTGATGTTGTCATTTTTAATTGCAAGGAGTGAGCCGTGAAGGAATTACCCTATCAGGCCAAGGCGGTCATTGGACGCCGTGAAATGGTGACGCTACCTGAGCTAGGGCTTCACCTATGCTGTAAAGCGGACACTGGTGCGCGTACTTCCGCCCTGCATGCAGAAGAGATAGAGACACATGAAGATGAACATGGTCAACTATGGGTAAGTTTTATTACCCACAGCGCTGGGCCAACAACACCCGCCCATCGCTACAATCTACATTTACATGATCGACGCCGAGTCACCAGCTCAAACGGACATAGCGAGTGGCGCTATGTAATACGTACCCCAATGCAAATGGGCGATTTGAATTTTCCGGTTGAACTGACCCTGACTGACCGCAGCAATATGCGCCACCCAATGCTATTAGGACGCCGCGCCATGCGCCGCCTGCTAATTGCACCCGGTGCGGCATTTTTGCACGGTGAGCCTTAACCCCTTTTATTAGCCACCTTTATTTAGACTCGGAGTCTCCTACATGCATATCGCTCTGCTATCGCGCAACCGTAATTTGTACTCTACACGCCGCCTGGTTGAAGCTGCAGAGCAGCGTGGGCATACCGCTCGTGTGGTGGACACGCTGCGCTGCTATATGAGCATTACTTCCCACCACCCTTCGATTCACTATAAAGGTCAAGAAATTGAGCACTTTGATGCGGTCATCCCCCGCATTGGTGCGTCGGTGACCTTTTATGGGTGCGCGCTGTTACGCCAGTTCGAGATGATGGGCACCTACGTTATCAACGATAACGTGTCTATTACTCGCTCGCGGGACAAACTACGCTCACTTCAGCTATTGTCACGCAAAGGGCTGGGGCTACCGATTACCGGCTTTGCGCACTCTCCAGACGATATTCCTGACTTGATCACCATGGTCAAAGGCGCCCCGCTGGTGATTAAGCTGCTTGAAGGCACCCAGGGAATTGGCGTGGTGTTAGCGGAAACGAACCAGGCGGCGGAATCAGTGATTCAGGCCTTCATGGGTATGAAAGCCAATATTATGGTTCAGGAGTACATTAAGGAAGCACGCGGCGCTGATATTCGCTGCTTAGTGATCGGCGATAAAGTCGTGGCTTCGATGAAACGTCAGGCGGCGGATGGTGAATTCCGCTCGAACCTACACCGCGGAGGCTCCGCCAGCGTGATCCGGATCACTCCTGAAGAGCGTTCAACGGCGATTCGTGCAGCCAAGGCCATGGGCCTGCGCGTTGCCGGTGTCGACTTGCTACGCTCAAATCACGGTCCGGTGATTATGGAGGTTAACTCTTCGCCTGGTTTGCAGGGCATTGAGAACGCCACCGGCAAGGATATTGCGGGCATGATCATTGAACACATTGAAAGAAATGCCGCTCCAGCTCGTAAAGCGCCGCCCAAGCCTAAAGGCTAAGGCAGAATCTTAAAATAATCCGATTCGGGGGTGGCAAATCGACGCTGTCCCCCCCACAATCTGCGTCACCGAAGGAGGTAGACGCTCATGTTTCTCGATAATCGCCAAGTGGCGATGGACAGCGTATTGGAAGCGCTGGCCGATAGCATTGATTATTTCCAAGACAATATCGAACGCCTGCGCCCCTCACTGCGCGACGCTTTAAAGCCGCATTATACTGAGCGGCTTAAGCAGATGCGTAAATTGCAGGAGCTTGCCCGTGCGCATTTGAAAATGCTGCCTCGGGATGCAGATGTTGAACGCGATGACTTTTTATGGCTTTGGAGCCGTCTAAAAAGCTTCGTGGGTAACGATAGTCAAGTATTGATCAATGAGTTATTAGAGCAAGAGCGTGTATTGATGCAGGCGCTCTCTTCGCTCTTTACCCATCCGTTACCTGATCCTATCGAACCGGTGGTAGAGGAATGTATGCGGGGGTGCCGTAAACTGATTCGCGAGCTCTATGCGCTGCAAAAGCGCAACACGCACCGCTAGGGTGCCGTAAAGCGTTCGTTGAGTGACGGCAGAATTAGCTCGATGGGCGCACGTTTCTTAAACTCTATGGGCTCTGGAGTGCCGAGGAAATAGGGCTCCCTGCCCCATAGATACAGATCGCCCAGGGTAGCCACACGCGCTGCCCACTCGCGCAGTTTTAACCGCCACTCGACTTCCACCTTGGCATCATCCGCCACACAGCCGGTAACATCCATCCCCAACGCACGTCCAATGTACACCGCACGGGGAAGGTGCCAGCTCTGGGTAATCAGTAGCGCTTTATCCAACTGAAACACATCCCGCGCCCGCGCAAGGGTGTCATAAGTGCTAAAGCCCGCAAAATCCATGGTCAATTGCTCTGATGCGACGCCGCGCCGATAAAGCTCGCGCCACATCGCTCGTGGCTCGTTATACGCTTGGGTACGATTATCGCCAGACAGCAACAGGTGCTCGACCTGGGACTGTTCAATCAAGGTGGCTGCAGTACGCATCCGCGCATGAAAGTGCGGATTCCGAACGCCGCTGCGCGTCCAGTGAGAAGTACCAAAGACAACTCCCACTCTAGCGGGACGGCACTGCTGCGGCTGACGTTCGATATAAGCAGCAGTCGTCGCGAGCACCCAAAAATTGCCACCTATAAACAGCAATGTCGCCAGCAGCGACAGTGCTCCTAGCGACATTAGTAAGCGCTTTAGCCATTTCAACAAGAGGTTATGCATCCAGTTCCCCAGCCGGGGTTAGGCTTTGCACGAAAACTGACTGCGCTCGACAATACGGCGTTAAAAATCGCCTCAAAATGCTCATTTACAACCCGTAAACTCCGCTTTTTCGTTGATTTTTTGCCTTGTCTAGTCTTCGCTCGCCGACTTTTCGTAGAAAGCCTAGAACATGCCGAGTTCAAGCTTGGCCTCGTCACTCATCATGTCACGGCTCCAGGGCGGACTGAAGACAATCTCGGTGTGTACTTTGCTGATCTGCGGTGCACCAAGTATCTTATTGCGCGCATCCGCTGCAATAACATCGCCCATACCGCATCCCGGGGCGGTTAGCGTCATACGAATAGTGGCAATGCGTTCGCCACTGATAAGGCGCTCGATGCGGCAGCCGTAAACCAAGCCCAAATCAACAATATTGACGGGGATCTCTGGATCGAAGCAGGTGCGTAACTGATCCCACACAAACTGCTCGATATCCTCTTCACTCGCAGTTTCAGGCAGCGTAGGGCGGGGCAACGACTCAAGCCCCAGCGCGTCAAGGTTGCTCCCCTCAATCAAGAAAAGTCGCCCCTCAAAACCGACGCTCACCGAGCTACCTTTAGCCTGCATGACGCTGACTACGCTATCTTCGACGAGCGTTTCCGTACTACCAAACGGAATGGCAATAGCCTCCACATCGCGCTGAAGCGGCAACTGTTGACCTCGTTCGAGACTGGCTACTTGCTCAAGATCCATATCTGTCCTTAAAAACGTTCTTCAAAGAGCTGGCCTTAAAGAACCGACCTTAACGCACCATACCAATGACACGGTTGAGCGCTTCAATAAAGCTATCCACTTCTTCGAGCGTATTATACGCAGCAAATGAAGCACGGCACGTCGCATCGACTCCGAAATGATGCAGCAAGGGCTGCGCGCAGTGGTGGCCGGTACGAATAGCAACACCGAGTTGATCTATCAATAAGCCGATGTCTTGCGAATGCGCCCCTTCCACCACAAACGACAGCACGCCTGCTTTTTGCGGTGCGGTGCCTAAAATACGCAGCCCATCGATTCGTCCAGCCGCTTGCGTCGCGCGGTCAAGCAACTGCCCTTCCCACTTGCCGATGGCATTAACACCAACGCTTTCTACCCACTCAAGTGCACGCCCCAGCGCAATGACTTCCGCAATGGCGGGCGTTCCGGCTTCAAACTTGTGCGGAATATCGGCGAAGGTAGTGCCCGAACCGAAAGAGACGGTTTTAATCATCTCACCGCCGCCCTGCCAAGGCGGCATCGCTTCGAGCAAAGCCTGCTTGCCATACAGCACGCCTACGCCAGTGGGCCCATACACTTTGTGGCCCGAGAACGCATAGAAGTCGGCATCAATCGCCTGCACATCGACTACCTGATGAGGGGCAGCTTGGGCGCCATCAATCAGAATCAAGGCGCCGTGCTGGTGAGCAAGCGCCGCCATTTCCTGCACAGGGTTAATCGTCCCTAGCGCATTAGAGACATGATTGACCGCTACCAGCTTAGTACGCTCACTCAGCAGCCCACGATAAGCAGCCATATCCAATGCGCCATTGGCCTCAACGGGAATCACTTTAATGGTAAACCCGATCTCGGCGGCTAACAGTTGCCAGGGCACGATATTGGAGTGGTGCTCCAGCATGGAAATCAGCACTTCATCGCCAGGTGCTAGGTTTTTACGCCCCCAGCTATGAACGACCAAGTTAATCGCTTCTGTAGTACCACGGGTAAAGATGATCTGACGCGCATCTTCCGCGTTGAGAAACGCCCGAACCTTGTGACGCGTACCTTCAAACGCCGCCGTCGCCTCATCGGCGAGGGTATGTAGCCCACGGTGAATATTGGCGTTATAGCGCGAGTAGTAATCGCTAAAGACGTCAATCACCTGCTGGGGTGTCTGGCTAGTCGCCGCATTGTCTAAGTAGATTAGCGGCTTGCCGTGCACTTCACGGGCAAGCACCGGAAAATCCTGACGCAGACGGGCGACATCAAAGGGTGCTTGCACTTGCGCGGGCGCCTGCTCAATAACGGTATTTGGCATCAATCACTCCTCGTTGAGCCCTTGAAGCTAGTCTTTAAAAGCGGGCCTTTAAAAGCGGGTCTTAAAGAGCTAGTCGTTAATTGCGGCTGCCGCTTCAACAAGCCCAGCAAGATTAAAGCGCTCCGGCAACTTACCCGCAACCGCGAGTTCAACGCGCTCGGCAATCGCATCAAGGCTAACTTTATCCAACACCTCTCCCGCAAAGGCGAGGGTTAACAGGCCTCGTGCGGTGGCTTCATCGATACCGCGCGTGCGCAGGGCATAGATCGCCTCTTCGTCCAGCTGGCCGGTAGTGGTGCCGTGTGAACACTTAACATCATCGGCGTAGATTTCAAGCTCAGGCTTGGCATCGATGTGGGCACGATCCGACAGCAGTAGGTTTTGATTGCTCTGAAACCCTTCAATCTTCTGACTATCGCGCTTGACGTAGACCTTGCCGTTAAACACGCCGTGAGCGCGGTCATCCAGAATGCCCTTGTAGTTCTCATTGGAGAACGTCAGCGGTGCGTTGTGGTTGACCTTGGTGTGGTTATCGACGTGTTGGCGACCTTGACCAAAGAACAGGCCCAGGAAATTAGTTTCAGCGCCCTGGCCGTTCAAATCACTGATCAAGTCGTTGCGCACCAGTGCGCCACCCAGGCTCAGGTTGTAAGAGGTATAGCGTGTATCGCGGCTCTGCTCGACATGAATGCTCGCCACGTGCATATCGCCCAACGGTGCTTCCTGCAGCTTGTAGTGAGCCAGTATCGCCCCACGGTCGAGCATCAGTTCGCCCACGACGTTGGTGAAGTTGGTCGCTTCGCTTTCGCCTGTGTAGTGTTCAATTAGCGTGGCTTCGCTGCGGCTACCTGCTTCCACCAGTACACGCGGGTGGCACATCACCGGCTGGCCAGCGCGGGACAGAAACTGCAGCAGGATAGGTTTCTCAACGACTGTTCCCGGTGCAATGCGAACCACAGCGCCCTCTTCCATAAACGCCGTATTCAGCGCCGCAAACGGTGAGAAATCCACCCCGGTTAAGCGCCCCAGCGGGCCACCAACCGCTTCGTGATTCTCTGCTAACGCTTTCGAGAGCGGTAATACCTGGACACTTGACGGGAGCGAGTCCACATCCGAGAGCGCCGATGAGAAAACGCCATCTACAAACGTCAGGCGATAAGCATCAATGGGCAGCGTCAGTGCCGCGGCACTGGCCTGAGAGAACTCGGCATTGTCGGCGAGCGCAAAGTTGCCCTGGGCGATCGAGCGTACATCGGTGTACTTCCACTCTTCATCACGGCGAGTGGGGAAACCCAGCGCTTCAAAACGTGCAGCACCCGCTTGGCGCCGAGCGGCAATCCAGGTGGGCTCTGCCGTGTAGCTCGAGCTGCGCGCCTTCAGCGTGTCTAAAAAGGTTTGCGTATCGCTCATGCCACAGACTCCTCGATACCTTCGTACCCATTGGCTTCCAGTTGCTTGGCTAGTTCCGCGTCGCCAGTTTTCACGATACGGCCATCGACCAAGACGTGGACTTTGTCCGGAATAATGTAGTCGAGCAGACGCTGGTAGTGAGTCACCAGCAGGATGGCGCGGTCTTCAGCGCGCAGGCTGTTGACACCATCGGCGACCACTTTCATGGCGTCGATATCCAGGCCGGAGTCGATCTCGTCGAGCATGGCAAGCTTCGGCTGAAGCACCAGCATTTGCAGGATCTCGTTACGCTTTTTCTCACCGCCAGAGAAGCCTTCGTTAACGGCGCGCTGTAGGAAGCTGGCGTCCATTTTCATGTAACCAAGCTTCTCTTTCACCAGCTTCATAAACTCCGGCGCTGGCATTTCGCCCTCGCCACGCGCTACGCGCTGGGCATTAAGCGCCGACTTCAGAAGGTAGATGTTTTTAACCCCAGGGATCTCAACCGGGTACTGGAAACCCAGCAACAAACCAGCCTGGGCGCGCTCTTCAATTTCCATTTCGAGCACGTCTTTGCCTTCAAAGGTAATGGTGCCCTGGGTAACTTCATAGCCATCCTTACCAGCGATGACCGCCGATAGCGTCGATTTACCCGCGCCGTTCGGCCCCATGATGGCGTGCACTTCACCCGCGTTGATAGTCAGGGTGAGGCCTTTCAGGATTTCATTGCCTTCGACGGTGACGTGTAAATCATTCACTTGCAACATATTGATTACCTTCTAATTCTGGCGAGTCGCTACGGCGACACTAATAAAATGAGTGACTGAACGGCTAGGACTTAACCTACTGCGCCTTCCAGGGTGACGTTGAGCAGCGCTTCCGCTTCTACGGCAAACTCCATCGGCAGCTCTTGGAAGACGTCTTTACAGAAGCCATTCACAATCATGCTGACCGCGTCTTCTTCCGAGATACCGCGGCTCTGGCAGTAGAACAGCTGGTCTTCACCGATTTTAGAAGTGGTCGCTTCGTGCTCAATGGTCGCCGTACTGTTGCCAATTTCTTGATAAGGGAAGGTGTGCGCACCGCACTTATCGCCAATCAGCAAAGAGTCACACTGGGTAAAGTTACGTGCCCCTTTGGCGCGCGGGCCGATTTTCACCAAGCCGCGATACGACTGATTGCTGCGACCGGCAGAGATACCTTTAGCAACGATATACGAACGGGTACCTTCGCCAATGTGAATCATCTTGGTGCCGGTATCGGCCTGTTGGCGGCCATTCGTGACCGCAACAGAGTAGAACTCGCCGATACTGTCTTTACCCCGTAAAACGCAGGAAGGGTATTTCCAGGTAATGGCGGAGCCGGTCTCTACCTGCGTCCAGCTGATGCGCGAGCGGTCGCCACGGCAGTCGCCACGCTTAGTAACGAAGTTGTAGATACCGCCCTTGCCATTCTCATCACCGGGATACCAGTTCTGTACCGTGGAGTATTTGATATAGGCGTCGTCTAGGGCGACAAGCTCTACCACCGCGGCGTGCAGCTGGTTTTCATCGCGCATTGGCGCGGTACAGCCCTCCAGGTAGGAAACCTGGGCGCGGCTTTCGCAAATAATCAGCGTGCGCTCAAACTGGCCGGTGTTGGCCGCGTTAATGCGGAAGTATGTTGATAGCTCCATCGGGCAGGTTACGCCTTCTGGCACAAATACAAAGGAGCCATCGGTAAACACCGCTGAGTTCAGCGCCGCAAAGTAGTTATCTGCCACGGGCACCACGGTGCCCAGATACTGTTTGATCAGCTCTGGGTAGTCGCGGATAGCTTCGGAGATGGAGCAGAAAATCACGCCTGCCTCACCCAGCTGTTTTTTGAAAGTGGTCGCAACCGACACCGAGTCGAATACTGCGTCTACTGCCACGCCTGCCAACGCCGCACGTTCGTGTAGCGGAATGCCCAACTTCTCATAGGTTTCCAGCAGCTTGGGGTCGACTTCATCCAGGCTCTGTGGGCCGTCTTCCGGGCGCTTCGGCGCACTGAAATAGGAAATCGATTGGTAATCAATCGGTGGATAGTCAAGATGCGCCCAAGATGGCGCTTCCATCTTCAACCACTGACGATAGGCATCCAGGCGCCACTCCAGCATCCACTCGGGTTCGCCCTTCTTCTTGGAAATAAAGGCGATGGTGTTTTCATCCAGGCCAGGTGGCAGGGTGTCGCTTTCAATATCGGTTACGAAGCCGTCTTTGTATTCGCGACGAACCAACTGTTCCATTTCTTCGCTTGCCATGGTGATACCCTCCGGGCAGTTGGGTGGCGAGGTCATCGCCTTTAATAATAAAGTAGGCCTGCTGTACTTGCGCCGCTGTTAGGCAGACGCTGCCGACAGGCTGATCGTTTGAATTGGCAATTGCACCGGCAATTTAATCGGCGCTGTATCGGCTAAATGCGCTAAGGTCACGCTTTCAAGCAGCGTTCGCATCGCCAATGAAACCCGCTGCCAGTTGTCAGCCACACCACAGGTAGCCACAAGTTCGCAATCGCCTTCCGCTTGACTACACTCGGTCATGGCAACAGGGCCTTCAATCGCCGCAATAATGTCGGCTGCCGTAATCTGTGATGCTGGCCGCGCCAAGCGATAACCGCCTTGAGCACCACGCTGGGACACCAACAGCCCCGCACGTGCCAACATTTTAAGTGTTTTACTTACCGTGGGGTGTGGCAGCTGCACAGCCTCAGCCAAGTCGGCCGCTGCATGTGATGCTTGGGAGTGACGGGCAATTTGTGCCATCACTACAGCGGCATAGTCTGTCAGCCGAGAAAGCTTGAGCATGTCGACTCCCCTTTTATGTGCTTGGTACGCAGTCAATCAACTCGTTGGCTGCATCAATTGAGTACCATTTTAGTCCTGTATAAATTTGATGTGAAGCCCTTGAGCCAAATGGTTAGCAATTTGAGCAAAATAACAGCACGATCGACGCTAATCGCATCAAAAACAACAATCATTATCATTTAAAAAAGCTATTAGCTTTATACTGCTGCTGGCTATCGCTTTGCATGTATGAACAGCGTCTGGTAATTTCGATTGAGTATTGAGTGCCATCGCTTTGGATGGCGGCTTGCTATTCGAGGATTAAAAGATGGATTCAGCAGTCAACAATATGGTCAGCGCCTCAATGGCGATGCAGCAGGTGCAAGTAGTCCAGCAGGCCCAGTTTAACGTTTTTAAAGAGGCGTTAGACGGGCAAGCAGCCCATATTACTGCGCTGATGGACAGCGTTGCGCAGGCGCCACAGCTGGCCACAAGTGGAAGCGTCGGTACGCAAATCAATACCACTGCGTAAAAATAGATGACTGATAAATCAATAGCCCCCTGCATGCAGGTGGCTATTTTTTTGACTGTCTGGTTTAACGCTAGGCTTTCTTAACAAATTCAGATTTAAGCTTCATCGGGCCGATGCCGTCAATTTTACAGTCGATATCGTGATCGCCCTCTACCAAGCGGATGCTTTTCACTTTGGTGCCCACTTTAACCACCAGTGAACTGCCTTTAACCTTTAAATCCTTGATCACCGTGACACTATCGCCGTCGACCAACATGTTGCCGTTAGCATCGCGCACGCCTGAAGCTTCTTCAGCGCTCTCCTCTGCTACCTTTGACCACTCGTGGCCACACTCTGGGCAAACGTATTGAAGCCCATCATCGTAGCTAAATTCGGAAGCGCAGGCAGGACAGTTAGGCAGATCACTCATGGGACGGCTCCATCGTTTGGCTAATACAAAAGGCTGGTTCAAGATCTAAGAAAGCGATGGAGCCTACACGGATTATTCCGCTTGTCTACTTTTGCGGATGCTTTTGCGGATGCGATCAATCACGCTGATACGTGCCTACCAAACGATTCATGCCTAGCAGATTAGGCTCTACTTCTTTGAGTAGTTCGGCAAGCGTCAGCCCTTCAGGCAGCGACGTTTGATGGTCCAGCGCCAGCACCCAGAAATAGTAAAGATGCTTACCATGCCCTTCAGGGGGCATCGGGCCAAAGTAACCAACTCCGCCTTTATCATTGGCGCCAGCAGTGCCCACAACACTCTTTTCAGTTAACTCATGGGTATCAGCGGGCAAGTTATAGAGCACCCAATGTACAAAGCCGTAGCTGCCATCCTTGACCAAAGGAGCATCTGGATCGTGACAGATGACAGCGAAACCTTGGGTTCCCTCGGGGGCATCTTTCCAAGCTAGGGCAGGCGAAACATTTTCCCCCTCCCCTGTGTGCTTGGAAGGAATGGCTTGATGATCAGCAAACGCTTGACTGATAACCTGCATGGATGAAAGTGCAAATGCCATGTTTCTCTCCTTGGTTTATCTGATGGACCGTGTTTTATCTGATGAACCGTTGCTGAGCATGAAGACCATTAATCAGCGGCTCACCTGATCAGCGTGTTGTTGCCACCATTGCTGAGCAGACGCCACATTGTCAGCATTATGCGCAGGGTCAAGTACTACCCCTAACTGAACGTAATCGCCACCTGTTCGAACCATTAGCTGAGGATCTTGAGTGGCTAGCTGCAGCGCGTAGAGCACCAACATTTGTTCATACGCATCGCGGGTGTTCAGCCGGGCAAACAGCAGTGGAACAGCAGGAAGCCCTATTTCGCCTAATCGTTCAGCGGCAATGTACCAGGGACGACGGTTGTCACGATCACCGTAACTGGTCACAAAACGCCGATCGGCCAAACGGCTAACATAATAGGACGCTTCCTCTTCGGGACTGATAAACAGCGGCGGCACCCAGCCACTCGCCATAGCGGTCTCCGGCGCTGTCGTGGCGGCAGGGGCGGATTGCGGGCTGGGTAACGGTGCTTCAGCCGCTGCCTGGCTAGGGGTTGGCGAAGGACGCTGCCCACCGCCGGCACAGCCCGCGAGCAATAGGCTTACGCCTACTACTACCCCTAGATATAGCGCACTTCGCTGCATTGTCAGGCTTCCTTTGCTAGACGTTAAAGAGGCCATCGGCCCTGTTTCTTTAGGCGACGCTTTACCCACACATCATAAAGGGTTCGCAGTGCTGGTTTAATCCCAGGCAAGCCAATCAGCCAAGCGACCGGGACCAGTAACGGAACACGCTTCATCAACAAACGGTAGGCGTCGATACCTTCTATTAATTGACCTTGCTCGGTTTCGACATGCAGAGAGCGTAGCGCTACTGCAGGGTCAACACCCTTTGCACGTAGGGCTTGCTCATTTTCGCTTACGTCAAGCCAACCGATATCTTTTGCATGGCGCCCCGACCAGCGCTCATAGCGCCGACGCTCTTGCCGACAAAGTGGGCACTGGGCATCGTAATAGACATTGATCAATGTCTTACTGGACATATTGCTTCTCAACTTTAAGACTCTTAAGCAGTGTGGCATTTTCATTATGTGGCGCAACCCCTTGCTGTCCCACGTTTCAATTAGGTCTTTGCTATGAATGCTGAGCTTAGTAATGAATTTAGTAAACAACTGTTAGTGATTGCTCATGCCCCGTCAGCGAATACCCGTCTTCTGCGCGAAGCGGCCGCGCGGGGCGCTAGCCATCCCGATCTTGAGCAGGTGCAGTGTGTGGTGAAAGCGCCTTTAGAGGCAGGCCCAGAGGATGTACTAGCCTGCGATGCCATCCTGCTCGGTACCACGGAGAATCTGGGCTATACGAGTGGCGCACTAAAAGCTTCTCGGAATATTACCGACAACATCTTTTGTCTCTTATATAGCTCTGCTTCTGCAAGGTTTTTGGGTCAAAAAGTGTACCTTTTGACCCGCTTCTATTATCTTTGAATTTTAATGGATCATAAGTGTCGTTTTTGTTATTGCCTAGGTTCAAAAGAAACACCCACCTTATGATCCAAAATTGAGGATATAGCTCAATGGCAAGAGCTATGGTGATTTCTGGTGTATGGAAGCAGGGTGAAGGGGTGGCGTATCCTGTTGGTTGATCACCGCCAAGATCACAACCAACAGAGGAATGATACGCCATGGCCAAGTCTAACCTGCACGCTCTTTCACAACCAGAGGTAGCCACCAATGACCCATTGCACGAGCTGATCCGTCAGGGGGCCCGTGACCTGATTGCCAAGGCGGTCGAGTCGGAGCTTCAGGGCTTGCTGAACCAGTATGCCGATGTTTCAACACCCGATGGGCGCCAGGCGGTGGTGCGCAACGGACACCTACCCAAGCGCACGATCCAGACAGGCGTTGGGGATGTTGACGTTCAGGTGCCCAAGGTCAGGGATCGCAGCGGCTCCGGCATTCGCTTCAACAGCCAGCTCCTGCCACCGTACTTGAAGCGGGCTCAGAGCCTGGATGAGCTCATTCCCTGGCTCTACCTGCGCGGTGTTTCCTCTGGCGACTTTCAGGAGGCTCTGGGCGCCTTGGTCGGTGAGCAGGCCAAGGGGTTGTCCGCTAACACGGTGACCCGGCTCAAGGCCCAGTGGCTGGAAGGACACCGGGACTGGCAACGGCGAGACCTGAGCCAGAAGCGTTACGTTTACTGGTGGGCTGACGGTGTCTACAGTAATGTCCGCCTGGATGACCGGCTCTGCCTGCTGGTGATGATCGGGGTCACCGAGCACGGCCACAAGGAGCTGGTGGCTGTCGAAGACGGCCACCGGGAGTCTGAAGCCAGCTGGCGGGAGCTGCTCACCGGTTTGCGGGAACATAGCCTGGATTATGCGCCCAAGCTGGCCGTCGGCGACGGGGCTCTGGGCTTCTGGAAAGCGCTGAGCAAGGTGTTTCCGGAAACCCGGCACCAGCGGTGCTGGGTGCACAAAACCGCTAACGTACTGGACAAGCTGCCCAAGTCAGTACAGCCGAAGGTGAAGTCAGCCTTGCACGAGGTCTATCTGGCGGAGACCCGTGACAGCGCTCACAAGGCATTCGACAGCACCTTGAAGCGGTTCCGAGACAAGTACCCGAAGGCCATGGAAAACCTTGAGAAGGATCGGGACGAGCTGCTGGCCTTCTACGATTTCCCGGCCATTCACTGGATTCACTTGCGAACCACCAATCCGATTGAATCCACCTTCGCCACCGTGCGGTTGAGAACCAAGCAGAGCCGCTCCTGCGGCTCTCGCGACACCACCTTATCGATGGTGTTCAAATTGCTCCAATCCGCCCAAAAACGCTGGAAGCGGATTAAGGGGTTCGACCAACTGAAGCTGGTCGTGGACAACGTTCAGTTTCGGGATGGAGAACAGGTGGATGATCAAACTGGCAGAGACGCCGCCTGACGGTCATGCACCAGATTTGACAATAACTCCAATGGCAACGATCGGCTATCTCGAGTCAGCTCTAGTGATCAAAGCACTCACTCTCAACGCAGAGAGAGTGCAAATCGTCATAATGTCGAACATTGGTGGAGTGACGAGGCAACTTCTGGGGTGTTACCTGCTCTGCAGCGTGCGGGCTTCTCGGCCTTGGCAGAATATGTACGTGACGGCGACGTGCTAGTGGTCTACGCCATTGATCTCCTGGGGCGAGATACTGTTGATGTACTTAACACAGTTCAATTTATGCAAAGCAAAGGAGTGTCGATTATCAGTTTGCGTGAAGGGTTTGATCTCAACACACCTACCGGAAAGGCAATGCTTACGATGCTAGCCGCAATGGCTGAGATTGAGTGCTCAAACATCCGCGAGAGGCAAATGGCTGGTATACGTCGTGCAAAAGCAGAAGGTCGACAACTAGGCCGCCCCAAGAAAGCAGATGCTGATGACATAAAGCGTTGGCGAGCAGAGAATGAAGCGAGTATCAGTAAAACTGCACTGCGATTCGGGATATCAGAATCGACGGTAAAGCGAGCATCAAGATGTAATGCGTCTTAACTGTAACTGTAAGGCGTCGGTATTTTTTCGTTAAATTCAGAAGCGCAATATCACGTAATTTATGTCATATCAGTTCGGAGGTCATCATGGATAAAAAAAAGAAACTACTCATCATTGCCCACGCGCCTTCCGACAACACACAAAAAATGTTTCAGGCGGTAATCAGTGGAGCTTCTAACCAAGAAATTGAAAATGTAGATGTTCAGGCACTTATTCCGCTCGAAACACAGCCCGAAGACATTAACTCAGCTGATGCCATCATTCTGGGTACGACTGAAAACTTGGGATACATGGCAGGTTTAGTTAAGGATTTATTTGATAGATGTTAAGTGATTCTGCATAAATTATCGCGTATAAAGAACAAAGATCCATCAGAGTAAAATACAGAACCATGTCTCGGCGCTTACGTTTCGTTTCTTTAACACCTGACCAGCAACGTATCTTAAATGAAGCCTACCAGTACGGCGAAAAGAGAGCACTACGTCGTCGGGCCCACGCCATTCTGCTCAACCACAAGGGCCATACGATTAACCAGATTCGCGATATTATTGGGGTTAAGCGCGATACGGTATCGACTTGGTTATCCCAATGGGAAGCAGACGGTATTGAAGGTCTTCAAGACAAGCCTCGCGAAGGACGCCCGCACCTTCTCAGCGAGAGCGATCTTGCTGTGTTAGAACAACTGGTTGAAGAGTATCCCCATCAATTGCCTGTCCTCCATGCCAAGTTTCAGGAGCAGACAGGTAACGTCGTCAGCCAGGACACGTTGCGGCGCGCGTTAAAAAAAGGCTATAGCTGTAAGCGGATACGCCGCTCATTGAGGGCACATCGTGACGAAGCGGATTTCCGCCATACGCAAGAGATAATCAATGTATTGAAGGAGTGGGAAGATGATGGTGAGTGCGATCTCTATTTCTTTGATGAAGCCGGTTTCTCGCAATCATCGTCACTTCCTTATGCATGGAGCCCGATAGCCAAGCCCTGGGAAGTCACGGCCTACCCACACAGCAAACGGCTGAATGTACTGGGCTTTCTCACCAGAAAAGGTGAGTTTTTTCACCATATGACCACCGACTCAGTGACCACTGAAACCGTTATAGAAGCCTTTGATCAGTTTGCGGCACATAAAGACCCTGACGCATTCGCCGTCGTGATACTGGATAATGCCAGGATGCACCGTTCCAAGGCGTTCCAGCGCAAACTTATTGATTGGATGGCACATCGCATTCACCTGGTCTACTTGTCGCCATATTCGCCGGAGCTGAATCTGATCGAAATCCTTTGGCGCGAAATCAAATACCGGTGGCTACCGTTAACAGCCTACAGTTCGTTCGATAAGCTTTGTGAAGCGGTCAAAAAAGTATGTAATGGTTACGGCACTGATTACTCAATAACTTTTGCATAACCACTTATTACAATTGTATCGATAAAACCGAAGGACTCCCATTTGCTTTTTACATTCGTGCTGGACACGATGGTACAGGTACCTGTCGAGCGATTAAGAGCATTAGCAAGGGTTTGAGTTGGAAGCTTGTACAAGACCCTCTAATCTGTAGAGGAAAATTTCAGGAAGAATTTATTGATCAATGTGAGGAGCTAGGGTTGGCGATGGCAGCTAGCCTTGAATCAGGCATTATCTAAAATAACCGAGACGCCACTTAACCACTATATTGTTTTAACAATTAAGTGCTTATACAAAAGTAATCCGGTATTCGTTGCCGTAGCCTGACAACACCTTATGGACATAGTCTTTCAAGGACGAGAAGCTTTCATAAGCCGTCAACGGCAGCCACTCATACTTGACCTTGCGCCAAAGAATCTCGATGAGATTTAGCTCCGGCGAATAAGCAGATAGATAGACGAGGTACACACGGTGCGACATCCATTCCAACTCCTTATGTCGGAAAGCCTTTGAGCGATGGACACTGGCATTATCCAGCACCACGATGGCAAAAGCGTCCGGCGACTTCTGGGCAATCAGGCGGTCAAAAGCCTCAATGACCACCTCGGTGGTGATGGTCGTCATGGTCGAGTGGTAAATCAGCGAGCCCTGACGACTCAAGAAGCCCAGTACGTTCAGGCGCTGACTATGCGAGTAGCCCGGCATTTCCTGAGGATGGCCGATAGGGCTCCAGGCGTAAGGCAAGACGGAGGACAGGGCAAAGCCTGACTCATCGAAATAGTACAGTTCCGTCTCGCCCCGATCCTCCCAACGCTGAAGCTCAGCCAGCAGGCCTTGTGTATGGCGGAAGTCAGTCTCGTTACGCTGGCTTTTCAGGGATCGCCGGGTGCGCTTAAAGCTATACCCCAGATTTTTTTAATGCTCGCTTGAGCGTCATGGTACAGGCACCTTTTCCGGTTTCCTGCTGGAGTCGTGCCTGGACGGCCTTCAGCTGATGAGGTTGCTCTTGTACGAGTTCAAGTAACCGCTCCCGCTCCGCATCACTATAGATGGCGGGTCGCCCGGCGCGAGGCTTGTCCCGGAGCCCATCGAGGCCCTGTGCCTCCCAAGCATCGAACCAGAGCGAAACCGTTTCGCGGGTAACGGACAGAATCTTGCAGATCTGATCGATGGTATGACCTTGGTGACTCAGCACGATGGCATGAGCCCGACGACGCAAGGCGGGTTTCACGCCATAGGTATAGGTTGCCATCAATGTCTGAAGGTCTGTGTCGGATAGGGAAGGCACAAAGCGGAATGTCATGCGCATCGTCCTGGATCAACGGGTCAGGTTTATAAGCATAGCGGAAAATATGTGTTTTGGTACTTACTCATAATGGCTTTTTTTGAAAAAGCCTGACAGTGATATTCATTATATTTTAGGACGTACTGAACGCTTCTCTGGGCAACATACTTTTGGCCTGGTTTGGCGAGGTTTTGGGCTTGGGGAGATGCGTCGTGATACCGGCCTCGTGACACAGAAGAATCTCCTCCTCATTAAAGTAAACGCGATCAGCCACGATGTGGATATCACTGACCCTATAACAAACATCAAAAAATTTAAAAGAAGTGGGCCAACCTAGGGGTGTTGGCCCACTTATAATTTTGGCTAAGTAATAGGCACCGTTCAGACAGGCTCTACCATGAAGCGAGCGAAGAACTGATTGAGCTCTTCGAAGCTATCCAGCGGCAGCACCAGAGAGACGTATTGGTCCGGGCGCACCACCACCAGGGCGCCTGCACCACGGTCGATCCCGCGCAGGTCGAAGATGTCGCAGTCTGAGTCCAGAACCGGCGCGTGAGACTTCTGGTAGTCCTGGAGCCCGTAGAGGCCCTTGTTCGGTTTGAGCAGCGAGTGCATGTCGGCCCAGTCCACCTCGAGATGAGACTGCTGGATGATACCGTGAACGTCGAAGATCGCGTCCAGATCGGCCCCTTTCGGCGTGAAGCGGCGGATCACCGAGGCATCGCTGGCCAGGTAGTCCATCAGCGTGTTGAACCGGGAGCCTGGGCTGCGCGGGTCAACCATGTCGGCGAAGGCGTAAAGGCGCCAGCGACCGTCAGCACGATGCACGTGGCCCAGGTGGACCTGCTTGGCATCGCCGAGCCGGATCACCTCGGCCGAGTGGAAGCGTCGTCCCGGTGGGAATCCTGTGGCCAAGTGCAGGTGGCTATCGCCACCAGTGAGCAGCCCCGGCGTGTAGTGAGTGGCAAAACCCGCGGTGAACTCGCTGTTAGTGACGAACTGGCGCTGTACCTCGGCCAGCCCCTTCATCGCAGCCTCGGGATCGTCAGAGTCCTGAGCGGCACCAATCGCACACGACCAGCGGGTATCCATCTCGATCAGGTTCTCGGCGATGACGTGGCGCTCGTCGTTGTAGGTGTGCAGTAGGCTCGCCGGGCTGCGCTCCTTGAGGACCGAAATCAGCTTCCAGCCGAGATTGAAGGTATCCTGCATCGACACGTTCATGCCTTGGCCGGCCTTGGCGCTGTGGGTGTGGCAAGCGTCACCGGCTATGAAAACCCGCGGTGTGCGGCTCCCCTTTTGATCGTCGTCGACATCGTCAAACTTATCGGTGACCCGGTGGCCTACGCGGTAGACGGAGAACCAGGCGGTCTCCTTCACCTCGAAGGTATAGGGCGACAGCACAGCTTGAGCTTTATCCAGCACCTCCTCCTCGGTCAACCAGACGTCCGGGGCAATGTTCCCCATGTCAACATAGAGCCGAACCATATAGCCGCCCTCTCGGGGGATCAGCAGGATGTTGCCCGACTCGGCGGACTGAATGGTGCACTTGAAGCGAATGTCCGGAAAGTCGGTTACCGCCAGGACGTCCATCACGCCCCAAGCTTTGTCCACACCGTGCCCCTGTGGAAAGCGTCCGATAGATTCACGCACCACGCTGTGAGCACCATCGCAGCCGACCACGTACTGGGCACGAACAGTCTTTTCACCCTTGGGGGTGCTTAGGGTCACCATGACTCGCTCATGGGGGTCCATAGGCACCTCCACGTTAAGCGTCTCATGGCTATAGTCGACCCGAAGGCGACTTGAGGAATTGTGCATGTACTCTAGAAGAAAATCGAGCAGGCGGGCCTGGTTGACGATTACATGGGGGAATTCGGAGAGACCATCGCGTACGTCTTGCACACGCCCAAGGCGGGTGATACGAGATTTGTTACCGAGAGCGGGACCCCAGAAGTGGGTCTCGTTGATCCAGTAGGCCTCGGTGGTCAGCTTCTCGGCCAGGCCGAAGGCCTCAAACATCTCCACGGTACGACAGGCAATGCCGTCGGCGCGCCCCACCTCCAGGGCCCCATCGGACTTCTCCACCACGCGGGTGACGATATCAGGAAAAGCCGAGAGCTGCGACGCCAGCAGAAGCCCCGCCGGACCGGTGCCGACGATGAGCACGTCCACCTCCTCCGGCAGCGGACCCTGCGGGTCACTTCGCCCTTCAGCCGCGGGCTGGATCCGCGGGTCGCCACTGCGGTAACCATCGAGGAAGTACTGCATCTATTAGCTCCATCCCGTTTGCCACGGGTTGTTGTGAGAGTTTATCGGTGGGTTAGAGAGCCGGTGCGGTATTTCACAACGGCAAGACTAGTAGGCAATATTGAAATTACTCAAAAATTGAGTCCATCACGACTCCGATACAAAGCAACATCTCCATAGACTAAGTAAAAATCATTTAGCCGAAAGCACCTAACACCTTAAAGATGAAAAAGCTTAAAATTAATAGCACACCACTCACTAACATTATTCAAAGTCTTTAGGATCAAACAAAAGAGGGGAGCGAGAATACTCGTTATTCAAATTAACAAGCTTTTTCAAAAGAGACATAAAAACATCTCTCTCCTGCTCAGTTAGCGGTGCCAATATTCTTTCTTGCACACGCATGATTGACGGAGCAGAATCCTCTAAAAGCTCATTCCCTTTTGGTGTTAGATTTATAAACTTTGACCGTCTGTCATGCGGGCTTGGCGACCTAGAAATAAGACCACGTGAAACCAGTCTTTCCAAAACAGCACCAAGCGTTGACTTATCATAAGCAACTAGACTAGAGAGCTTTGTGGCATCAATGTTCGGTACAGACCGTATAACAATTAAAACTGCATACTGAACAGATGTTAAATCAAACTGTCTGCATTCCTCATAGAGTAATGCATCGGTAATTTGCTGAGCTCTCCTAACAAGGTGCCCCGGAAGAGAATAAAGTCTCAGCATCTGTTCTAAGTCAACGTTATTTGCATTACTGCTCGAAGGGTCATCCATATGCCACTCTCATTGAAAATATAAATACATGTCAAGGCTGGCTCACTCTAGCAGGCCAGTCACAAAACGTCAGTTATGGGAAACAACAAATTTCCCAGCACGCCTGCCTGAAGTCATAGCCCATCCGATGTGATGGCCATGGCCAGCAAGTATCAATCCTCCTTGGCCAGATGAGCCGGCAGCATATAGCCCTTTGATCGGACATCCGCCCTTTTGAACCACCTGATGTTCAGAATTAACCTTTAGCCCACCTTCGGCGATCACGACCCAACTCATTACAGGCCCAAGAGCATAAAATGGAGGTTCTTTTATTTCAGGCAAACCATTTGTACCATCACGCCTTTCTTCATTAACTTTATCAACAGCCCCCTTAAGCGATCGATAGTTAACTCCTATTCTTTTAGATAGAACCTCCAAGTTATTACCTTCATGGAAAATATCAGATCTAGTCTTCTTGTAGTCAGACATATAAGCATAGGCTACGCCTGGCGCGGTAGAAACGAAGTTCGGCCACTCCTCAAACTTCTCCTTAAGGTTTTTATCCATAACAATAAATGCAAGTTTTCCTTTTTGCCTAGCAACTTCCGGCTCTGGCTTATTTCGTTCGTCGGAGAATCTATCTCCCTCCTCATTCACCAAAATTGCCCCGCGCTCGAAAAGAGAAGGTTCAGGTGATAACGATGACGTCATAAACTGCAAAATAAAGGGCCTGAAGAACTTCATAGGAAGTTTTTCCAGACCAAACTGCATTAATGCAGTTAGCCATGGATGAGGAGGTAGCCGCTTTATCAATGAGGGCTTTGGAGCTTCTTTGAAGCGTAAGCTAGGTCCCCAGATGAGATCTCCGTTAACAACTTCACTCCCAATTTCAATAGCCATTTTCTGGCCATCACCAGTGCTTGATGAATTATACCCATCAACATGGGCAACATCTGGCCTAAACTCAGCTTTGAGAGACTCACTATTGCTGAAATCACCCGAGGAAATCACGACACCATATTTAGAGTAGATATTAGACGCGCGGCCATCGACACAAGCCTGTACACCTACAACGCGATCTCCATTATAAAGCAACTCTGTAACTTTTGTGTTTAGCTTAACATCTACACCTTTACGGATACACTCTCTGCTCAAATAGTAACCATACGCTTTTGAGTTAGGAATAACATTATGCATCCTTTTTTTAGAATGTGGTGGTTCAGGAAATGGACCATGAAATCTAACACCAATTTTCTGTAGCCATTCAAACGTCTCTTTTACATTATCAACTAGTACTTTCCTCAGTTCATAATTCTCTTTATCTCTCATACTTTCGGGTATAAATAGAGACATGTCATTAAAATGCTCTTGCGGGCTATCCTTAATTCCAGCACGAGCTTGAAACTGAGTATCTGAAACTGTAATAGATCCAACAGATAAAATTGTTGTACCACCAAGATGGGAATTTTTTTCAAGTAGAACAGTGTTCGCTCCATTTTCTACAGAAGCTATTGCAGCCGACATCCCTGCACCACCTCCCCCAACTACAATTACATCAACATTAATATCCATAAAGACACCTAAAATTTTTGTTCGTGAGAAACCCAAGTACTTTTCTGAACCCATCCACAGTCAACAGGAATATTGGCTCCTGTAATAGCAGAGGACAAATCTGATATTAGAAACTGCACTACGTTAACAATTTCATCAATTTGGACTAAACGACCCATAGCTGAATGCTTTTCTAACAAAGAGAGGTCACGGTGACCATTTTCTACTTGGGCCTGCATGGCAGGAGTAAGAGTAAAACCTGGAGAAACTGAATTCACTCTCACATTTTCCATACCCCAAGCCGCAGCCAGGTTTCTAGTTAACATAATAACAGCAGACTTAGCTGTACTATAAGCATGTAAAGGCATAGAACTCATACCCGCAATAGAGGCAATATTAACTATGCATGAACTATCCGACGCCAACAAAGGCTTAAATGAATTACAAACATAGAAAACACTTGAAAGGTCAACCGATATAACCTTGTCCCAATCTGAAAATTCTATATCTTGCGGCTCCATCGGCACTTCAAGAATTCCTGCACAATTGACAATCGCACTAATAGTCTCATTTTGATAACGAATAGTTTCACAAACATTATTGAGGTCCTCCTTTTTAGTAACATTAGTTCTTATCTGAACCACTTTTCTTTCAACTGATAGCTCTTCTGAAACATGAAGATCTAATGAATAAACTTTGTAACCAAGATGCGCCAGCATAATGACAATACTTCTACCAATCCCGCTGGCACCACCTGTAACAACAGCAACATTTGAATTATCAAGTAATGTATTTTCTTTGGTCATATAAATACCACTATAAAATGAAGGTTAACAGTCTGAGAGTTACCCCTCAGACTGGTTATGCGGTTTTAAAGGTTACAGCCACCTACAATAGGTGTTGCAGTCTCCGAATCTAATGTCATATTAATGATCGGCTTCAACACATCATTATCATAGCCAACAACACCAAAGTAATTTGGCTTAACAAGTTGATGATCTTCACTTCGAATAAGTACATCACCAAAAATAGTGTTGAAATCGCCCCCGCTCATAGCAGCAGAGATATCACTAGGCTCTACACTTCCGCTATTCTCGACGGCTTGGAAAAGCACCTGCATTCCCGCGTATGTTTCCCCTTCAAAGTTTGTAGGCACAGAGTCTTGATATACCTCCGCCCACTCTTTAACAAAGTTATTATTTTCATCAGTATCAAGAGTTGAGCCGTAATTAATAATACCAAAAACACCTTCTGCGATATCACCAACCGCGTTGATTGTGCTGTCAGTTGCAAATGAAACACCAGCCAATGTTGAGTTCTCCTGCAACCCAAGAGAGGAAGCTTGGTTAATAAAGTTCACAGCATCTCGGCCTGCTAATACGACCCACACGCCTTCAGCTCCACTTTGAATTGCTTTCTGGATATATGGGGCCATATCATTAGTACCCAACCCAACATAATCTTCACTGACTACATCTTTTCCAAACTTAGGAAGGGCAGCTTTAAAGCTATCAGCATTATTCCTTCCCCAGGCAGTATCCGATGCAACCAAAGCCCAACTGCTTTCGTCTCTTTTTTCAATCCAGCGATTCACAACTACAATATCTGATGCCGTTGCATGATTGACCCGAAAAAGGCGACTATCACAGTTTTCTCCTGTAATTTGATCAGCTTTTTGAATTGTAGAGATGTACATGGCATCCCAGCGATTTAATAGTGGAGCAACTGCTAAGGCTTCTCCTGAGGCGATCCCCCCAAGGAGAATGTTATACCCTGAATTGATCAGCCTCTCAGACTGCCTCCTCGCTTCAGCAGCTTTACCTTGAGTATCCAAAAAGCTAACTTCGACTTTTCGACCATCAATACCTCCACTCTCATTTGCTTGCTCAACAGCAAAATTAACTGCTCGCTTAACCTGCTCACCTAGGTCAGCATATGCTCCAGACTCAGCCGTAGGGATGCCAATCTTTAGTGGATCAGCAGCTACAACATAGCCACTGAAGAGTAAAGAGCTCAAAGCCACACTAAAACCAATTTTTACTTTATTATTTTTAATCATAGCACTTCTCCAAATAGTTTAGATTTGTTATACAAGCCGCCAATATTATTTTCTTAAAACACCTCCTCAACTATATAGCAATATGGGATTTAAGTTCTTCTAAGTATTCATTATTGATTTTTCCAGAGTCTACAATTTTGCCTTTAGATAAAAGGTAATAAGAATCTACACAGCGAGCAAGTAAAGATATATTTTGCTCTACCAACATTATGCTAGTTCCTTGTTCCGAAAGTTTATCCAATGAATCAGCAAGCTGATCAACCATCACTGGAGACAGACCTTCACTAGGCTCATCTAATATTAATAGCTTAGGATTTGCCATGAGTGCTCTTCCAATTGCCAACATTTGCTGTTGGCCACCACTCATAGCCGTACCCATTGAGTTCTGTCGTTCTTCCAGTATCGGGAATAGCTTATATACTGAAGTAAGATCCCAATACCCGGACCTTCCAGAGGCTAACCCCATAATCAAATTTTCCTTTACTGTAAGATTAGAAAAAATATTCCTACCCTGTGGAACTATGGAAATACCTGACAAAGCAGCATTATGATACTTGATAGCTTTTTGTTTTTCTCCATTGAACAAGACTTCTCCTGTTTTAACGCTTGCGACTCCGATGCATGAGTTAACTACGGTAGTCTTACCTACACCATTCCTTCCGATAAAACCAACTTTATCACCCTCATTAACAGAAAAACTCACATCATGAAGAACCTGAGCTTTACCGTAAAATGAATTAACATTTCTAAAGGTTAATAAACTCATTACGCACTACTCCCAAGAAATGCACTAATAACCTCAGGATCACGCCGCACTTCGCTAGGATCTCCTTCGGCAAGTTTTTTTCCTAAATGCAGTACTGTAAGACTATCGCAAATTGAAAAAATTACTTCCATATCATGTTCCACTATCAGAACAGAAACACTCCAATCCTTAGCAAGATCTCTCAAGAGTCCAGCAAGTTTCAATGATTCAGAAACTGTTAATCCTGCTGCGGGTTCATCTAAGAGGAGAACTTCTGGCTTACCGACAAGTGCAAGCGCCAAATCCAGCCGTCGCTGTTCACCATGAGCAATTTCTGATGCCTGTAAGTTAACAATACTCCCAAGTTCTAGGGCATCTATAACCTCATGGTGGTTATCTTCTTCTGCAGCCATCCCTGCGAGACTTAGTTGCTCAAGCACTGTTAAGCCTTGAAATATATTAGTCTTTTGAAAAGATCTAGATATTCCTTGCTCCCTTTTTTTCCTAGATGAAAGATTTGCTATATCTTTTCCGTTGAGTAGTACTTCACCATGCGTTTTTCCTCCACCACGTCCACAAAGAACATCCATCAGAGTAGACTTACCAGCACCATTTGAGCCAATTAGTCCCTTTATCTCTGCTTTTTGTAAGGAGATGTTAATGTTATCCAATGCATAGAAGCCGCCATACACTCTACTTAGGGATCGCCCAGTCAAAACCGGATCTTGTTTATTGCTCATTGTTGCTCCACGTTTTTATAATTTTATAGCATTTAGAGTATAAGGCGTGCATAACACCGGCTACACCTCCAGGGAAAACAACAGTAACAAGTATCAAGAGTACCCCCATGAAAAATGCCCAATATGCTGTGTACCCCATCACCATTTCCTTTAAGAAATAGAAAGCCACTGCTCCCAGTGCGGGCCCCCATATAAACCCAACGCCGCCAATTATAGCCATGATCAAAGCTTCTCCTGAAAAGCTCCAATGGAGAATCTCTGGTGAGACGAATGTGTTATAGAGGGCAAAAAGTACACCGCCAAGTGAAGATATGGCTGCAGATATAACATAAATGAGGACACGAGGAAGGATAGCTGAATGTCCGATATACCTTACACGTTCTTCATTATCTCGAACGGCCATAGTAAGAAGCCCATACTTACTTCGTGAAAATAAAGTTAAAGTAACTATCACTGCCGCAAGCACGCTAGAAGTAATTAACAGCATCACAGTCGGGTTATATAGAAGACTGGAGTCCATACCGAATATGGATTCTGGGAGGTTAATAAACATTCCATCCTCACCATTTGCTAGCTCCCTCCAGCGCAGAGCCACTTCATGAAAGGCCTGTGCTGTCGCTAATGTAAGCATTGCAAAGGCAATACCTATACCCCTAATAAACACAAATCCACAAATAAGCCCAAGTAAAATAGATAATGCAATTGAAAGCACTATTGCTATCTCTATAGAAAACCCAAACCTTTGTGTGAGAATAGCTATTGCGTATGCAGAAAACCCAAAAAACAAAGCATGTCCAAAAGAAACTAAGCCGCTTTGTTTTACCAAGAAGCCGACAGAGGTTGCCATAAGTGCAATTATCAATGCCTGCACAAGTGATGAGTGGAAATGCTGAGATGTAAAATATACTACGGCTACAACAGATACGATATATACCCCGAGCAACACCCACAAGCTATTTACTCTCGGCTTCTTTATAGTTAGATCTGCTGTTTTAATTTTTGCTTTATAAGTCATTTTCCCACCTTAATCAAACCTTCAGGCCGCCAAATAAGTACCGCAACCATAGCGATGAATGGAATCATTGATGCGATCTCTGGTACATATACAATGCCAAAAGTCCGCAAAAGACCTATAAACATGGCAGCTACAAAAGCCCCCGAGAAACTTGCAAGCCCTCCTGTAGCAATGATTATAAAACTATCAATTAATACTGTACCTCCCATGTGTGGAGTTAAGGACATAAATGGTGCTGCTAGTACGCCAGCCAATCCAGCAATACCTACACCAACTGCGACGACAATCATAGACAGTCTATCAGGGTTAACCCCCTGCATGCCGGATGTAACTGGGTCAAGACTAGATGCACGGATATACAAACCAATTTTTGTGAATCTGATCCAAGCCACAAGCCCCAGAGCTACTAATAGGGAAGCTATAATAATAAAAACCCTATAGACTGGAAACTGAGAACCAAGTACTGATATTGATCCTTCTAATACTGAAGGAGTACGCATCTGTAATATTGAAGGCCCCCATATAAATTGCACCATATCTTGTAATACCAAAAGAATTCCAAACGTTACCAGAACAGTAACAATGGGATCTTCTTTTTGAAGTGGCTTAAAAACAAACCTATCTATAACTGCTCCAAGTAGTGCCATGACAAACGGAGTAGCAATCATTGCCCACCAGAAACCAAACTTTAAAGCACACATATAGCCTATATAGGCCCCCACCATAAATAAGGCACCATGTGAAAAATTCACTACCTGTCTGAGCCCAAAGAGTAAAACTAATCCAACAGCAATGATGAAATGCAAGCCGCCATATACAATGGCATTTAGTATGTAAATCTCCATTTATTGCTCCATTATTTTTGTTAATTTTGTCTTTCTTTAGCTACTGGCCCTACCGCCCGAAACGTCGAACACTGCTCCTGTGGAGAAAGAACACTCAACCGACGAAAGCCAGCAAATCATAGCAGCGATCTCATTAGGTTCGGCCAACCTATTCAGTGGGATTAACTTCTCACTTACCTCCATGGCACTACCTGTCATCCCCTTTAAAAGGCTGGTCTTCGTTAAAGCGGGAGTAATAGCGTTAACAAGAACACCACTATTCGCAAGTTCTTTAGCAACTGACTTCGTTAACCCAATCAAGCCTGCCTTTGAAGCGGAGTAAGCTGACATATTTATGTTGCCTTCTTTACCTGCCACTGATGCAACATTTACAATACGACCTGAAGTACTTTTTCTAATATAAGGGGAGCTTCTTTTTATTGTTAGATAAGCACTTTTTAAATTAATATTCAGCACTCTATCCCACTCATTCTCTTCGAGTATCTCTATAGAACCAACCTTACCGAGTATACCGGCATTATTAATCAGAACATCTATTTTTTCAAATCTATCAATTGTTTCACTGACAGCTGAACTAACTTGATCGGAATCTGTAACATCTGTTTTTATATAGAAAACCTCATCCATAACGCTAAGCTCATATACTGGCGGATTGAGGTCCCAAATACATACTGATTCACCTCTTTCCAATAGCATCTTAACTACTGCTTCACCAATCCCTGAGCTACCGCCAGTTACTACTGATACTCTTCTAGTTATCAAGTCCATTTCTTTACCTATTTTATAAATTTATTTTGTTAAAGATTATTCTAAGTTTCCGCTAGCGTGCTTAGAAGTTATATACCCAAAAACTAGAGCAGGCCCTAAGGTTGTTCCTGGTCCAGGATATTCCCCATTGAAAATCGATGCTGCATCATTACCGCATGTATATAGTCCACTAATTTTTTTTCCGTTTTTCCCAATAACCTGCCCCCATCTATCTGTTTTAATCCCAGCACTGCAACCTATCTCAGCAGGCCATATTTCGATAGCAATATAAGGAGGAGAATCTATACTTCCTATACATGGGTTAGGCTTATGGTTAGCATCACCATTAAACTTATTTAGCTCAGTATTGCCTTTCCCATAATCTAAATCTTTTCCTGATTTTGCAAATTCATTATTTTTATTAATTTCATTAATAAGGGATTTTTCGGGTACATTTATTGTGACAGCCAATTCCTTAATGCTTTTTGCCGACTTAATGTAACCAGATTCAACATATTTATTAATATCTTTTACACCGGGGGGGATATAACCAAGTCCATATTTATTAATGAAATTATCATCACACACTAAATAACAAGGCATATTTTTATCTGCGTCTAAATACATAGCCTCAACAAAATCATGATACGAACACCCTTCATTGACAAATCGTACCCCTTTTTTATTTACTGCAATCAGACCAGGCTTTGCGCGGTCTAAAGATAAATGCGGGAATAGCCCTTTTTTTCCTTTTTTATGATATGTAACAGACACCGGTGCCCAAAAGCCTCCTCCCCCTTGTGTGGTATATTCAATTTCAGCACCAATTCCATCTGCAATCGTCAGGCCATCTCCTTTATTTTCTTCGCAACCGAGCGAGAACTTTGGTGTTGGAGAATACATATATTTTTTTCTATAAGCTTCATTGTGCGAAAAGCCACCAGTAGCCAAAATTAAAGCATAATTTATATTTATAATTTCAGATTTATTACCTCTAGAAACTATTATTTTGCTAATTATTTCATTTCTGCTATCAACAGATTCAATTTTAGAATTGAACCAAACATCAACACCTAGTTTAATAAGTGAGTAATACATCCGTCCTACTAGTGCATTCCCCATAACTACACGTGTGCCGCGCGGATATTTCATTCTATCGACAAAATACCTACCAACTAGTCTAGATGTGTGCCAAAAACTTTTTAGACTTTTATACCTGTTGATAAGATGTGGTATGTCTGATTTACCAAACATCATGCCACCGAGAATCATGAATTCAGGAATCGGAGGCCTTAACCTAGAAAAATTACTTCCTAGTAGTCTTCCATTAAAGACTTCGGGGATAATAGCTCTTCCTGACACAGCATGTCCTGGTATATCAGAACGGTAGTCTGGATGCTTTCCACATGGGATAAATTTAACATCAGTATTATCATTAAAAAAGTCGATGACCGTTGGCGCCATCTTTAAATATAAATTTCTTTTGCTTGAGTTCTCTTCGCTTGAAATCAAAGATTTTAGATAATTACTAGCATCTTCAATTTTGTCACTATACCCTTCTTTTATACTTTGTGTATTACCCGGTATCCACAAGGATCCAGCGGAAGTCGCTGCCGTACCTCCAACTTGATCTGTCTTTTCAACAACTAACACTTTTAATCCATCTTTCGCAGCCACAATTGCAGCAGCCATCCCTGCTGGACCAGCACCAGCAACAACAATATCATAATTTTTTTCATTCAGATTATTGTTAATATTCATATATAATTTATCCGTTATATATTACAATTATCGATGGTTGCTAGCGATATAAGTTCCTGCTCTATACCCAAATACCAAGGCCTTAGATAAACCACCACTATAACCAGAGCTCCCCCCTCTAAACCGCCAGTGCAAGCACCAACTGCAAACAAGCCTTCAATCACATCATCATTTTTATTAATTACCTGACCATTTTCATTAGTTAATATTCCCCCCATTGTATAGGTAATACCTGCGCAAACAGGTATGGCATAAAACGGTGGGGTTTTAATTGGGTAGGATTTAACACTGCCCACAGTTCTTACAGGTTCATCTGCTTTAACAAATCCCTGCTCAACGAAATAGTTATGGGCGTCAATTGTACTTTTTAGATTTTCCTCGGGTATGTCCAACTGTTCTGAAAGTTTGGCAATGCTTTGTCCTTCTATTAGCTTACCCCCTGCTTTAATAAGGAAGGGGTTAGGCGGTATCAACCAATCTTTACCGGGACCATGCTCCCATGCAGTTGAGTCAAAAATGACTACAGATGACAAAGGGTGCCTGAGCCTGGCAACTTGATTTGTTATATAAACCCCACCCATGCCTTCATCACAAAACCTTCGACCATTTTCGTCGACAATCATACTACCGGTAGCAAGGCTGTCTATTACCGGGTAAGGCCAGAACCTATCATCATTTAGTGCCTCTTTGTAAAGCAGGTGCCCATAAAATGATTCTTCTCCAATAGTTTTAGCTCCTATTTTTTCTGCCATCAGAATTCCATTTCCCAAACCACTTCCTGCGTTCCTTTGCATTAATGCACCAGGAACATTGGATATATATTTCTTAATCAGATCCTTGTTAGCCTGAAACCCTCCATCTGCAATAACAACATTATTCGCACATACGTTAGTTTTTTTTCCATCTTTTTCAACAATAACGCCTATGCATTTACTTTCACTAGCAACGATAAGATCTACAGCTGCTGCGTTGTAAACTATTTCACCACCAAGTTCATTTAATCTCTTTGAGAGCGTTTTTAGCATTACATCGCCGCTTCTACCTTGCCAATATGGCTTTCCGCCATTAAAGTACCCCGTACTCCTAACTCCGGGTGGTGCAAGGGCATTTTTTCTTAAACCATCAGGTCCCGCTTTGATAATCCTAACACCTTTTTTTTTCATCCACTCTAGGGATTCATGTGCCGTTTCTGACAAAGCTTTAACCTGCACATCATTTTCAAGGTCGCTTGTGATTTCTTTTAACCTTTTTTTAATAATATCTTCATCATCAGTCATGTCATCCATGGCAATATGAAATAACCCCCCTGTCAATCTGCTATTACAAAGATAATCACCTTCGGGACCTCTTTCGAAAACAGCAGTACGGCATCCTAACTCACTTGCTCTAACCGCAACACTCAGCCCAGCTAACCCACCACCAATTACAGCAAGTTCATAATCCAACTTTTCAGTCATGCTACCTCCTTACCTAATAACTATATTATTGAGGCATAAGCGTATCAGATATAATCTCAAGCACTTCTATATAACTTTTCAAAATCGCAGATACAATAGCCCCAGTTAATATCCCTATAGCCAAACCATATCCACCCAAAGTATTCCAGGCATATACAGTTACAATCAATAAAACCAAAAGGAATGCAATAGCGGTTATTGACGACTGATAAGCTAATATTACTTTAATTACTGGGTATGGCGACTCACTTTTTATTATACTCACAACCAACTCCTTCGAGCGTTTTCAACTATCAGCCCTGTAAAGTCCTCAAAAGAAACCTCATCCATGCAAAGTTCTTTAAGAAGGTCTCCTTATATAGGCAGTGCACATAATGTACGTTCACTTACTTTCCGTGTACTTACTATTTGTAGAATAATATTCTAGAGGTGTCAAGGGGTGTCAAGACCTTTTTTAAAAAAATAAATAATTACAATAAAAAATCAGTTAGGGTTATAAATTGGCATGTGGACTACAGCTACCTCATTCGACGTCACCCCTTGATTGAGTAGCGCTACACTTTAGGGTCCGATCCTACGTAAGGAGATTGGACATGAAGAAGTGTTTCTGCGAAGAACAGATCATTGGCTTCCTGGGCGAAGCCGAAGCAGGACTGCCCATTAAGGAGCTATGCCGTCGGCACGGTTTCTCTGAAGCCAGTTACTACCTATGGCGCAGCAAGTTTGGTGGCATGAGCGTGCCCGATGCCAAGCGACTCAAAGAACTCAAAGCCGAAAATGGACGCTTGGAAAAGCTGCTCGCTGGAGATGGAGGTCACTCGCGAGGCGCTGGGAAAAAAGTGGTGAGTGCCCCTGCACGCCGAGAGGTGGGGCGCTTTATGGTGGCACGTGGCCTCAGTGAGCCGAGCGCTCCGTGTCATCCGTATGAGTGCCAGTGCATTGCGCTATCAATTGCCTCCTGACCGTAATGAGGCATTGCGTGAACGCATTGTTGCCTTGGCCCATCGGCATCGTCGCTATGGCGCTGGCATGATCTACCTGAAGCTGCGTCAAGCCGGTGAACAGGTCAATCATAAGCGCGTCGAGCGCTTCTACGCGGCGGCTCGGTTGCAGGTAAAACAACGAAAGCGCAAGAAGGTTCCCACATCTGAACGAAAGCCACTGGGTCGCCCTGGCGCTGCCAATCAGGTCTGGTCAATGGATTTTGTGTTTGACCGTATCGCAGGCGGGCGAGTGATAAAGAACCTCACCGTTGTCGACGACGCTACCCATGAAGCCGTGGCTATTGTGCCTGAACGTGCCACTGGCGGGCTGTCGTTAACACTGATTCTGGATCATCTGGCTTTACAATGTGGCCTAACTAGCGCCATTCGTACGTATAATGTAAAGAATGTTGTGGGCGCGCCATGCTGTTGTGGGCGCATCTACGTGGCGTTGCACTGTTTTAATCGGCCCTGGAAAACCCAATCAAAACGCCTACTTCGAATCGTTCAACGGGCGTTTTCGAGACGAAAGTCTGAATGATCATTGGTTCACCAGTCTCCATCACGCCAAAGTTGTCATCGAAGCATGGCGGCGGGAGTACAACGAAGAAAGACCGAAGAAGAGTCTTGGAGGGCTGACACTTTCAGCCTATGCCGGGCAACTGGTAGTAAAACTACGATAAAGTTACTTCTGACTCTAAACCCGGCTGCTACTGAAGATGGGGTGACGTCGGAAGCTTGTGCAAGACCCTCTAATCTGTAGAGGAGAATTTCAGGCAGAATTTATTGATCAATGTGAAGAGTTAGGATTGACGATGGAAGCGAGCATTGAGGCAGGTATTATCTGAGGCTGGTGGGTCGAAAAAAAGTTGTTGTCTAGAAAAATCATATGAATCACGATTCATTTAAAACTGTTGCCAGAAAAATGTTGCCAGCATGGTAGCCCTAAGCCTCATCGTTACTGATTCACTCACTCGACAACAAAATTATCATTTTTCATATTCGTATAATTATGTTTTGACCGCACCTACTATTCTGTTCTAGAAAAAAAGCAAGGATTGCCCTGTGCGCTCTATATCCGCGCAGGACATGACGGCACGGGCACTCAGCGCGCAGTAGAGAGCATCGTGACCGGCTTACGCTGGCGCTGGGTGCAGGCACCCCTCATTTTACGCGGTGAATGGCAGCCAACGTTTGCAGATCAAGTAGAAGAACTTAGCATGACCTTAGCGTTTAGTGTTGAAAGCGGCATTGTATAACCACGCGCAGCCTGCCTTACTGTAGGTAAGCACTTCGTGCATTCAGTGCGATTGAGAGTCATCAACGCACATCTTTCAGGTAGCCATTATGCACAATGTCATTGCCTTCTATGATGATCGCGTACTCGCTCACGAACCCAATATCGACGCTGACTTTTTACCCCAGCGAATCGATAAGCGCATTCGCCATCTGCTTGCTGGCTTACCCGTGCCTTGGAAATATCCCGAGCACCCTGGGCGATTAACCGCTATTCAACAGCTGCTTGAGAGAGCACCCATTGAAGGCTTAAAAATTGAAGGGGGTAAAGCGGCTACCCATGAGCAGTTAGCGCGTGTGCATACCACTTCCTATCTAAGCGACATTTTTAGCCTGCGCGGCAAAAATGCCTGGCTGGATGTGGACACCACGGCGGTCTCACCGGGTAGCGTTGATGCCGCAGAAGTCGCCGCTGGAACGGCTATTGCCGCAGTGGAAGCGGTGATGGAAAAACGCACTAAAAGCGCCTTCGCTCTTGTGCGCCCTCCAGGCCACCACGCCGAACCTGTTCGCGCCCGCGGCTTTTGCTTGTTTAACAATGTCGCAGTGGCGGCAGCCCATGCCCGCAGCGCGTTAGGTTGCGAAAGAGTGCTCATTGTTGATTGGGACGCCCACCACGGCAACGGTACACAGGATATTTTCTGGGCAGAGCCCGATGTGATGTTTTTTGATATTCACCGCGCCGCCCCCTTTTACCCCGGCTCTGGCCACCTGGAAGAAGTAGGCGCCGGTTTGGCGGAAGGCACCACCATCAACGTACCGCTACCTGCTGGCGCCGGTGATGAAGCGTATTTGAAAGCCTTTCGCGACATCCTGGCGCCAGCAGCTGCCTGGTTTAAACCTGATATCATTTTAGTATCAGCAGGCTTTGACCCCCACTGGCATGACTTGGCGCTCAACGTCTCCTACGAAGGATTTGGCGCGCTAACCGGTTTTATGCAACAGCTGGCCGAACAGCACTGTGATGGCCGGTTGGTATTTGTATTAGAAGGCGGCTACAACCTTGAGTCACTGGCCAACGGTACAAGGGCGGTGCTGGCAGTCCTGGCGGGCAACACAGTACCGGTACCCGATACCTGCGGTATTGCGGAAGTACAAGCCGCAGCGGATTTTCACCGCACGGCTTTTCAATCTGAACCTGAATAGTGCTTTTCTGAACAAAAACCTGACAAATAAAAACGGCACCTCGAAGGATGCCGTTTAAGTACCTAAGCGCTATGGTTATTTCAGTCGTTCAAACACCGTTGCAACGCCCTGCCCCATGCCGATACACATGGTCGCCAAGCCCAGGGTGGTATCGCGCTGCTGCATAACGTTCAACAGCGTGGTGCAGATACGCGAGCCCGAGCAGCCCAGCGGGTGCCCAAGGGCAATGGCACCACCGTTGAGGTTAACCTTATCGTCCAGCGCATCCAGGAAACCTAAGTCTTTTAGCACTGGAATACCCTGAGCGGCAAACGCTTCGTTGAGCTCAACCGTTTGGATATCAGCGGCAGAGAGACCAGCGGCTTTAAGCGCTTTCTTGGACGCTGGCACTGGGCCATACCCCATGATGGACGCATCGCAACCCGCCACACCGGTCGAAAGCACTCGCGCGATGGGCTCTAAGCCCAGTGCTTGAGCGCGCTCGTAGCTCATCACTGCCATTGCCGAGGCGCCGACAGAAAGCGCCGAGGACGTACCCGCGGTCACGGTACCGTTGCGCGGATCAAATACCGGCTTGAGGCTCGCCATAGACTCCAGGGTAGAGTCGGGGCGAATAACCTCATCGCGCTGAACCATCACTCTAAAGCCGCGCTGATCGTGGCCTTCAACACCGATAATTTCATTATCGAAGTAGCCCTTCTCCATCGCCGCTTGAGCGCGCTGGTGGGAACGCACGCCAAACTTGTCCTGCTCTTCTCGGGAAACGCCGTGCATCTTGCCCAGCAGCTCAGCGGTGAGCCCCATCATCATCGCCGCTTTGGCCGCGTATTTGCTGGCTGCAGGGTTGACGTCAACGCCGTGGGCCATGGGTACGTGCTCCATGTGCTCCACGCCACCGATGATAAAGAAATCACCCATGCCCGCTTTGATATTGGCCGCAGCGATATGCAACGCAGTCATCGAAGAGCCGCACAAACGGTTGACCGTTTGCGCAGGTACCGAACGGGGAATACCGGTCATAATCGCTGCGTTGCGAGCAATATTCATTGATTGCTCAAGTGTCTGATTCACACAGCCCCAGATCACATCATCAACTTCCGACGGGTCTAGGTTTGGGTTACGCGTAAATAGTGCCTGCATGGCCGCAGCGGAGAGGTTCTCAGCGCGAACGTTACGAAAAGCACCATTCTTGGCTTTCGCCATGGCGGTACGGACACCGTCAACCACCACAATATCTCTCGGACTCAAACTCATCTTTTATCTCCTATGCGTGGTGGTTAGGCTTGGTTGGCAGACTTATCGTTGGAATAGAATAATTCGCCATTTTGAGCCATCTGACGCAGCTTATCGGTCGGCGCGTATAGCGGCCCCAGCTCTTCGGCTAGCCCTTCTGCCAGTTTCACAAACTCAGCCACGCCCATCGCATCGATGTAGCGCAGAGCGCCACCGCGGAATGGCGGGAAGCCGATGCCATAGATCAATGCCATATCAGCTTCAGCCGGCGTCGCTACAATGCCATCTTCCAAACAGCGTACGGTTTCCAAGCAGAGCGGCACCATCATGCGAGCGATGATGTCTTCGTCGGAAAACTCTTTGTGCTCCTTCACCACCTCTTTGACCAAGGCGTAAGCCGCTTCGTCGGTCACTTTCTTCGGCTTACCCTTCTTGTCCTCTTCGTAGGCGTAAAAACCCTTGTCGTTCTTCTGGCCCAAGCGGTCATTGTCGTACATGACCTGGATAGCGGTTTTGCCCTCGCGCGCCATACGATCAGGGAAGCCTTCGGCCATGACTTCATTAGCGTGTACGGCGGTATCCAGGCCGACCACGTCAAGCAAGTAGGCAGGCCCCATCGGCCAGCCAAACTTCTCCATCACTTTATCAACGCGCTGGAAGTCAGCGCCCTGCTCAACCAGGAAGCTAAAGCCACCAAAGTAGGGGAACAGCACACGGTTGACCAAGAAGCCTGGGCAGTCGTTAACCACAATCGGCGTTTTGCCCATGGCGCGAGCGTAGGCCACGGTGGCAGCAACGGCGACGTCCGAGGTCTTCTCACCACGGATAACTTCCACCAGCGGCATACGATGCACGGGGTTAAAGAAGTGCATACCGCAAAAGTTTTCCGGCCGCTTTAGGTTTTGCGCCAAACGGTTGATTGAGATGGTTGAAGTATTGGAGGTGAGAATAGTGTTCTCGCCCACCATGCCTTCCACTTCGGTAAGCACAGCGTCTTTGACCTTCGGATTCTCAACAACGGCTTCGACAACGAGGTCGACGTTACCAAAATCACCGTAAGAGAGCGTCGGACGGATGTTGGTGAGTTTTTCAGCCATTTGCTCGGTAGTCAGCTTCTTACGCTCTACCTGCTTGGCAAACAGTTTACGGGCTTCTTTCAGACCTAACTCTATCGCGTCATCCTTGATGTCTTTCATCAGGATCGGCGTGCCTTTAGAGGCACTCTGATACGCGATACCGCCCCCCATAATGCCAGCACCGAGCACGGCAGTTTGCTTCACCGGCTGAGCTTGCTTCTCGTAATTGCTGGCTTTCTTTTTAACCACTTGGTCATTAAGAAATAGGCCAACAAGGTTAAATGCAACGCTGCTCAGCGCAAGCTTAGCGAAGGCTTTAGCTTCAATCGCCTGAGCACGGCCGCGCTCTTCACCAGCGCCTTTCTGAATCACTTTGATCGCTTCAACCGGCGCGGGATAGTGCGGCCCAGCCTTGCCAGCGACATAGCCTTTGGCGGTTTCAAACGCCATCATCTGCTCAATCGGGTTGAGCTTCAGCGGGCTGGTCTTTTCAGCGCGACGCGCCTGATAATCCAGCTCGCCGGCATTGGCACGATCAAGGATATCCAGCGCGGCATCTTCCAACTGCTCGGCGCTGACCACGGCATCCACTGCGCCCACCTTCAGGGCAGCATCAGCGCGGTTTTCAGTACCACCGGCAATCCACTCAATGGCATTATCGGCGCCGATAATACGTGGCAGGCGCACACAACCGCCCCAACCGGGCAGAATGCCGAGCTTGGTTTCCGGCAGACCAATCTTGGCTTTCTCGCTCATCACGCGAAAATCGGTGGTCAGCAATACTTCACAGCCGCCGCCAAGCGCCAGCCCATTAATGGCGGTAACCGTGGGAAATGGCAGGTCTTCAATGGCGTTAAAGATATCGTGTACCTTGAGATTCATCTCCACCAAGTACTCTTCGCCTTTATCGAACAGCGTGTGAAACTCAGTGATATCGGCGCCCACAATGAACACGTCTTTAGCGCTGGCAATGAGCAAGCCCTTCAAGCTAACTTCCGCTTGAAGAGCTTTCACTGCCTCACCCAGCTCTGCTACCACAGCGCTGGAGAGTTTGTTGACGGACTCACCTTTCAGATCGAAAGTGAGCATAGCGATGTCATTGCCACTAGGGGTGTCACGACGTGTCACCGTGATGGCGTTGCCTTGATAGATCATCCGCGCTCTCTCCACAATTCGGGTTGGCTCCATAAAGGAACCCGCCACACTTTTATTCGGCCAATACCATTATCCGGTCAATACAATCCAATCGATTTCATACGCTCGTTTGATTGCTTTAGCTTGGTTGAGTTGCCTGTGTACGTCAAGCCCTGACTTTTGGCTAATTTACCAATCTACTGAGACCAGTACTCCCCTGTGTGCGTTCATACTGCTAGGATCACGCTTCCTTTTATTTTGCAGGTTAACTTTATATGGGCGCACTGCTCACGCCATCGCGCATTGCCACCGTTCAGCGGCATATAGAAAGCATTGTCGAGCGACTAAAGCCATGGAGCTGGCTATGGCCGCCCATGGCATTTACTGCCGGGTTAGGCAGCTTCTTTCTGGTCGATCGTCAACAGTGGCTGGGCGCCGCATTAGCATTGGGCTTACTGTTTGCTTGGACGCTACTGCTCTCAGAAGGCTTGATCAGCCGCTGGCTTTCTCGACGAGGACACCCTACCCCCACGCGTGGCGTTACCACCTTTATTGCGCAAATGATTCACCAGGAAACGCTTTTCTTTACGCTCCCGTTTATTTTAGTCACTACCGTGTGGAATAGCGGACAAACGCTATTTGCACTGTTGGTAGGTGGAATGGCGCTGCTGTCGATTATTGATCCCCTTTATTTCAAAGTCGCTGAGCGCTGGCGAAGTGTTTACTTCGTCTTTCATGCGCAGTGCGTTTTCCTGGTGCTGCTGGTCACACTTCCCATCATGGTGCACCTCACTACCGGCCAGAGCCTGCTACTGGCGCTAGGCATTACTATTTTGGTTGCTCTACCCAGTTTTTGGCATTTGCTAAAACAGCGCTCGCTCAAACGCTGGTGCGCCTTTTTTGGTTTAACCCTGTTACTCGCTTACGGCGCTTGGCTGGGACGAATTTGGGTGCCCCCCGCCAGCCTATGGATGACCAGTAGCGCGCTGTCCCCAGCGTTTGATGTTGAACAGCGTCTTCCTCAGGGCTCTATGGCGCTAACGCCCCAAGCTATTCGCGACAATGGCCTTTATGTATACACCGCCATTCGCGCACCGCGAGGGTTAAGTGAAACCATTACCCATGCTTGGCATCATAATGGTGAGCCAATGGACGTAGTGGAATTGAACATCAACGGCGGACGCGAGCAGGGATACCGCGCATGGAGTCACAAACAAAACTTTCCAGAGGATCCAACCGGACAGTGGCGCATCGACATTATGACAAGCACCGGTCAGCGCCTAGGATTAATACGCTTTGAAGTAGCAGAAGATAGCCAGCAGGCTTCGCTAGCCGATGGAGAAATACACGCCAGCGGCTTAAGCGGATTGAACTTACGGCGTTTTATACCGGGACGAACGAATGATAAAGAGGCGCAACAGGATGACTGAATTGTTAATCGCCTTGCATTCAGTGGCGCAGCTTATGACAATTCGCCTACTCACACTTATTGGTAGCTAGTTGCTTATGGCTTCAACGATTGGTTTTCGTATCGCACGCTTGCCGCATCTATGGCGCTCTATCCTAGATCGACGACTTGCACCACTAGGCTTAACGCAAACGCGCTGGGTCACGCTCTATCACTTGTGGCGTCTGGGCGAGGGGCACCCACAGTGTGACCTTGCCCGCGCGATTGGCGTTGAGGCGCCCTCCTTGGTGCGCACTCTCGGCCAGCTTGAAGAGCAAGGTTTGGTAGAACGCCGTGCCTGTGACAATGACCGCCGTAGCAAACGTATCTATCTGACGCCAGCCGCGATGCCATTGTTGGAAAAAATTGATACCGTTGCCCAGCAGGCGCGCAAGGAGATGTTTGCAGGCTTGAGCGAGGAGAACCTTGAGCAGCTCAATGAATGGCTGGCGGTGATTGAAGCCAATGGGTTAGCAATTCAGGCACGGGATCAGGACGGCCCAGCCTCATGATGGTTCATTGAGGTTGGCGCAGACTGCTCTGTCCCTTTGAGCGACTGACCGATAGGCCGGTCGGCATGGCCCTGCAGCGCATCAAGCAGTTGCTTAAATTCAGGCAAATAAGTCGCGAATCGTTCAGCGGTTTGCGACTCCCACCACCATAATGTCAGCGTGTAAGGGGTCGATTGAACCACCAATGCGTCTTGTGGCAATCGCTCAAGCAGTGCTTTTAACGGTATCTCGGCATTATCCGGAAGCGGCCGCAAAGGGGCTATTCGCCAGCGCCAGCCTGCATAATACGGTGCTAAAGCGTCACTGGCATTGCTGTCTCTGACCAAGAGGAAATCAGGCCCAGGTGCTGACTGCGGATAATGCCACCGGTAGGCAGGCATCGTGCCTCTAAAATGGTGCAGTGGCGGCTTTTCCAGTTTGATAGTGACGCCCTGCTTTGAGATTTGCGAACGCAATGCCTCTTGGCGTTTTTGGCGTGGGCTGGGCTTTAACCACATGACCGGGGCAATCACCAACATCAGAATAAAGACTATAATTAACCAATCCATCTCTACATTTCCCTCCACATGAGCGACACTGTATACACTATTCTAAAAACCATGACTCAGGCCGTTGTTTTGACTCAAGTCATGGTTAAAACACGGGTCATTGTTAAAATAAGGTACGCCATCTAAAGTAACGGTTATTGAGCAAAGAGCTCCATTATTCTTTGTGAACTAGTGTTATCCACGCTAAGGAGATATGCCATGAGCTATCACCACATTTTAGTTGCCGTTGACTTAACCAAAGATTCCCACAAAATTCTGGAACGTGCCGTCGCAATCGCAGCACGCAACGATCAAGCCAAAATTTCCATTATGCATACCCTGGAACCGCTTGGGTTTGCCTATGGTGGCGATATACCGATGGACTTGACCAGCATCCAAGACCAGTTGGATGAACATGCCAAAAAGCGTTTAGCCGAAATTGCCGCGCCACATATTGCCGAGGCTGACCAGCATGTTGTCGTGGGTATGCCAGATACCGAAATCCACCGGTTTGCCGAAGAGCATGATGTGGACTTGATCGTAGTGGGCTCCCACGGTCGCCATGGTTTTGCGTTACTGCTAGGCTCAACCTCTACCGGCGTGCTGCACGGCGCTCAGTGCGATGTTCTTGCGGTACGCGTGGGCAAAAAAGGCGAGAAAAGCGACGAGTAAACCTTTTCTTTATATCGCTACGAAAAAGGCGCCCATTCGGCGCCTTTTATCGTTGCTACGTTTATTCCCCGCCAGCCATCGCTTCCAGCTCCATCCAACGCTCCATGGCCACTTCTAGCGCTTTCTGCACTTTTTCTAGTGAGTGCAGTTTAGCCGTAACGGCCTCTGCTTCTTGCTGATAAAACGCGGGGTCACCAATCTCGCTCTCTAGCGACTCTACTTCACTCTCAAGGCGCTCTATTTCAGCGGGCAGTGCATCTAACTCACGCTGCAAGTTGTAGGAGAGCTTAACGCTTTTCTTAGCCGGGGCAGCCGGAGCTTCGGTCACCTTTTTAGGCGTTTCAGAGGTGGGCTCAGTGCGCTGACGCGCCGCCCCTTCCCAAGGCGCTGGAGGTAACTTGCCGCCCTGGCGAATCCAGTCGGTGTAGCCACCCACGTATTCACGCACAACCCCATCGCCTTCAAAGGCGAGCATGCTGGTTACCACGTTATCCATAAAGGTACGGTCGTGGGAAACCAGCAGCAGCGTGCCATCGAAATCGAGAAGCAGCTCTTCAAGCAACTCCAGGGTTTCCATGTCGAGGTCGTTGGTCGGCTCATCAAGTACCAGCACGTTCGCTGGCTGAGTGAACAACTTGGCCAGCAGCAGGCGGTTGGACTCGCCACCGGAGAGCGCTTTCACCGGTTGGCGTACCCGCTCAGGGGTGAACAGAAAGTCCTGCAGGTAACTCATCACATGGCGATCTTTACCGCCCACGCTGACGCGATCACTGCCCTGAGCAACGTTGTCATACACGGTTTTATCTAGCTCTAAACCGGCACGCAGCTGATCGAAATAGGCCACTTTTAGATTGGTGCCCATCTGCACCTTGCCTTCAGTGGGTTCCAGCTCGCCCAGCAGGATTTTCAATAGGGTTGTCTTACCCGCGCCGTTGCGTCCCAGGAAACCGATACGGTCGCCGCGCAGTACTTCAAGGTTAATATCACGCAGTATTACGTCATCGCCAAAGCGCTGGGTGACGCCTTGCAGCTCCACTACGCGCTTGCCGGTGCGCTCGCCGCGATCCACCGTCAAGTTGGCATTACCCTGGCGCTCACGGCGCTGGCTACGCTCGTTACGCATCGCTTCCAGCGCACGAACCCGGCCTTCGTTGCGGGTACGCCGTGCTTTAACGCCCTGACGAATCCAGGCTTCCTCTTGAGCGAGTTTTTTATCGAACTCGGCGTGCTCCCGTGCTTCCACTTCAAGCTCATGCTGCTTGCGGGCCTGATACTCTTCGTACTTACCGGGGTAGCGCCCTAGCTGGCCACGGTCCAGCTCCAGAATATTGGTGGCCAGCTTGGAAAGAAACGCCCTATCGTGGGTAATCAGCAGCACCGCGCCGTTAAACGCCAGCAGTTGCTCTTCCAACCAGGCAATGGTGTCTAAGTCCAAGTGGTTGGTAGGCTCATCGAGCAGCAGCAGATCGGGCTCGGCAACCAGGGCACGCGCCAGCGCTACTCGGCGGCGCCAGCCACCGGAGAGCGAGCTCATTTCAGCCTCAGGGGGCAAGCCTAAGCGCGTGAGCACCGTATCGATACGCTGGTGATACGACCAGCCATCAATGGCTTCCAGACGCGTTTGCAGGGTCGCCATGCGATCCATATCGGGGTCGGGATCATTGATAAGATGATCGTACTCGGAGAGCAGCTCTCCGGCTTCTGGCAAGCCTTGGGCGACCATGTCGAAAATGGTCAAGCCAGATGACTCGGGTAATTCCTGAGCCAACACGCCGATCTTGAGACCAGGTGCGCGCCAAATGGAGCCATCGTCGGGCAGGATATCCCCCGCTACCAGCTTCAGCAGAGTGGACTTGCCGGTGCCATTGCGCCCGACCAGCGCCAGCCGCTCGCCTTTTTCAACCGTCAGGTCGGCGCGATTGAGTAGTACATGGGTGCCGTAGGCGAGTTGCAGCTGTTCGAGTCGTAACAGGGTCACGCGGTGTCCTCCTTAATCGTGAGGCGCACAGTGTAACGCATGAGCGACCTAGGAGGGGGAACGTTATAGAAGGGAATCGTAGAGCGGAAATCACCAGCGTGATAACGTTTTGCCAGCAACTACAATATCTCTACCAAAAAACGACTTTCAAAGGCGGGCTGACAGTGACGGTGACCGTCTCGATGCATTTTGTAAATGAGCTGTTTAAAGGCTTGCCGAACAGCACAATACCGCCCTCCCGATACCTGGAACTGGCGGGGATTTCGCCCTTTTTACTCTCGGCTCCCCATGGCCGCGTTACAGTTGAGCAGTTTGCGGAACTCTACCGCGGACTGGTAAACGAACTGGATGATGAAACGCCCGGCTTTTTTTCCCGTCCGCTACGAGGTGGCACCCTGAAGCTGCTGTGTTTAAGCATGCTAGATGCGCCAAACTTGCAGGTAGCACTGCACCGCTATACGCAGTTTTTCCGTATTCTCCTCGATGACTTCGGCTATGCGTTTACGCTAGAAGGGGATCTTGCTCGCATGGCGCTGGTGGAGCATACCCCTTTAATGGGCAGCCGCACGCTAATTCATGAGCTGATGCTCAAGCTGTTTCACGGCATCGCGTCGTGGATGATAGCGCGTAAAATACCGCCCATTTTAATGGAATGCGCTTACATCCAGCCGCCGCATAGTGCTGATTATCTCTATTTTTACCCCGGTACGGTAAAATTTGGGCAGGCACAAACCGCGATCTATATTGATCGCGGTTTTCTTGATCATCCTATCCGCCAGACCAAGAGACATCTGGGCGCTTTTCTAAAGCGTGCCCCGGCAGACTGGTTCTATGTATCGTTTGCAGATCGCCTGCTCACCCACCGGGTGCGCGAGCACCTATCACGTCACCTGACCAGGTCTGGCACCGTGCATAGCGTAGCCGATGCGCTGCATATGTCTGCTCGCACGCTGGCGCGGCATCTCAAAAGGGAGGGAACCCACTTCCAAGCGGTAAAGGATGAGTACCGCCGCGATGTCGCTATTCAGGCGCTCACCTGTAGCGAGAAACCACTCATCAGCATCGCAGAGGCACTGAGCTTTGAGGATTTAGCTTGCTTTAGTCGCGCTTTTAAAACCTGGACAGGCAATTCTCCCGCCGCGTATCGCAAAGCACGTACGGCGGGCAACGCTCGCTGATAAGCTTAATGAATAGCCTAAATTTCGGTGCGGATACGTTTTTTATCTAGCTTGCCCACGCTGGTTTTAGGTATTTCATCGACGAAACGAATCATGCTGGGTATCGCCCAGCGGTTGAGTTTACCCTGGGCGACAAACTGCTCTAAAAACGCCTGCACGGACTCAGTCGTGGGTGGGTTGTTCAGGTCCATAGGCACAGCCAACGCAGCCGGCCGCTCGCCCCATTTATCGTCCGCGACCCCAATCACCGCCACTTCGGCGATACCTGGGCATTGGCTGATATAACTCTCCAGTTCTAACGACGAGAGCCACTCGCCGCCGGTTTTAATCACGTCTTTTATGCGATCGCTAATGGTCAGAAAGCCCCGCTCATCAAGCGAACCCACATCCCCGGTATGCAGCCAGCCGTCGCGCCATAGCTCCGCACTGCGTTTCTCCTCTTTGTAGTAGGCCTGGGTCAGCCAGGGCGCCTGAACACGCACCTCGCCAACGCTTTTACCATCATTGGGTAGCGGCTCGCCGTTCGCATCGACCACTTGAAGCTTAACCAGTGGAATCGGCAGACCCGCTTTACAGCGCCAGGGTAGCTGGGTCTCAAAATCAGCGTCGCCGATATCTCGCGGCAGAATATCGGCGGTGAGTAGCGGGCAGGTTTCCGACATGCCATAAGCACTACGGGTATCAATTCCCAACGCCCATGCCTTGCTTGCCAGCGACTGGGTTAACGCACTACCGCCGACCAATACCTTCCAGCCAGAGAGATCGACCTGCTTTGAGGCAATCGCCTCGGCGCTGACCACCATGTTGAGCAGGGTCGGTACGCAGTGGGAGAAGTCGACCTTTTCGCTGACCAGCAGCTTGACCAGCATTTCCGGCTCATAACGGCCAGGATAAACCTGGGTAGCCCCCATCAACGTGGCGGTATACGGCACTCCCCAGGCGTGAACGTGAAACATGGGGGTAATCGGCATATAGACCTTGTCGCGGTTAAGCAGCTCAAAGCCGGGCGCCTGGAAAGCGCTGGCCTCACCCAAGGTATGCAGCACCAACTGGCGGTGGGTGAAGAAAACCCCTTTGGGGTTACCCGTGGTACCGGTGGTGTAGAACAGGGTGGCGACGGCGTTTTCATCGAAAGTGGGAAAATCATAGTGTGTGGGCTGCTGGCTTAATAGCGCTTCAAACTCGCCCACCAACGGCAGTGAAGTCTCGACTGTTTGCTGAGTTTCCTGACATAGCAGGTAGCCACGCACTTGGGGTAGCTTATCGGCCAGCGGCTCAAGCAGTGGCACGAACTCTTCGTGTACGATGACAAAAACGTCTTCAGCGTGCTCCATGGTATAATGGATTTGTTCCGGAGCTAAGCGCACGTTCACCGTGTGGAGTACCGCGCCGATCATCGGAATGGCAAAGAAGCACTCCAGGTACCGGTGGCTATCCCAATCTAGCACTGCCACAACATCACCAGCTTGCACGCCCTGTGATGTCAGAGTATGTGCCAGTTGGTGCACCCGTTCACGAAAGCGCTCATAGCTGTGGCGGCTCTGATCCCGGTAGACAATCTGATTTTCGCCTGCCATGCGCACACCCGCATCTAGCAAGTCACCAATCATCAGGGCGGGGTTCGTCGCAGAGGCCGCGGCGGGTAAAATTTTGGGGGTGACTGAAGACATAAAAACTCCTGTGAGCTTGTTTTTGTTCCAATAAAGGCGTTTTATCCGCGTTCGATTAGCAGGGCGATTCCCTGCCCTCCACCAATACACAGGGTTATCAAGCCGTAGCGACCGTTAATACGCTCCAATTCGTGAAGGGCCTTGAGTATCAAAATAGCCCCCGTGGCTCCCACTGGATGACCCAAGGCAACCGCGCCGCCGTTGGGGTTTAGCCTCGCTAACGGGAACCCGAGCGTTTCCGCCACCGCCATCGCTTGGGCAGCAAAGGCTTCGTTGGACTCAATCACATCAATATCGTTAATACTTAGCCCCGCCTGCTGCAGGCAGCGTTTCACCGCTGGAATCGGGCCAAGGCCCATCAGCGTTGGCTCAACGCCTGCTGTAGTGGCAACGCGAAGATGCGCCCTTGGCGCTAGGCCGCGCTGTGTGGCTTCATCGGTATGGGCAAGCACTAAGGTGGCGGCACCATCGTTGATACCCGAGGCATTGCCTGCGGTAACCACGCCCTCTTTTTGGAAGGCGGGCTTGAGCCGTGCCAAATCACTAAGCTGAACGTCATCGCGCACGTGCTCATCACGAGAGAAGAGCACCGCTTGCTTACCGTGACTGACCTCCACCGCTACGATTTGATCATCAAAACGTCCCTCGGCAATCGCAAACGCTGCCTTTTGATGGCTCTCAAGGGCAAACTGATCCAACTGCTCACGGCTTAGGCCATACTGTTTAGCAATGTTTTCAGCAATGCAGCCCATATGGCCACTGCCAAACGGATCGCTCAATATACCGAGAGTCAAATCCTGTACGTTCATATCACCCATGCGCACGCCGTTACGCGCTTGAGGAGGTAGCAGATAAGCCCCTCGTGACATCGACTCCGCGCCACCTGCCAGCGCTAAGCGGCTGTCGCCCATGGCAATCTGCTGGGCGGCTGAGACCACCGCCTGTACACCTGAACCACACAGCCGATTGACGTTGAAGGCCCCCGCCTCTTTCGGCACACCTGCTTCGAGCGCAATATGGCGCGACAGATAGGCATCCTGGGGGCCGGTGGTAATTATGTGACCGTATACCGAGTGATCGATATCTGCGCCCTCAATGCCTGCCCGCCGCAACGCCTCCTTGGCGGTGATCGCCCCCAGTTCAAACGGTGCCTTGGTTGAGAGCGAACCACCAAAACCACCGATAGCGGTTCGTGCGCCGCCTAAAATTACTACATTGTCCAACCGCATGGCTCTCTCCTGTGTTCAAACGCATCGTCTTGCTAAGCCACTTTGCCCAGCAGCGAGCGGGCGATAACTTCTTTCATGATCTCTGAGCTGCCGGCATAAATCGTTTGTACTCGGGCATCCAGATAAAAGCGTGAAATGGGATATTCGTGGGTGTAGCCGTAACCGCCAAATAGCTGCAGGCAGCGATCCACCGCTTGGCACTGCAGCTCGCTGAGCTGCAGTTTTAAAATCGCCGCATCCGTGCTGCTCATGGTGCCCTGGCGGTACTTTTCGACGCAGTGCTCAAAGTAGGCACGAGCCACGTCCAACTGGGCTTTGATTTCCGCCAAGGTAAAGCGGGTATTTTGAAAATCCGCCACCCGCTGTCCAAATGCTTCGCGCTGCTGTACGTATTCCAACGTCAGCGCCAGAGCCCCCTCTACAGCGCCCAGCGCCTGTGCCCCTACGCCCAGCCGCTCACGGGGGAGTTCCTGCATTAAGTAACGGAACCCAGCGCCCTCTTCTCCCAACAGCGCATCATGGGGCAACTGCATTTGATCAAAGGCAAGCTCGGCGGTGTCACTTGCGTGCTGGCCGATCTTTTTAATCGGTTTACCCCGCGAGAGGCCGGGTAAGTGGGTGTCGACCAAAAACAGTGAAACGCCCTTGGCACCCGCAGAAGGGTCGGTTTTGGCACATACGATGACTAGGTCGGCAAACTGGCCATTGGTGATGAACATTTTGCTACCGCTTAGCTCCCAGCCATTGTTGGTGCGTTTCGCACGGGTTCGCATTGACGCAAGATCACTACCCGCATGGGGTTCGGTCATCGCAATAGCACCAAGAACATCGCCACGGGCCATGGCTGGCAGCCACTGTTCACATTGAGCCGCTGTACCCAGATTTTGCAAGTAGGGCATAACGATATTGGCGTGGATATTATAGGCACTGGCAAGGCCACCAAACCCCTGGCAGGAGAGCTCTTCCAGCGCCAGCTGGGTGATGGCGATATCGGCCCCTGAACCACCGTGCTTTTCGTCAAGGTCAATGCCGAGAAGGCCCGCAGCGCCCAATGCATGCCACAGTGAACGGGGTATTTCGCCTGCTGCCTCCCATTCATCGTAGCAAGGTGTGACCTCCTGACTTAGGCAGCGTTTGATCATGGTGTGAAACAGATCGGTCGTTTGCTCGTCCATGCTCACTCCTTGAGATCTTGACGTAGATGGCGCTTGAGAATTTTGCCTGCGGTGCTCTTGGGTAGCGCATCGGTAAACATAATGCGCTTTGGCACTTTATAAGGCGCCATCAGCGTTTTTGCGTGATGGATTAGCTCCTCCTCGCTTGCCTCTTGGCCCTCTTTCAGTACCACCACCGCGGTGATGGCTTCGATCCACTTCGCATCCGGCTGGCCGATTACCGCCACTTCGGATACCGCCGGGTGCTTGAATAGCCCCTCCTCTACTTCACGGCTAGCCACCAGCACGCCGCCGGTATTGATTACGTCCTTGATACGATCAACAACGTATAAGTAGCCCGCTTCATCGAAGTAGCCCACATCCCCGGAGTGGAACCAATCGCCCTGGAAGGCTTCTTCGGTCATCGCCGGTTTATCCCAGTACCCCTTCATTAGCTGCGGTGAGCGGTGGACGATTTCGCCATGCTCTCCTGGTGATACGTCATTCATATCGAGATCGACGATACGGGTTTCCACCGTCAGAATGGGCCGCCCAGCGGAAGCTGGGCGCTCGGCGTGCTCTTCAGGGCGCAGCACGGTCGCCAAGGGAGCAATTTCGCTCTGCCCATAACAGTTATAGAGCCCTACGCCCGGTATACGCTGCTGGAGCTCCTCCAGTACCGGCACCGGCATAATTGAGGCACCGTAATAGGCTTTATTGAGAGTGCCAAGGTCAAAGCGATCAAATTCAGCGTGGCGCAGCAGGCTAATCCAGACCGTGGGCGGGGCAAAAAAAGACGCGATCTTATACTCAGCCATGGCGCTCAAGCACAACTCGGGGAGCGGCGCCTCTAGCAAATAGACAGGTGCACCGAGCAACAGTGCTGGCATCAGAAAGACGTGCATTTGCGCTGAGTGGTAGAGCGGCAGCGCGGCGAGCATGGCGTCGCTGCCTTTGATATCCAGCTCAACCATACAGGCCATATATTCGGCCATCAGAGCCTGATGGGTCATCATCGCGGCCTTAGGCGCGGCGGTGGTGCCCGAGGTGTAGAGCAACTGAGCAAGACTTGCGCCATCGATCGTTACATTGGGCTCTTCACTATTGGATCCTGACGTCGCATGGGCGAGTACATCAAAGCTTTCTGCATTCCGCCCCTGATCCGCGTGCAGGGTTCCCATCAGGGCTAGATCCAAACCTTCGGTCGCGGCACTCACTTTGTCGGCGAGGCTAATATCGCTGAGCAAACCAGCAGCCCCCGACTGGTCAAGAAGGTAACGCAGCTCATCGCTACTTAAGGCGAAATTGATCGGCACATGTACCAATCCCGCTTTAGCAGCGGCCAGCCAGGCGATAACGTAAGCGTCAGAATTTTTGCCATACACCGCCAGACGATCACCCGGCGTAAGCCCGGCTGCCAGCAAGCCGTTTGCCACGCGGTTGACTGCCTGGTTGAGTGATTGATAGCGCCACTGGCGTTCGCCAAACACTAGCGCCAGCTGGTGTGAGTATTTTCGAGCGCTACGATTTAAAGCAGCCCCGATACTGTTTTGCTGAATAACAGACGTTCCAGACATGCCAAATCCTCTGAGTTGTTATCGTGAATTGGCAGAGACTTAACTGTTTACCAGCGGGCAGTTGCTCTCTGAAAGCGGTCGGAAGGCTTCTTCTGCAGGAATGGTGCGAATAACATGAAAGAGATCATCCTCATCTTGCGACGCTTCAGGAGTTTTCACTTCGACTAAATACATATCGTGAACCATGCGGCCATCCTCACGAATGTAGCCACCGGTGGCGAAGATATCGTTGATGGGGGTATCGGCCATTTGCTGACGAACGGTTTGGGTATCATCAGTGCCGGTCGCTTCAATCGCTTCAAGGTAGTGGCGAGTACTAGAGTAGAGACCCGCATGTACCATGGTGGGCATGCTGCCGGTACGCTCACGGAAGCGCTCCGCCCAGGCGCGGGTTTCATCGTTTAAATCGTAGTACCATGCTTTGGTGAACTGCAGCCCCTGAGCATTCTCTAGGCCAATGCTGCGGATGTCGGTACTAAACAGCACCATCCCTGCAAGAATCTGCCCTGCCTGGGTAATGCCGAACTCGCCTGCTGTCTGTACCGCGTTGATCGTATCGCCACCAGCGTTATTCAGCGCGATGACATCAGCGCCAGATGCTTGCGCCTGGAGCATAAAAGAGGAGAAGTCACTGCTGGGGAACGGGTGGCGAGCGCTGCCTACGATAGTGCCGCCATTTTCAGTCACTACTCGAGTGACATCGGCCTCCAGTGCGTGGCCAAAAGAGTAGTCAGCGCTTAACAGGTACCAATTCTTGTGGCCCTCATCAGTAATCGCCTTTGCCGTACCGTTGGACATCGCCCAGGTGTCATAAACCCAGTGAATGTGATTGGGTGAGCAGTGCTCGTTTGTAATGCTTGAAGAGACAGCGCCATTGACCAGCCCAAGTTTATCCGCCTCCTCCAGCAGGCTCACCGCCGCCAGGGTGACAGAAGATGCCACTAGCCCGGTGACCATATCGACGTTGCGCTCATCGATCCACTCACGCACGACGCTTGAACCTACATCCGGGCTATTACGATCATCGGCGCTAAACACCACAACATTGGCCCCATTGACGCTGCCGCCCATATCTTCAATCGCCATATTGATAGCATCTTCGCCCAACGGGCCAATGGGGTCGCGGTAAACGCCGGACATATCGGCTAAATAGCCAATACGGATTTCGTTATCGGAAATGCCTTCAGCAGCGACGGTAGTTGGCACGTAACTGGCCATCAGAATGGCAGCAGCGAGAGTGGAAGTAGCAAAGCGACGAGATGAACGATGAGATGAACGATAAGATAGTTGCATAGTTATGTGGTTCTCTTTTGTTGTTATTAAAGGGTGTTATTGAATCAATTACAGTGACGTAGCACGCAATTGCTTAAGTTCATCTTAGGCGGTAATAAGCCCTAGCTGTTTACCTATCAAGCCAGATTTTTTGCAATTCGTGCCATTCCTTGCGCTTACCTTCTTCAATACACCATTAGTCGATGCTCGCGCATGCCGTTACAATGGTGCCTTTGCATATTGAATGGGAGACACCTTTGACCACCGCGTATGCCGATGATTTTTTACCCGAAGCACTACAGTTTCGGCCTAGTACCCCTTTGGTGGATATCGGCGCTAACTTAACCCATGAAAGCTTTGGCCGCGATCTTGAGGCGGTTATCCAACGTGCCCAAGCGGCGCAAGTAACGACCATGATCGTGACCGGTACCGACCTTGCCCACGCCGAGCAAGCCGTCGAGTTGGCCAAACAGTATCCTGGCCTGTACGCCACGGCGGGTGTACACCCTCATGACGCCAGCCAGTGGAACGAAGGTCTTGAGCGGGCCATGGCGGCCCTGCATGCCTTACCGGAAGTAGTGGCTGTAGGGGAGTGTGGGCTGGATTTTAATCGCAACTTCTCGACGCCTCAGGAGCAGGAGCGTGCCTTTGAAGCGCAGCTGGCACTCGCCGTCAAAAGCGGTTTGCCGCTGTTTTTACATGAGCGCGATGCTGGCCAGCGTATGCGCGAAATCCTGCATGCATGGCGAGACGATATCAGCCACGCGGTAGTGCACTGTTTCACTGCTGACCGCGATACGCTATTTGGTTATCTCGACCTAGACTTGCATATAGGGTTAACGGGCTGGATTTGCGATGAGCGGCGCGGTCATCACCTGCGATCATTGGTGTGTGATATTCCTCTTGAACGTTTAATGGTTGAAACCGACTGCCCTTATTTGTTACCTCGTAACTTGCCGACAAAACTCAAAGGTCGCCGCCATGAACCCGCTTTGTTGCCTTGGATAGTGCGCGAGATTGCTCAGTGGCACGGCATCAACGAAACTGAACTAGGCAACGCCACCACACAAACTGCCAAGCGTTTTTTCCGTCTTCCCGCAGAATCATAATAGGAGTACTAGCGTGGCCGATTATCCTGGGTTTATTGCCATTGAAACAGGCGAAGACGATGGTTTACCGCTCGCCATTGCCTGGTCGCTGCCTGATGGCCGAGTGAAGCAGACATTGATTCAGCCGGATGATAGCTGGATCAAGGAAGACACCAATGCCTTGGGCGCCTACAGCATGGAAGAGTTGGAGAGCCTGGGGGTTAGTCCCTTGGAAGTGATTCGCGAACTTGAGAACGACCACTTCTCCGCCACGCTGTATACCAGCGACAACGGCGACGACGAAGCGGCGCTGGCGCGGCTGTTTGACACCTATGGGCTGGATCCATTCGTGGAACTAGCCCCGGCATCGGTGCTCTACCCTTCAATCACTCCTGGCGAATGGCATCGCCAGCGGCGTGAAACGTTCAGCGAGCTGGGCTTGGAGCCGATGCGTCCAGAACATGAGCTTGAGGTTATGCTTTCGATGCACCAGCGCCTAACCGAAGAGGACTAGGCATTAGCAACCAATAGCCAAGGCACGTTTGCACGAAGGAAAATCCTCTGCTAATCCATAAAGAGGCTTTGTTTAGAACGGTAGCTGTAGGGCACCCTTTTGAGGACGCCATCTTAACGACATAGCCATTTCTACACAGGAGGTGACAGATGAAGGATTATGTTGAAAAGGGAGATATCTATTTTTTCTATCGGCCCAAGGTCAATACACCGCGGGTCGAAAACATTGAAGACGTTCAGCGCCTTTACCTAGTGCTAGCGCCAGACGATAAAGATACCGCTCGATTATTCCTGGTGGGCAAAAAGCGCATGCCTAAGATTAGCCATGGCAAGCCATCGTCTACCGCGCGCGAGTGGATGATGAACGACATGACAGGCAAGCCAACAAACATTGGCGAGGCGCTGGCGCCGCTCGACTACGCTACCAAGACCCGTGGCGAGCAGGAACAGGGCGAGGCCATTCCTGTTGGAGAAGGGCGCTACGCCATCTTTGAGCGTCACAACAGTTCGCGTTTGGCTTATCGGCTCACCAACCCCACTAACCCCGGCAAAGCGCAGGCGGAACTGGGGATTCTTGCCGAGGCAAGTTATATCATCTCGGTGCGCAACCCATCTCTTGATGTCCCCGGCTTTCCAGACGCTAAACCGAACTACCCCAAGCGCTTAATAGAGAAATTCGCCGACAAACGCTGGCTGGATATTGACGATAGCAGGCTGCTCGACTACGAAGATGCTCAACTTCTGCTCATCGGAGCGCATGACAACCTCGCCGAAGAGCAAATTTCCATCACCGGCAAGGCGGCCCTATTCAAGACGTTAGGGCTGAAAATGCGCGAGTGGCCCAATGAAGCGCTGGAAGGTGGCGAGCTCACCGAGCCGCACATGCAGCCAGAAGCCAAGGAACCCGAAGGCGATCGCAGCAAAGGCGGTGAGCGCGGTGGCAAGGCAGCCACTGATTCGGCATCGGCGGCTGGCATTACCAAGGCACTCAAGGGCATCGATTTACCGAGCAGCAAGGCGGACCTGATTAAACAGGCCAACACCAACCATGCCACAGATGACGTTATTGACGTATTAAAGGAATTTCCCAGCCGAAAGTACGCAACGATGGCAGATATCCAAAAAGCGCTGGGGGAGATACGCTGATGGCACAGTTTACTTGCGAAATATGCGGGGCTGAGTTCGAGCAAAAATCACTTTACGAGCGGCATATGGTCACTTCTCACCCAAAACAGGCGGTCTCTGCGGCTGATATTGAAAAAGCGCTGAAAGGGATTGAATTCCCGAAAACACGCAGCGAACTCGTCGATGCACTGAGTGACGATGAGCAAGAGGTGTATGACATCGTGCGGCAATTATCCGACCAGGAGTATCGCGATGCTGCCGAGGTCGCGCGTGCCTTCGGAGAATTGCGTACTCATGAAGACGTGCCCCACAACCAGCCAAGCAAGACTGGCGGCCAGCGTGCCATGCAAGCCCCATCCGCAGCTCGCTTTGCTAGCCTGTTCGATGGAATAAGCTTTCCAGCCACGCGTGAGCAGCTAATCAATCATGCCTATCGAAATGCGAGTGAGCAGGAAATACAACTGCTGAAGCAGTTTAGCGACCATCACTACCACAGCATGGCTGACATTACCCACGAGTTGAAGCAGGTAAACTAAAGCGCCACTAAGTGGCGCATTGCTTCCCTCTACCTTTTAAGGAAAACTATCTAGCAAAAGCCGTCTAAAAAACTGTCTGCGGTCACCAGCACCTAAATTAAGCTTGTATTTACTTCGTTTTCCGCCCCGTGAGCTTGTCTCTAAGCCTGTCAACCATGCCTACACCCGCCCCCACACTCTTATGGAAGAGTTCTGAATGAGGAGCGTTGGGATGTGGACGAGTCGGCGCCAGTGTTTTGGCCTGTTCTAATTTTTCACCTAGTTCAATGAGTTGGTCACCGGACATACGGGTGCGCATCTTAGGAAATTGCTGTGACTCCTCGTCGTCTGCATGGTGACTTAACAATCCTTCTAACTTTTCGAGCTGCGTCATGAAAACCGGATCGACGGCATTACAATCTTCCAGCTGTTTCATTACTTGAACAATTTCATCGTGCTCTTGTTTGTCATGCTCAACCTCTTCGGTTCCATTCGGTATGTATTTTTCTATTGCCGGATAAACGTACATTTCCTCGGCAATGGCATGGCGCATTACCTCAGCGATCAAGGTATCCGCCGTATCTCTACGCCACTGTGGGTCATTTGAGCCTTTAATTTGGCCTGCCAGCGCCATCATTTCCTGATGATCTGAGGTTAGGATATCAACCACATCCTTGGCTGTTCCGTTTGTATTGTGCTGAGTCATGAGATTCCCTCCTTATGATTCGTAACCCCTACATAGTAGACAACTTCAACATAGTCGTGTGCATAGCAACCTATCAAGTCCTTGAGCAATGGCTGTTTTGAGCGTCAGCCCTTGTTGATAGTAAGCGTTCAATGCATGGCAAAAGGCTTTGGCACGTAGGGGTAAGCCTTCATCTTGGTAGCGCGCTGCCCGAACCATAACGCGCTGTTGGAAAGCATCCCGATCCACGTCTGTATCGCCGCCCAGATTGTCCACGCTGACATGGAAATGACGGCCACACGCCTGGGCAAATAGGTACTCTAACGCTTGGGGAGCAACCTCTGCGCTCTCAAAAGCAGCTTGTTGCCCAGCATTACGCCCATCCGGCGAATACCAATAGCCGTAATCTTCTAATTGACGACGCTTTTCTCCCGCAATACACCAGTGGCTAATTTCGTGTAACGCACTGGCATAATAGCCCCGCGCAAAAATAACTTGATGGTACGGTGTTTCGCTATCAGCAGGCCGATAGAGGGGTTCATCGTCCCCCCGAATTAGGCGTGTTTGATAATGCTCTGCAAAAATGCCATCAAAGAGCGCGGTAATATCAGCCAGCGTCCATCGATCCTGCACGTGATTCAAATTGACCTCGTTTATCATTGCCGTTTGAGAAAGTATAACTGCCTCACAGAGGCAAACTAAATACAGGGCAGCAAGGCATAGGCTTCCCTGCTAACCTAGCGCTTTTTTATAGCTTAATTCGTCGATCAGGAGCCTTCTCATTGGGCGATTTCACTCAACAAGTTAAATCGGTGTATTGGCCAGAAACTCGCGCTCTGGTCTACTTGGCATTACCCATTTGCGGAGCTCAGCTGGCTCAAGCAGGGATGAGTGTTGTTGATGTCATGATGACAGGCCGACATGATGCAACGTCACTCGCTGCCGTCTCGGTAGGCTCCAGTCTCTGGATGCCATTGATGCTGTTTATGACGGGCACCCTGATGGGGCTCACACCAATTGTGGCACATTTGCTGGGTGGACAGCGCCAAACCGCTATTCGCCCAGCAGTGCACCAGGCGCTCTGGGTTGCCCTGCTGCTAGGTGTTGTCGCGGCCTTACTGCTCTGGTCGACCGTCATGCCGATATTTGAATTAATGAATGTGCCCCCTGCCGTTGCCAGCCAGTCTGCCGCCTATCTGTCAGCTGTCGCCTTTGGTATGCCGGGGATCGCCCTTTTTCAGGCGCTTAGAGCGTTTTCCGATGGCATGAATCACACCCGCCCGGCGCTATGGATAAGCTTGGTCGGCTTAAGCGTGAATATTCCTGCCAACTACCTCTTGATCTACGGCGGCGATGGCTTGGTTGATTTATTTGGCGGCTGGATTCCCACTAGCTTGCAACAGCTGCCTGCCTTAGGCGCTTTTGGCTGCGGCATTGCGACGGCGCTCTCCATGTGGACGATGGCACTCGCGATGGCCTACTACACGCGCAGGGGAAGCACTTATAAAAGCGTTGCGATTTGGCAAAAAATGACACCGCCCCAATGGCTAGGCATACGTGAATTAGTGGTGGTGGGCGTTCCCATTGGTGTGGCTATTTTTGTCGAAGTGACCCTGTTCACGCTCATTGCACTCTTTATTGCCAGCTTTGGTGAAGTCACGGTGGGGGCTCACCAAATAGCACTCAGCTTCACCTCCATTCTGTTTATGCTGCCCATGTCGCTGAGTATGGCGCTGACCGTACGGGTGGGTAACACGCTTGGCCAGCAGCGTTTGACCTTAGCCCGGCAGGTCGCCTGGAACGGCATTGTTATCAGTGTGATCGTCGCAATTATCAACAGCATCTTGCTGTGGTTTAGCGCAATTCCTGTCATTGCGCTTTATACCTCGAACAGTGAGATACAGTCGCTGGCACTTTCCATCATTGCCTTGGCCGTTATCTTCCAACTCTCTGACTCGCTACAAGTCAATCTGGCAGGCGCTTTACGCGGCTATAAAGATACCCGCATCGTGATGGTGATAACGGTACTCTCCTACTGGATTGTAGGCTTGGGCGGCGGCCACTGGCTGGGTTCCCGTGGCGTGGGCAGCATGGTTGCTCCACTTGGGGTTCATGGCTATTGGATGGGTTTGATTGCGGGCTTGAGCACTGCGGCCCTGCTACTTGCCTGGCGTTTGCGGCGTATCAGCGTTAAGGGGTAAACATGGCTTGGTGGGGCAATCTTTTTATAACACTAACCCTAAGTACCTTACTGGCTGGCTGTGGCGATCACCCTGCTGAGCAGCAGTGGCAGTCCTACCATCAGCAGCTTGCGAATGACCTCGACCAGACAGGCATTGAGCGAGCTGACCCCATGAATATTGGCGATTTCCCTGAGCGCTCTGCTCGGCTTATTGACATCCCCGAAACAAGGGATAGCATGCTGAATATTTATGCATTACGCGAATGTCGAATTACTTCTCTTATAGCGGCACGTAACAATCAACTCGGCCGAGTAGCACCTCCTAGCCAGCAGTGGTTATATGAGCGAACACTATGGCAACGGCTTAGCACCTGCTGGAACAGCGATGTTCCCGAACAGTTAAGCGATGAAGACCGAACGCGCCTTCAACAGCTGACGATCACTAAAACGGCTCAGTTACCCGCCGTCAGTTGGAACGCTATTTTTGATTCCAGCGAATGGGTGAAAAGCTTTGCGCGCGCAAGCCAGCCTTTAGCTAACGTCGATGAAAACACTATTGCAAGGCAGCTTGAAGCCATTAATTATCTTCAACAAATGACGGATCACCAGTTTGACCTCGATTGGCAGCAAGACTCCTCTGCCCTCGAAAATCATTTAAAAACCCTACAAGAGCAGCCATTGACCGCCGAAGTGTTGCGCGCCCTGCTACTCGCCACTCAACGCTTAACCGAAGCGAACGCATTATTAGCTCAGCAGAAAGATGCCACAAGTTGCTTGAGCCGCTGGGAGCCACAATCGCTTGAACGGTTGGCAAACACTGCCCAGCAGTGGCTAACAGCGATCAACCGCTTAATTGACGTGCAGCCGGTAGACAAGCCAATAGCGATTCAGCGCTATCAGGCACGCTGGCTTTCGCTGGAAAACGCCCAAGCGCCCTGGGGCCAGTTTCAGCAAGCGCTCACCGAGCATCAAGCGCTACGAGCTCGCTTTCCAACTTGTTAAGATAATTAAAAAGCGCAGAACCCTTAACCTTATGAGCAACTTGTGCTATTGGTTGATAGGTAAGTTGGATAAGCAAGGATAACAATGAAGCAAGACAAACTTGCTTCGCCAATGTCATGACCACGCAGCATAAGGAGGGACATAATGGGCGCATCCCTGTCACCCCGCTCTGCCCAGGTCATCGACCTGGAAACTGTGCGTCAGCGTCAGCAGGCGCAAAAGTGCCTAGTTCGTTTAGCTCCGGAGCTAGATGGACTAGAGATGGTGTACCAACTCGCTGCGAGTCCCGACACTTACTACGGCATGCCTATTTTGGCCTGGGGGCTAAGAGAAGATGGTAGCGTCTTTGGCATGGTGCCGTGGATGGAAACGTTGGCGGCCTGCCATGATCTGAACAGCCAGGAGAATGGCTACTTCGTAGGTTACCGTGATCCTGAAACGGAAGAAATTTTCGATTCACCACCGGACCATAAGCACCATGAGCTAGTCGCCGCTGCTGAATATTTTGATTATGAGGCTTCCGGAGAAGTCACTCTCATTCAGCAAATACCCGATACTCTGGGCACCCACGCGCTGTGCATGAATCATCCCAACTCACCCTGGCATATGAAGCCTGTTTACGGCTGGCGTCTCTACAGCGACGGTAGCCTTGACGCGCTCCTTGCCGACGAGAACAAAGCGGCGATGACACCGATTTTGTTAGGGGACAAGTGCCTTTACAGCGCTCACGCTCGCCATCAAACCGTTTACTTTTTCCAGCGCCATATCGCCAATCGTATATTGGAAGAAGATCCGGCAACGCTTGAGGCGCTAGCCATGATGGTCGTGGCAAGCGATTAGCCGAGTGCCTTAGTGCTGCCTTGTGAGCGAGGCCAACATCAATGATGTTGATTTGAGCCTCGCTTGGGTTCCCGCGCTATCTCTAAGGGTTATGCTAAGCGAATAAAGTAGAGGTAGTTACTCTCAGAGGCGGTGTCCTGCTCAAGCAGTTCGTGCCCTAAAAACTGACAAAACTTGGGCACATCTCGTGTAGTGGCGGGATCGGTGGCAATCACTTTGAGCACTTGGCCTGATGTCATGTCGCGCACTTTGTTATGCATTAGCATAATCGGGTCTGGGCAGTAGAGTCCTGAGGTGTCCAATACCACGTCAAAGCTGGGTAACGTACCCGTATTATCAGCCATTAATATCCTCGATGTAGGAAACAGAAAGTATGATTAAAGTTATCATCGAACGGCGAATTATGCCTGGTCTTGAAGAAGAATTTGAGCAAGCAGCGCGGGAGGCAATGCGCGTTTCCCTAGGCGTAAGGGGCTTCATCGGTGGTGAAACACTGGTAGAACTTGGTCATACCGATCGGCGACTGATGATTACTAAATGGCGTGACATCCGCGCTTGGAAGGAGTGGCACTCAAGCGAAGCGCGGGCAATGGCCATGCAGCGTATTTTACCGCTATTAACCGAAGATGAAACTATCCGGATTTACGAGCCTGGCTATTAAGCCTGAGGTTTCACTCGCGCTAATCCCTAAGCCTTACATGCACCGTTACCTCTTCCCTATCATGATAGAGGTGACGGCATGATACGTTCGCATGCACGCCCGCTTTTTCCAGCGACTCTTCCAACGCCGTTAGGCAACGTGTTACCTCTTCCCAGCGCTTTTTCATGGGCAACTTGAGGTTAAAGATCGCCTCTTTGCACCATTTACGAATCAGCCAGCGTTCCACCATGGCTAGCACTCGCACTGGTTTATCAACAATATCGCAGACTAGCCAATCCAAACGCTGCGGTGGCTCCCAGGTAAAACCATCTTCTTTGAGATGATCAATCTGGCCGGTCTTCATCAACTGCGATTCCATGGGGCCATTATCAATGGCATAAACGTACATGCCGCGCTGAACCAGTTGCCACGTCCAGCCACCTGGGGCGGCACCTAAGTCAGCTGCTTGCATATGCGGTGCTAACCGCACATCCCACTCATCCCTAGGAATAAACTCATGCCACGCCTCTTCCAACTTCAGCGTTGAGCGGCTGGGTGCACGGGAGGGGAAGCGCAGCCGACGAATACCATTAATCAAATTGCTACGATTGCCTGGGAAGCTCATCGCCAGCTGCACTTGATCACCGTCAGTCCAGAAAATATGTAAGCGTCGTGCGCCCGCACTGCGCCTTAACGCGCCCCGCTTTTTCAACATACTTTCCAGCGGCTTGGTAAGCGCCTTAATCAGCCCAGCCAGCGCTTTGCCATCATTGGTATCTGGCGTTTCGTGCCAGATTTCCTCAAAGTTCCATCGGCTAGCCTTTACCTGCTCCAAAATAGCGGTAAGGCGATCATCTCGTGATAGTGTGAGAGCAGGTAACGCCGCTAAGCTTTGCCGTGCGAAAATTAGCTTTTTAAAGGCTGCTTGACGATGCAACTCATTCACCGGCTCGCCATCTAGACGCGTTAAGCTTACCCACCCCTCGCCGTAAGATGCCTCACAGGCTACGTCGTTTAATGCTGCATGATGCTGCATTTCAGCTAACGCATCATTTTCAAACCCTGGACGGCAATAAACTAACCATGACGTAGGTACCGTTTCGCTCACCACTTCACCTCGATTCCGCCCATCAAAAACGCTGATGGCTGCCTAATTAATTGGGGCGCATCATAGCATTTATCCAGCTCTATTTATTTTCTTTCACACACACAAAAAACCCAGCCGGTTGGCTGGGTTTTCTGCGGTATAGGTGCCTGACGATGACCTACTCTCGCATGGGGAGACCCCACACTACCATCGGCGCTAAGCGGTTTCACTGCTGAGTTCGGCAAGGGATCAGGTGGTTCACGCGTGCTATGGTCGTCAGGCGTAACGGGTAATGTACATCATGCTGACTATTGCTAAATTGTGATCGTCTCATCGCCTGCCGCCCGGGCTGTTGCCTGGGCCACACGCTGCGTATCCGGTTTTTTTAATGTTACGTCATCATCGCGACCAGACCCCTTGGGTGTTATAGGGTCAAGCCTCACGGGCCATTAGTACACGTTAGCTCAACGCCTTGCAGCGCTTCCACACCGTGCCTATCAACCAGCTGGTCTCGCTGGGCCCTTCAGGAGGCTCTAGGCCTCAGGGATGTCTCATCTTGAAGGGGGCTTCCCGCTTAGATGCTTTCAGCGGTTATCCCGTCCGACCATAGCTACCCGGCAATGCCACTGGCGTGACAACCGGAACACCAGAGGGTCGTCCACTCCGGTCCTCTCGTACTAGGAGCAGCCCTTCTCAAACATCCAACGCCCACGGCAGATAGGGACCGAACTGTCTCACGACGTTCTAAACCCAGCTCGCGTACCACTTTAAATGGCGAACAGCCATACCCTTGGGACCGACTTCAGCCCCAGGATGTGATGAGCCGACATCGAGGTGCCAAACACCGCCGTCGATGTGAACTCTTGGGCGGTATCAGCCTGTTATCCCCGGAGTACCTTTTATCCGTTGAGCGATGGCCCTTCCATACAGAACCACCGGATCACTAGAACCTGCTTTCGCACCTGCTCGACGTGTCTGTCTCGCAGTCAAGCACCCTTATGCTCTTGCACTCAATGCACGATGTCCGACCGTGCTGAGGGTACCTTCGTGCTCCTCCGTTACTCTTTAGGAGGAGACCGCCCCAGTCAAACTACCCACCACACACTGTCCTCGATCCGGATAACGGACCTGAGTGAGAACGCCAATGATGCCAGGCTGGTATTTCAAGGTTGGCTCCCTTCGAACTGGCGTCCAAAGTTCAAAGCCTCCCAGCTATCCTACACAGGCAACATCAGCGTCCAGTGTGAAGCTATAGTAAAGGTTCACGGGGTCTTTCCGTCTAGCCGCGGGTACACCGCATCTTCACGGCGATTTCAATTTCACTGAGTCTCGGGTGGAGACAGCGTGGCCATCATTACGCCATTCGTGCAGGTCGGAACTTACCCGACAAGGAATTTCGCTACCTTAGGACCGTTATAGTTACGGCCGCCGTTTACCGGGGCTTCAATCAAGAGCTTCGCCTTGCGGCTAACACCATCATTTAACCTTCCGGCACCGGGCAGGCGTCACACCCTATACGTCCGCTTGCGCGTTAGCAGAGTGCTGTGTTTTTAATAAACAGTTGCAGCCACCTGGTATCTTCGACCGGTTCGGGCTTAGAGAGCAAGTCTCATCACCCTACGCCGGCGTGCCTTCTCCCGAAGTTACGGCACCATTTTGCCTAGTTCCTTCACCCGAGTTCTCTCAAGCGCCTTGGGATTCTCTCCCTGACCACCTGTGTCGGTTTGGGGTACGGTCGCACATGATCTGAAGCTTAGAGGCTTTTCCTGGAAGCGTGGCATCAGTGACTTCCTGACCGTGGTCAGTTCGTTTCGTGTCTCGGCCTGAAAAGGGTCCGGATTTACCTAAACCCTCAGCCTACTCACTTTCACCAGGACAACCAACGCCTGGCTCACCTAGCCTTCTTCGTCCCCCCATCGCAACCATGTCCGGTACGGGAATATTGACCCGTTTCCCATCGACTACGCCTTTCGGCCTCGCCTTAGGGGCCGACTCACTCTGCTCCGATTAGCGTCGAACAGAAACCCTTGGTCTTCCGGCGAGGGAGTTTTTCACTCCCTTTATCGTTACTCATGTCAGCATTCGCACTCGTGATACCTCCAGCAGACTTCTCAATCCACCTTCATTGGCGTACACGACGCTCCTCTACCGCTCATCCAAAGGATGAACCCGTAGCTTCGGTACCTGGTTTAGCCCCGTTACATCTTCCGCGCAGGCCGACTCGACTAGTGAGCTATTACGCTTTCTTTAAAGGATGGCTGCTTCTAAGCCAACCTCCTAGCTGTCTGAGCCTTCCCACATCGTTTCCCACTTAACCAGGATTTCGGGACCTTAGCTGACGGTCTGGGTTGTTTCCCTTTTCACGACGGACGTTAGCACCCGCCGTGTGTCTCCCACGCGTTACTCACCGGTATTCGGAGTTTGCCTCGGGTTGGTAAGTCGGGATGACCCCCTAGCCGAAACAGTGCTCTACCCCCGGCGGTACTACATGAGGCGCTACCTAAATAGCTTTCGAGGAGAACCAGCTATCTCCGAGCTTGATTAGCCTTTCACTCCGATCCACAAGTCATCCAAATCTTTTTCAACAGATCCTGGTTCGGGCCTCCAGTTGATGTTACTCAACCTTCACCCTGCTCATGGATAGATCGCTCGGTTTCGGGTCTATATCCAGCGACTGTGTCGCCCAGTTAAGACTCGGTTTCCCTACGGCTCCCCTATACGGTTAACCTCGCCACTGAATATAAGTCGCTGACCCATTATACAAAAGGTACGCAGTCACAGAACAAGTCTGCTCCTACTGCTTGTACGCACACGGTTTCAGGATCTATTTCACTCCCCTCTCCGGGGTTCTTTTCGCCTTTCCCTCACGGTACTGGTTCACTATCGGTCAGCCAGGAGTATTTAGCCTTGGAGGATGGTCCCCCCGTCTTCAGTCAAGGTTTCTCGTGCCCCGACCTACTCGATTTCACATGATCAGATTTTCGACTACGGGGCTATCACCCGCTACGGCCGCGCTTCCCAACGCATTCGCCTAATCAGTCACATGCTTAAGGGCTGGTCCCCGTTCGCTCGCCGCTACTAGGGGAATCTCGGTTGATTTCTTTTCCTCAGGGTACTTAGATGTTTCAGTTCCCCTGGTTCGCCTCGTACACCTATGTATTCAGTGCACGATACCGATCTTATGATCGGTGGGTTTCCCCATTCAGAAATGCCCGGGTCACAGGTTGTTGCCACCTCACCGAGCCTTATCGCAGGCTACCACGTCTTTCATCGCCTCTGGCTGCCTAGGCATCCACCGTGTGCGCTTCATTGCTTGACCCTATAACCCGAAGGAGTCTGGATGTCGCAATGATCACGTTTCATTTTGCCGGATACGCTGACGCGTATCACAATTTAAGAAGCACTTCTTGCGAAGTGTTCTTGTCAGCATGATATACATTGTTAAAGAGCGACTGCTATACGCAGTGATAAGGCAACGCGGGAGGCGTTTGGCTTATCACTGCGCATCAACAGCTATCTGATCAGGTAATTCATTGTGGACGCTTACTAACTGTGACGCATCGTTTAAGGAGGTGATCCAGCCGCAGGTTCCCCTACGGCTACCTTGTTACGACTTCACCCCAGTCATGAACCACACCGTGGTGATCGCCCTCTTGCGTTAGGCTAACCACTTCTGGTGCAGTCCACTCCCATGGTGTGACGGGCGGTGTGTACAAGGCCCGGGAACGTATTCACCGTGACATTCTGATTCACGATTACTAGCGATTCCGACTTCACGGAGTCGAGTTGCAGACTCCGATCCGGACTGAGACCGGCTTTAAGGGATTTGCTGACTCTCGCGAGCTCGCAGCCCTTTGTACCGGCCATTGTAGCACGTGTGTAGCCCTACCCGTAAGGGCCATGATGACTTGACGTCGTCCCCACCTTCCTCCGGTTTGTCACCGGCAGTCTCCTTAGAGTTCCCGACATTACTCGCTGGCAAATAAGGACAAGGGTTGCGCTCGTTACGGGACTTAACCCAACATTTCACAACACGAGCTGACGACAGCCATGCAGCACCTGTCTTACAGTTCCCGAAGGCACACCAGAATCTCTTCCGGCTTCTGTAGATGTCAAGGGTAGGTAAGGTTCTTCGCGTTGCATCGAATTAAACCACATGCTCCACCGCTTGTGCGGGCCCCCGTCAATTCATTTGAGTTTTAACCTTGCGGCCGTACTCCCCAGGCGGTCGACTTATCGCGTTAACTTCGCCACAAAGTGCTCTAGGCACCCAACGGCTGGTCGACATCGTTTACGGCGTGGACTACCAGGGTATCTAATCCTGTTTGCTACCCACGCTTTCGCACCTCAGTGTCAGTGTCAGTCCAGAAGGCCGCCTTCGCCACTGGTATTCCTCCCGATCTCTACGCATTTCACCGCTACACCGGGAATTCTACCTTCCTCTCCTGCACTCTAGCCTGACAGTTCCGGATGCCGTTCCCAGGTTGAGCCCGGGGCTTTCACAACCGGCTTATCAAGCCACCTACGCGCGCTTTACGCCCAGTAATTCCGATTAACGCTTGCACCCTCCGTATTACCGCGGCTGCTGGCACGGAGTTAGCCGGTGCTTCTTCTGCGAGTGATGTCTTTCCTGCCGGGTATTAACCGACAGGCGTTCTTCCTCGCTGAAAGTGCTTTACAACCCGAGGGCCTTCTTCACACACGCGGCATGGCTGGATCAGGGTTGCCCCCATTGTCCAATATTCCCCACTGCTGCCTCCCGTAGGAGTTCGGGCCGTGTCTCAGTCCCGATGTGGCTGATCATCCTCTCAGACCAGCTACGGATCGTCGCCTTGGTAAGCCATTACCTTACCAACTAGCTAATCCGACATAGGCTCATCCAATAGCGGGAGCCGGAGCCCCCTTTCTCCCGTAGGACGTATGCGGTATTAGCCTGGGTTTCCCCAGGTTATCCCCCACTATCGGGCAGATTCCTATGCATTACTCACCCGTCCGCCGCTCGTCAGCATCTAGCAAGCTAGATCTGTTACCGCTCGACTTGCATGTGTTAGGCCTGCCGCCAGCGTTCAATCTGAGCCATGATCAAACTCTTCAGTTTACAATCATTGTGATCCTTACTCGCTTACCTACGAACTAGCCGAAGGCAGCAAAAGCGGATCAAACTTGGCTCAAGGTTCAAACGAATTCATTCAAAACAGGTTTCGAAAAACCTTATTGCTTGAGTCGCTTGCCTTGATATTTGGTGATTTGCCACCAACATCAGCAAGCGCCCACATGAATTACCTGATCAAATTGTTAAAGAGCGATTTCGCTGTGTTTGACTGGCGAACCGTTGAACTGGCTTGCCGCAGCGAGAAAGGCGTATTTTACGCATTTCCTGGTGGTTGTCAACCGCTGTGTTTAGCGGGTGAAGCGAGCGATAAAAAATGCGCTAACCTCCTGACAAACCAAGGCTTTTACACCTTATACACCGCTGGTAACGCTTGGCGTCCCCGGCAGCGGATGCGTACTTTAAGGCCTCACTATCAAGATAGCAAGTAAAAGAAGATATTGCGTATAAAAAAGCGGCAAAAGGCTCTCCTTCTGCCGCAAACCACCGATCAGAATGCCTGACCAGAAAGTGCTCTTTTGACATCTTAGCCGTTAATTAAATTTCAAAGCCCAAACCAAAGTCGTCGCTGGAGATGGCCATCAGGCTGGAAGCGCCCGACTGAATCATTTGCGCATGCGCCTTTGTGCGCGGCAATAGCCGCTGATAATAGAAGCGAGCAGTATTCAATTTAGCAGCATAGAAGGCTTTATCTTCGCCCTCTAAAGAACCAGATGCCTGCTTGGCCGCACGAGCAAATAGGTACGCCAGCGTGACGTAGCCGGAGTACATAAGGTAATCGATGCTTGCCGCGCCTACCTCTTCGCGGTCCTGCATCGCTTTCATACCTATGCCCATGGTTAGCTCACCCCACTCTGTGTTCAGCTTTGCCAGAGGCCCGATAAACTCTTTAAGCGCCGGGTTCTCTGATTCAGCCTTGCAGAACTGGTGAATCTCCTTGGTGAACACTTTCAACGACTCACCCTGACTCATAAGGACTTTACGACCCAGTAGGTCGAGCGCCTGAATACCGGTAGTGCCTTCATACAAGCGGGTAATACGCGCATCGCGTACCAATTGCTCCATGCCCCACTCTTTAATAAAGCCATGGCCGCCATAAATTTGAACACCTTCATTGGTGCTTTCAAAACCGACTTCGGTCAAGAACGCTTTTACAATCGGGGTTAGCAGCCCCAAAAGCGTGTCGGCACGCTCTCGCTCTTCACCTGGCTGACCATGCTCTACAACATCCAGCATTTGAGCGGTGTATAGCACCAGCATACGCCCGCCTTCGGCGAAGGCTTTCTGAGTCAGCAGCATGCGTCGAACATCGGGGTGGACGATAATCGGATCAGCCGGTTTTTCAGGCGCTTGCTTACCCGACAAACCTCGCATCTGCAGGCGATCACGGGCATAGCTCAACGAATTCTGGAAGCTGGCTTCAATCAATCCCAGCCCCTGAATACCTACCCCAAGACGCGCAGCGTTCATCATGGTGAACATACACGCCAAGCCTTTATTCGGGGCGCCCACCAGATAGCCGGTTGCGCCATCGAAGTTCATCACACAGGTAGCGTTACCGTGAATGCCCATTTTATGCTCTAAAGAGCCGCAGCTAACGCCATTGCGCTCACCAGGATTGCCTTCGGCATCAGGCATAAACTTAGGCACCACAAATAGCGAGATACCTTTTGAGCCCTCCGGCGCATCAGGCAGCTTTGCTAGCACTAAATGAACGATGTTCTCAGCCAGATTATGCTCACCAGCCGAGATAAAAATTTTGGTGCCGGTAATCGCGTAAGCGTCCCCTTCAGTGGGCACTGCGCGCGTTTTGATCAAGCCGAGGTCGGTACCGCAATGGGACTCGGTTAAACACATCGTGCCGGTCCATACGCCCTCCACCAACTTGGTGAGGTATGTAGCCTTCTGCTCATCGGTACCGTGATGGCGCAGCGCATCTGCCGCGCCATGGGAAAGCCCCGGGTACATACCCCATGCCAAGTTGGTTGCGCAAATCATCTCCGAAAGCAGCATCGCTAACGAATGCGGCAGCCCCTGCCCGCCATGCTCAGGATCGGCGGCCAAGCTCGGCCAGCCGCCTTCTACATATTGTTGATAGGCTTCTTTAAAACCATTGGGCGCTTTTACTTCGCCCCCTTCTAACAAGCACCCTTCTGCATCGCCGCTTTGATTAATCGGCAGCAGTACCTCGCGAGCAAACCGCGCCCCTTCCTCTAAAATGGCGCTAACGACATCGGGCGATGCTTCGTCACCGCCCGGCAAGCGCGCATAGTGACCAGGATAATCAAGCATTTCGTCCATAACGAAACGCATATCACGAATAGGGGCCTGATAAGTGGGCATCGCACTTCTCCTAAAACACTCTCCTACAACCGGGGGATCAAAAGCCGAATAATATTTTCAAAACTGAAGGCGGCTTTCAAACACATGTTTGAAAGCTAGCGCGGGCGCCCTGCAGAGTCAAGCGAGCGTTTGAATTTAGCGCTAAAACGCTCTACAACTTTGGTAGCTAATGCCGCAAACCTCTGATGCCAGCAATAAAAAAACTCGCCAGCCAAAAGCTGACGAGTCGTCTCATTGTGATTCTATATAGCTGAAGCGTTACTGCATGCGTATGCCGCCATCCAAGCGAATGAGTTCGCCATTCAGCATTGGGTTGGTAATAATTTGCTCGGCTAATTGAGCAAACTCATCCGGCTTACCCAATCGCTTGGGAAATGGCACCGCTGCCGCTAGGGCCAGGGCAGCCTCATCGGGTATCTCGCTCATCATTGGTGTTTCAAAAACGCCTGGGGCGATTGCCATAACGCGAATGGCATGACGCGATAACTCGCGCGCCGCTGGCAAGCTCATACCCACAACGCCCGCTTTAGAGGCGCTATAAGCACACTGCCCTACCTGACCATCAAAAGCCGCAATAGAAGCAGTGTTAATAATCACCCCGCGCTCCCCGCTCTCATTAGGCGTATTTTTAGCCATCGCCGCCGCGGCGAGGCGCATTACGTTAAAGGTACCCACCAGGTTGATGTTGATGGTTTTAATGTAGCTATCTAGATCAGCCGGCTTTCCCTCACGATCAACCAACTTGGCTACGCTAACGACACCCGCACAATGAACCACACCTGAGAGACCGCCCTTACCACCCAGCGCTACCGCGGTATCGACCGCCTGCTGCATTTGCTCGGCAGAGGTAATGTCTGCCAAACACGCTTGAGCATGCTCCCCCAACTGCTGAGCATGTGCGTTTACGCTGTCATTTAAATCGCATAAAACGACCCGAGCGCCCGCAGCCACCAAACGCTCTGCCGTTGCCGCGCCAAGACCAGAAGCGGCCCCAGTAATTAAAAAAGTACTGTCCTTAACCTCCATAACCATATTCCCTATAAGCGTTATGTTTATTTGGCTGTCTTAGCTTCTTCTGCTGCTTGGGCACGCAATTTAAAGCGCTGAATCTTGCCACTGGGGGTTTTGGGTAACTCATCGACAAACTCAATAACGCGTGGGAAAGCGTGAGTCGATAACCGCTCACGCACTCGCTGCTTGATCTCATCGGCAAGTGCTTCACTTGCCTCATAGCCTTCTCGCAGTACGACATAGGATTTGATCACTTCGCCACGGATCTCGTCTGGCTGCCCCACCGCCGCAGACTCTGCAACAGCCGGGTGAGTCATTACACTGTTCTCAACATCCGTTGGCCCCACCCGATAGCCTGCAGTAGTAATAATGTCGTCGTCCCGCCCGGCAAATTGGAAGGTGCCATCTTCATTACGGATCACAACATCGCCAGTCAGGTAATAGCCCTCTACAAAGGGATTTTTCTCCTGCCAGGTGTAACCTTGAAAGAAGTGCGCAGGTGAATGCTTGATATCCACGGCAAGCACCCCCGGCTCACCCGCAGGCAGCTCGTGATACTCGGCATCCAAAATCGCCAGACGATAACCCGGCATTGGGACGCCCATCGCGCCCACATGCTTAAGGTGATCAAGTGCATGGTGGTTATTGCACGTCATGCCGGTTTCAGTTTGCCCATAATGGTCCATGACAGGACAGCCAAGCGACTTCTCAACCCAAGTGACCACTTCCGTGTTCAAAGGCTCGCCGGCTGAACTCGCTGCACGCAGCTCCAAGGTTTGATGGGCGTCATCAAACAGGCCTGATGCCTTCATCAGCCGGTAAGCGGTAGGGGCAGCGGCAAAATTGGTAATGTGGTGGCGCTTCATAAACGCCAGCGCCCCCTCAGCACTAAAGCCCGCTTCACAAAAATGGGTCGTCACACCGAGCAGCAGTGGCCCCGTGATCGCATAGTAAAGACCATACGCCCAGCCTGGATCAGCCATATTCCAAAAGCGGTCATCATCACGCAGGTCAATGGCGAGCTCCATATAGATCGCGAAGGCAGTCATTCCAGACAAGGGAACAGCAACACCTTTGGGCTTGCCCACGGTGCCAGAGGTAAACATTTGTAGAAAAGGTTGTTCAGGCGACAGCCTTGGCGGTTTATCATTCATTGACGTGTGCGTCAATGCAGCTTGCCAATCATGATCATCCGCATGCTCGCTGGTTGCACCACCGACTGCCAGCACTGGCGGACACTGGCTCAAGCCATCAAACTTATAGCGATTAGCGTGATCGGTAATCACTAGCTTGGTATCTGCACGCCCTAAACGATAGTCCACGGCATCAGGGCCAAAGGCAGTAAATAGAGGTTGATAAACCGCGCCAATACGCCATGTAGCGAGTACCGCAATCAAAAGCTGTGGTGACCGCGGCAACATACAAGCAATGCGATCACCTTTACCTAGCTTTTGAACTTGAAGCCAACCTGCCAATTTAGCGCTCTGCTCATCCAGTTCAGCGTACGTCAGGGTGTGAACCGCCCCTTGGGCATCCTCTTGAACTAGCGCCAGCACATCGCCGCGCCCTTGGCGCACATGCCGACCACAGCAGGCTTCGAAAGCATTCAACATTCCATCCTGATGGTCATCCAGGCGAGCAATAACGCTATCAATAGAAAAGTTTTCAAGGTAGTGCTGATAGTCGGGCAGTGATTGTGGTGTGGCTGTCATGATGGCTCTCTAATGTGGTGGGTCATTGTTGTTAGTAATGAGCGCAAAGTAATACAGGTAGGGCGCAAGCAAGGTCGCCAAAACTATCCGTTGACGTTAACGGAAGCTTTAAGTTAAAAACAACGCTAAAAGTAATCGTCGTAGAGAGCAAGCACTCTGATGAATTAAAGCGTTAGACGTTGGTAGGAAGCTGTATAGCGCAAGCAGTTCAAGCAGGCGGGGGCATAATCATGGCGACAAGCTCATCAGCGAGATCATCAGGGGAACGGGGACCATTAGGATCATACCAGCGTACGGTCCAATTCAGTGCCCCGAGCACGAAGCGCGAGACCAGGAAGCGGTCTCCATGAATCAGCCCTGCTTCTAAAGCATCATCGATGACAGTAACCCACAGCGCTTCGTAGGCATCGCGTAAATGACTTAAATGAGCACTCGCATCAGGATCGAGTCGACGCCACTCAAAGAGTGCCACTACATGGGCATTACGGTCAGTAAAAAGCGTTTCGAGATGGGCACGCGCCATAACGCGCAGGCGCACTTCAGGGTCAGAGGCACACTCATCCAGCGCTTTACGTGCGATTAACAAGGCGTTTTGAGTGCCCTCTTCGATCACAGCAGCGAGGATTTCCTGCTTATCTTTAAAGTGATGGAACAGGCTACCGGACTTAATGCCCATTTCCTGCGCCAGCATACGCACGGTGGTGCGATCAAAGCCCTCTTGAACGAAGAGCTGGGCGGCAAGGCGCGTCAACTCCTTGCGGCGAGGTGATGCATTCATTACATTCATGTTATTTACACTAGCGCTTGCTTGGTTACTCTGGAGAAAACCACAGCACCGCCTACGGGTCAACGTATCACCCACTACGCAACCTGATAATCACAATAAATCTGAAGGAGATTGACCATGAGCAGCCCCACTGACGTTGTATTTCTCGCCGCCAAACGCACCCCTATGGGCGGCATGATGGGCAGCCTTTCGAGCATGTCGGCACCAGAGCTTGGCGCAATCGCCATCAAAGCAGCCATTGAAGAGGCGCGTATTGACCCCGCTCTGATAAGCGAAGGGATAATGGGCTGCGTACTACCAGCAGGCGTTAAGCAGGGCCCAGCGCGCCAGGCGATGCGTCAAGCGGGCATTCCCGATGCCAATGGCGCCACCACCATCAATAAGCTGTGTGGCTCTGGCATGAAAGCTACCATGCTTGCCCATGATTTAATCAAAGCAGGCAGCGGAGATATTTTGCTGGCGGGCGGGATGGAGTCCATGTCTAACGCCCCGCACGTGCTGACCAAGGCACGCGGCGGTTACCGGTTGGGACACGGCGAGCTTAAAGACCATATGTTTTTGGATGGGCTTGAAGACGCCGAAACGGGCAAGCTGATGGGCGTGTTTGCTCAAGATGTCGCCACAGAGCGTGGCTATACGCGCGAACGCCTGGACGATTTTGCCATTGCCTCGCTTGAGCGCGCCATGGCGGCCACTAACGCAGGCCACTTAAACGCTGAGATGGCCCCCGTCACGGTCTCCACACGCCAGGGTGAACATCTGGTCGAGCACGACGAGCAGCCCTTCCAAGCTAAACTCGACAAAATCCGCCAGTTGCGCCCTGCTTTCGCCAAAGATGGCACCATTACCGCTGCCAACGCCAGTTCGATTTCCGACGGTGCCTCGGCGCTGATTTTGGCCAGTCAGGAAGCCGCGGATCAGCACGGCCTTAAACCTTTAGCACGCATGCTTGGCCACACTACCCATTCACGCCACCCAAGCGAGTTCACTATCGCGCCGGTGGGTGCGATTGAAAAGCTGATGAAAAAGCTAGGCTGGGGCGTTAATGATGTCGATCTATTTGAGATCAACGAAGCTTTTGCCGTGGTGACACTGATGGCGATGGATGATCTAGGCCTGCCCCATAACAAGGTGAATGTTTTCGGTGGTGCCTGCGCCCAGGGCCACCCGATTGGCTCAACCGGCTCGCGCATTATTGCCACGTTGATTCATGCACTGCGCACCAAAGGCGGCAAACGCGGCATTGCCAGCCTGTGCATCGGCGGCGGCGAAGCGACGGCCGTCGCCGTCGAGCTAATCGACTAACCACTCCTCGCAAGGATTTAATCCCGAGAGGGTACCGCCCTGTCGCTACAACGACAGGGCGTTTTTCCAAAGCGCAGCAAACAGCCAAGCAAGGCCTAACATAGGCAGAGACCAACGGTGAAACTCTGTCCAAATGCCAGGCTGACAAGCCAAGCGCAGGGCAATTAAATTAGCCATTGAACCTACCGCCAAACCAAAACCACCGACACTGACGCCCCAGGCAAGCGGCTGCCACTCACTCTGCTCCGCGAGTAGCAGCGTTGCTGGCACGTTGGAAATAATTTGTGAAAGCAGTATCCCTACGCTGATATCGCCACCGGGCCACTGACGCATAGTATTTATTGCCTGCTGTACGACGGTTAACTCACCGATGACACTTAAATTGATGAACATTAATACGAACACTACCAGCAGCATCCAATCGATGCTGAACACCGCTCGCCGGGCCACCAATAACATCGCTAGCATTACGCCGGCCATCGCTGGCAACACCCAGCCCATGTCCACTGCAATCAAAAAAAGCGGGTAGCCGATTAGTGCCGCCCATAGCGGCTTTTTGTGCCGTATTGTTGCTGCAATAGAAGCTGACTCCAAATGTATTGATGCTTTAGGAAACGCCAACGGAATAAGGAGCAAGAGCAGCAGCATCAAACCAACACCCAGCGGTAGCATTACCCATAGAAATGCGCCAAAGCGTAGGCCTGAAAGCTGCCATAGATAAAGGTTTTGTGGATTCCCAATCGGGCTCAGCGATGACCCCGCATTGACCGCCAGCGCTTCAAACACAATTAAACGCGCAATAGGCAGCGTTGCCATCCTGGCGAGACTAAGGGTCAGTGGCACGACAATAAACAGCGCCACGTCATTGGTGACGAAGGCAGAAAGCAGACCTGAAAACAGCACCAAACCCACCGCTAGGCGCCTTTCACCCTTCAGACGGGCCAATAACTGGCGTCCCCAGAGCGTTAAATAACCACTGAGCTCCAACGATCGGCTGAGCAGCATAAGACCGGTTAACACAGCAAGCGTGGTCCAATGCACCCGCTCAGCCATCTCCGTCAATGACTGAGGTTCCAGCCACCACAAAACGACCCATAGGCCGCTCATTGAGAGCAGCATAGGATCGTTCAGTAAACGCTGAGAGATAAAGACGACGGGCGAGATGAGCCGTTGGATCAATTGCAAAACATTAGTCGCTCAGAGAAAACCGCATGATAGCGCTGACTGCCTCTGAATAAACGCAAATTACTGTTTTTAGTATTTTAAGCAGACGTCATCACATCGGTTTGACGATGGCGCTGCTCATCAGAGCTAGGTAAAGGGGTTTGTTGATGACTAAGCTGCTCCCATTCAGGGTATTCGCCGTTATGTTCATTGATGTCAGCCAAGTTCATTCCGGCGGCTTTTTCGGCAACACTAAACTGCCCAGCATACTCGCGCATTTGCAAAGCCTCCTGGGATAAACCTTCAGCGCTCTGGGCCGCCTGGTTGACTAAGCGCATGGTTCCTTGCGTCGTCGTATCAATTTGCACCACCGCCTGATTAACCTCTTCAATGCCGCGTCGCTGCTCCTCAGAGGCATTGGCGATTTGAGTCATTAGCGTATCCACGTTACTGGCAGCCTGCATTATCGCACGAGTATGTTCACCCGCTTGCTGCGACAATACACTGCCCTGTTGGACACTCGCACTCGACGCTTCAATGCGTGATCGAATCTCGCTGGCAGCATTGGCACTGCGGGTTGCCAGCGCCCGCACTTCATTTGCCACGACTGCAAAGCCACGCCCATGCTCACCAGCACGCGCCGCTTCAACCGATGCGTTCAGCGCCAATATATTGGTTTGGAAAGCGATGCTCTCAATCATTCGGATGATGCTTTGGATCTCTTCAGAATGATCATTGATCGCCTCCATAGTGGCAATAAACTGGGTAATGACCTCGTCACCCTGCTGCGCCTTATGGGAAACATCCGCGGTCGATTGGCTCACATGCGCCGCACTTTCCGCATTTTGATTTACCGTCGCGGTTAGCTGCTCCAGGCTCGCCGCCATTTGCTGTAAGGCAGACACTTGGGTATCGGTTTGGCTGGCCAAGAGCTGGTTCTGCTCAGTCATTTCCTGGCTGCTGCTATAGACCTGCTGGCTGCTAGCAGTAAGTCGATCGACGGTTGTCGTTAAAGCGCTCTGCATACTGGCTAGCTCACTAAACAGCTGACCAATTTCATTGGTCGAGTGAGCTGAAACGGGCGTGGATAGATCGCCTTTAGCAATACGTTGAAAATGCTCGGTAATGACTTTTAAAGGGCGAAGCACATTCTTGCGCACACCCCACACCACCACCGCCACCACTAACAGCGCGGCACCCAGCACCGCAATGACGCCCCAAAACAATAGCGATGATACTTGCTCGTAACGTGCGAGAAGACCGTTACCCCGCTGGTTTAAGGCGTTAAAAAATGCCTCTGCACTCTGCACAAATTGCTGGCTGCTGTCATCTACCCGTGACTCTCCTGACAGGAAACCAGAGACATCCCGCTCTTCCAGCATCATCATCTGCAGACTAAGGTTATTGTTAACGAACGATTGAAAATCAGCGGCCAATTGATCAACTAACGCTTGCTGCTCAGGCTCAAAATCACTCGCCGAAAACTGCCCGAAGTTGACTGCCGCCGCATCCAACAACCGCTGAGATTCATCGATAAGTGGGGCAGGACGATCAAACGACGGGGTGCGAATTAACTCTGCTGCACGATTCATTTGGATACGCGCACGTAATAACTGCGTGTAAGCACTATTAAGCTCACTGACCTGCGCCATGTCCCGCTGATGTAGCGACGTGAATGCATCGCGGCCAAAATGATTAGCGAATAGCCCCAATGCGCCAATCACGACGACCAAACCACTGAACGCCAAGAGCACCAGCGTCCAACTCGCCTTGACGCTTAAGTTATTGATCAATTTCATCTCGACCTGCCCCTATGAGTAAGATTAAGCAGACTTATGCAGGGGCAGCCATAGCTGCAGGCGACGACGAATTTCCAATAATGCCTGCTCGTAAGCGTCTGGCTTGCCAATCAGACGCGGGTCGCGAATATCCCAGAACAGCACTTCACCCGCCTGCCCTTGCCAGTCCCGACAGGCTTGCTGAGCCTTATCACACAGCACAATGACAAAATCGAAGGTCTCGCTCTCAAACTCATCCAGCGATTTACTGCGTAAACCTTCCGTGGGTAGTCCCTGTTTTCGCAATGCATCAAGCGTCAATGCATGGGGCTCATCCGGTTCAGAACCAGCGCTAAACGATTCAAAACGATCACCTGCCATATGGCGAAGCAACGCCTCTCCCATTAAGGACCGTGCAGAGTTAGCGTTGCAAAGAAACAACACGCGGCGCTTCGACATAAGGAAATAGCCTCTAATGTAATTAATAGCTGTCACTTTACGCTGGATTCATGACGGCAATATTGCAGCTTGCAGTCGACGCTAGAAATATACGAAAAAACATATATGATAGAATCATTAACCTTAAATGGCGTTAAACAGGTAGCCCTAATGTCTTCAATAAACGATTTACCCCATCTAACCGATTTACCTAACATCGACAACGCGCTGTTTGAGCGCCCTAGCAGTGAGCACCTAGGCGTTCCACAAAGTGTCGATCATGCACCTAGGATATTGCTGTTATACGGTTCTTTGCGTCAGCGCTCGTTTAGTCGGTTAGCCGTTGAGGAAGCAGCACGCCTACTGACCGCCATGGGTGCAGAAACGAGAATTTTTGATCCTAAAGGGTTGCCGCTACCGGATGCTGAAGATGCCAGCCACCCTAAAGTTGATGAGCTACGCACGTTAGCTCAGTGGTCCGAAGGCATGGTGTGGTGCTCCCCTGAACGCCATGGCGCAATGACCGGCATTATGAAAGCGCAAATAGACTGGATTCCACTTTCGCTAGGTGGCGTGCGCCCGACTCAAGGCAAAACATTGGCAGTAATGCAGGTTTGTGGCGGCTCACAGTCCTTCAATACGGTCAATCAGCTGCGCATATTGGGGCGCTGGATGCGCATGCTGACGATTCCCAACCAATCGTCAGTGCCGAAAGCCTTTATGGAGTTTGATGAAAACGACCGAATGAAACCATCGCCTTTCTACGACCGGATCGTGGATGTCATGGAAGAGCTGGTGAAATTTACCCTGTTAGTGCGCGACCGCAGTGACCTGCTGACAGACCGTTATTCAGAACGTAAAGAGAGTGCTGAAGAACTCTCTAAGCGTGTTAACCAGCGCGCTATCTAATCAGGAGCTTTCCATGTCAGCACGGCAAGATATTACATCGCCCACCACTGCCGAAGGAATGGGGCTGTTTGAGCGTTACCTGACGCTTTGGGTAGCACTGGCTATTGTGGCGGGCATTTTACTCGGACAGCTCCTGCCAGCAGTACCGGAAACACTTTCCCGCTTTGAAGTAGCGCAGGTTTCCATTCCGGTCGCGGTGCTTATCTGGGCAATGATTTTCCCCATGATGGCGCAAATAGACTTCACATCACTACTCGGTGTGCGGCGCCAGCCAAAAGGTTTGATCATTACCACATCGGTGAACTGGCTGATTAAGCCTTTCACCATGTTTGCCATCTCCTGGTTCTTTCTTATGGTGGTCTTTCGGCCCTTAATTCCAGCCGAGTTAGCCAGCCAGTATTTAGCAGGCGCGATTCTGCTCGGTGCAGCACCATGTACAGCAATGGTGTTTGTGTGGAGCTATTTAACCCGCGGTGATGCGGCCTATACGCTGGTGCAGGTGGCGCTTAATGACCTGATCATGCTGTTCGCTTTCGCGCCCATCGTGGTCTTCCTCCTAGGCATCTCCAATATTCAGGTACCCTGGGATACGGTTGCCTTATCGGTGGTGCTCTATATTGTGATCCCCCTGACGGCAGGTTATATAACGCGCCAAACCCTGATCAAAAAGCGCGGCGCAGAGTGGTACGACAACGTCTTTATGAAGCGCGTTGGCCCCATCACCCCGATTGGCTTGATCATCACCCTCGTGCTTCTATTTGCCTTCCAGGGCGAGGTGATTCTGAATAACCCGCTGCATATTGTACTCATCGCGATTCCACTGATTATTCAAACGTTTCTGATCTTCTTTATTGCCTACGGCTGGGCCAAGGCTTGGCGGGTGCCGCATAACGTTGCAGCCCCTGGCGCTATGGTCGGTGCGAGTAACTTCTTTGAACTGGCGGTCGCAGCGGCTATCGCACTGTTTGGCTTACAGTCAGGTGCCGCGCTGGCCACCGTCGTCGGCGTGCTAGTTGAAGTGCCGCTCATGCTAGTACTAGTGCGTATCGCCAATAAAACCCGCCACCATTTTCCAGCAGAAAACATTCAATAGGAAACAAATGCCATGGCTCATTATTTAATATTTCTAGGTTCGACCCGAACTAGCACACCCCCTTCCCCTGCCCGCCTTGGCGAGAGAGTAGCAAAAGCCTGCGAGCGCTTGCTTTCATCACTACCCCATACAACAGCCGAAATCATTGACCCGCTAACACTGAATTTAAGCGACCCATTCAAGCCCCACTTTGCTTATGCAAAAGCCAATGCACCGGGTGATTTATCGCAGTTGGCCGATAAAATCAGTGACGCCAATGGCTATGTAATGGTGAGCCCTGAATATAACCACTCCATGAGCCCTGCCCTGAGCCATCTGCTTAATCACTTTGGCGCGTCACTGTTTGCATTTAAACCCAGCGCTATTGTGACCTACTCGATGGGCCAGTGGGGCGGCGTGCGTGCAGCCGTTGCCATGCGTACATTTCTATCAGAGCTTGGCTGCTTGCCGGTGTCGGCCATGGCACATATACCCAAAGCCCAGGAAGCGCTGAGTGAAGACGGTCACTTTGCCCAGGATCAGGAGCGTTGGGAGAGTTATTTTGGCCGCACACTAGGCCAACTAATGTGGTGGGCGGAAGCCGCCGCTAGCTATAAAAACCAAGTTGACCCAACGAAAGTATCGCCCGCTTTTAAAACCGTTCCTGCCCAGCGTAATGCGCCTGGCAGTGAATCTTGAAGTCTCCATGCCCGTCACTATTTATCACAATCCCAACTGCACTACATCGCGCAATATGCTGACAATAATCAAAGCTTCTGGGAAAAAAACCAGAGGTGATCCATTATTTGCAAATGAAACGCTGCTAATTATCAGCTATTCCTGCAGCCTGCAAACGAACTTGCCTTAGATCCCGCTTCAGCTGACATAGCCATCTGACATAGCCATCTGGCCCAAGTTTGGTCATGGGCTTCCCTGATGAGTGCGTCATTGCATTGATAAATAGCGGGTAAGAAAGTGAAATACACAAAGAACTCATCAGAATTTCAGCAAACCTAAGCCTGAAATTGATATAGCAGTGATGAGTTATTCTGTCTTGCGCGCCTGGTAGGGCAGAACTACGCTATATTTCGGCTTAACAAATTCGGATAACCATATATAACTCCCCCCAGCTAGGGCTTCTCGACAATAACAATGGAGTGTCAAACGATGACACGCTTGAGTCGCCGCACCTTTCTTAAGTTAACCGGCAGCAGTGCCGCCCTGGGTACTCTTTCGCTGGCCCCCATCACTCAGGCGCAGCAAGGCAATCCCTCTACCGCGGGTAACACAAACCTGCCCTACCCAAATGAGGTGATCGCCCGACTTAGCGAGTTGACGGTCAACCAACCGCTTTACTTCACTTACCCCGATATCCACTCACCCTGCGTGGTAATCCGCAGAGACCGTGAAGTTAAAGGAGGCGTGGGGCCGAACAAAGACGTAGTGGCTTTCAGCACACAATGCACCCATATGGGCTGTCCAGTGAGCTACGACCAGGAGACTGAAACTTTCAAATGCCCCTGTCATTACAGCATATTCGATCCCGATAACATTGGTCAGATGGTGATTGGGCAAGCGACCGAGAATTTGCCGCGAATCATTCTGGAGTATGACGAGGCTGAAGATGCCCTGAGGGCGGTGTCGATTGATGGTCTTATCTATGGCCGTCAGGCCAATATCATCTGATTCGGGAGTATCAACAATGTCACAATTTAAAGACCGTATTCCTCTTCCTCCAGTGAATGCTCAAAAGACCAATATGGCCTGTCACTTCTGCATTGTTGGCTGCGGGTACCATGTCTATAAATGGCCTGCCAATCAAGAAGGCGGCAGAGCGGCTAACCAGAATGCGCTAGGGCTCGACTTCACTCAACAGCTACCAGCCATGCAGCTAACCATGACCCCCGCCATGGTTAATCGGATACAAGAGCACGATGGCCGTGAATACAGCATCATGATCGTTCCTGATAAGGAGTGCAGCGTCAATAAAGGGTTATCCTCAACGCGTGGCGGCCAAATGGCCAGTGTGATGTACTCGAAGGGAACCCCCATCAGCGAGCGTCGCCTCAAATATCCCATGATCTACACCGGGGACGATTGGTCAGACACCCATTGGGAACATGCCATGGCTCTATATGCTGGTTTGACCCAACGTATCCTCGATAATGACGGGCCGGATCAACTGTTTTTCAATCTCTTCGATCATGGCGGCGCTGGCGGCGGCTTCGAGAACACCTGGGCTACCGGCAAACTAATTTTTGACGGCATTCAGTCAAAAATGGTGCGTATTCACAACCGTCCTGCCTACAACTCAGAATGCCACGCCAGCCGCGACATGGGCATTGGCGAGCTCAATAATAGTTACGAGGATGCAGAGGTGGCCGATGTTATCTTTTCCATCGGCGGAAACTCTTATGAAACTCAGTCTAACTGGTTCCTGGCCCACTGGGAGCCGAATCTAAGCGGGTCTAACATCGCTAAAAAGCGGGAATGGTTTCCTGGCGAGTCAGTAAGCAAAGGTAAGGTTATTCTAGTCGACCCCCGACGCACCCCTACTGTCGCTATCTGTGACACGATTGCTGGGAAGGAGAATGTTCTGCATTTAGCAATCCAACCAGGTACAGATACTGCCTTATTCAATGGGCTGCTGACTCATGTGGTAGACCAAGGGTGGCAAGATCAAGCCTTTATCGACGAACACACCAGTGGTTTCGAGGAAATGCTAGTTGCCAATCGCATGGGACTGGACGAGTGTAGTCGCATCACCGGCGTGAGTCGGGCCGATATCGTTAAGGCCGCCGAGTGGGCCTATAAACCTAAGGCCAGTGGCCATGCCCCACGTACCATGCATGCCTATGAGAAAGGCGTGATCTGGGGAAATGACAACTATCGGATTCAGTCCGCAATCGTCAATCTGGCTGTAGCTACCCACAATGTAGGTCAACGCGGCACCGGCGTGGTTCGTATGGGCGGTCACCAGGAGGGCTATGTGCGCCCACCCTACCCCGGCGGACGCCCAGCACCTTATATTGATCAAGAGTTGATCAAAGGTAACGGCATGATGTTGACGGTGTGGGCCTGCAATGCGTTTCAAACCACCCTCAATGCCGAGACTTACCGGCAGGTCATCAAGCGTCGTGCTTCCATTGTTAACCAAGCGCTGGCCGAAGCGAGAGGCGTCACTTCTCAAGAAGATTTGATCGATATTGTCTATGATGCCGTCAAGAATAAAGGTGGTCTATTTATCGTAGATATCGATCTTTACCGCACCAAGTTTGCCGAATATTCACATATGGTTTTACCAGCCACCCATCCGGGCGAAATGAACCTGACCTCTATGAACGGTGAGCGTCGGCTTCGGCTGTCTGAACGCTTTATGGATCCTCCCGGCATCGCTAAGCCTGATTGTCTCATTGCCGCCGATATGGCTAACGCTCTAAAGCAACGTTATGAATCCGTAGGTAACACTACGATGGCCGAGCGTTTCGCTGGATTTGACTGGACGACCGAGGAGGATGCCTTCAACGACGGTTTCCGCATGGCGCATGAAAAGGAAATTGATAGCCAAGGCGGGCCTACAGGACACTTAGCCACCTATGAAAGATTGCGTTTGGCTGGCAATAATGGCGTCCAACTTCCCATCAAAGAGTATCGGGATGGCAAGCTCATTGGCACCGAGATGTTCTATACCGACAATAATTTCAGTACCGACGATGGCAAGGCTCATTTCCAGTCATCACCCTGGAACGGTTTCCCTGACGTGGTTCAGCAGCAGAAAGAGTCTTATGACTTCTGGATCAATAACGGAAGAACGAATCATATCTGGCAAACGGCTTACCACGACCAATACCTAGCTTTCCGCAAAGGCCGCTACCCGATGGCACCATTAGAAATCCACCCACAGGATGCCCAGGACTTAGGCATCGCCAACGGCGATATAGTCGAAGTTTATAACGGCTATGGTGCAACCACCGCCATGGCCTATCTTGAGCCTGACTTGGAACGGGGGCAGGTCTTTATGATGTTTGGCTACCCTAATGGGGTCCAGGGTGATGTCATCAGCGATTGGACAGACAGAAACCATATCCCCTATTACAAAGGCACCTGGGCGAATCTTCGTCGGATAGGGTCAAACCCCGCTTACCTTCGTGATGCAACCTTCAAACGTCGACGCTATAGCTAGGGTAAGGAACTCCGGGGCTGCCTCAAAAAAACCGCCGAGGATAGTGTGTTGGTGACTTAAAGGAGCCCCGAGCACGTCAGGTGCGACAGCGAATCATTAGTAACGCCAACAGAGCGCTCACCATCAAGCCAGAGGTCAGCCACAGAGCTCCAGCGCCGTATTGTTCTATCAATAGGCCAAACAGCAGCGGCGCAAACGCTTGCATGGCCCGCGCCGGGGCAATGATTAAACCCTGGCGACGGCCAAAACCCGCAGGACCAAACAGAGCCAACGGCAAGGTGCCAGACGCTATAGTCATCATGCCATTGCCAGCACCATGTAGCAGCGCAAAGCCCGCAGCGGGCATACCTAGCGTTGCCAATAACGCGGCACCTAGTGGATGAAGCGTTGTCGCCACTCGCGCCGCGACCAGAGGGTGTAAATGGCGTAACAAAGCGAACTCACCCAGCCGCGCAGCCACTTGCGCAGGTCCTACCAACGCGGCAGCGGCCACGGCAACTGAGAGGGATACACCGGTTTCCTGCAGTAATCTAGGGAGATGAGCCGCCATCGCCGTCGACACAAACCAGCCAGCTGCAAATACAAAGGCTAACAGTACCATGGCTAAGCGGGGCCGATCAGGCGGTGGAACAGGTTTTTCGTCCTTATGTTCTGCCTGGCTAGCCCCTGCTTTTGGCAAGAGTGCATTAAGCGGCAGCCCTATCACAATATGCAGCATGGCCCAAACGACACAGGCGGCACGCCACCCAAACTGATTTTCCAAGAGAGCGGTAACCGGCCAACCGATGGTGCTGGCAAATCCCGCCAGTAGCGTAACACCGGTAATCGAAGCCCGGGCGCTGCGTCCTAATAGCCGCCCTAAGGTGGCAAAGGCGGCGTCATATAACCCCATTGCCATGCCAATACCAGTGATTAGCCAAGCAAGCATTAGGCTGAACACACCTTGAGACAGCGCCATTATGATTAGGCCAAGGGCCATGACACCGTTCGAGGCCATCAATACACCTCGCCCACCGCGCATATCAATCCAACGGCCAACGCTGGGGCCGAGCATAGCGGTTAATAACAAGGCTGCAGAGAACGCCGCGAACACCCAACTGGTCGGCATGCCTAAATCGCGGGCCATAGGCACCGCTAAGATAGCAGGCAAGTAGTAGCTCGATGCCCAGGCCAGAGTTTGAGCGCTTCCTAACGTTAGCGTTAAACCTACCCCAGAAGAACGGATCATGCGGCCTGCCGAGGCAACGCTAGCGCCATCGCTGAGCTTGCCGCCACTAAGGCAGCCGATACCCACAGGCAGGCGCTCAGCCCGTAAGCCATATACAGCCAACCCGACAATAGCGTGCCGACTAAACGTCCCAGGGCATTGGCCATATAGTAAAAGCCGACATCCATCGACACGCCATCGGCGCGGGCAAAGTGAACTATCAAATAACTGTGCCAGCTGGAATTAATCGCAAACAGCACCCCAAACGCGAGTAGCCCGACGACTAACCAACCTACTTGTGCCAAAGGCAGCATCGCCAACAAAATTGCCAGCACCGCCAGCGCTGCAGCCCACCCGGCCGTCAGCACTCGTACATCACCTTTAATTAGCCGGGTTAATTTTGGTGCCTGGGTCTGTACCCCGCCATAACCAATCACCCATATCGCCAACAGCCCCCCCACGGTCCAGTGGGTCCAGCCGTGCTGGTCGTATAGGAAGACCGGCAGTGCCACCACAAACCACACATCACGCGCTGCAAAAAGACAAAAACGTGCTGCGGAAAGCACGTTAATCGCGCGTGATTTCGAGAAAATCTCGGAGAACTTAGGCTTCACTTTCTGCCGACCAAGATCCGCCTTTAAGCGCAGCAGTGAGAGCAGCAGCACGCCAGCCAGCATCACAGCCATCACAAACACAGCAGCCTGAAAGCCAATCAGCGTTAACAGCAGCCCGCCGACAAAAAAGCCCAGCCCTTTTAACGCATTTTTAGAACCGGTCAGCATCGCTACCCAACGGTAAAGCGAGCTGTTAGCGTTCGCACTCTCTTTAGGAACCAGTACCTTAACGGCGCTTTTTGCGCTCATTTTATTAAGGTCTTTAGCAATGCCCGATAGCGCCTGAGCGGCCATGACCCAGACAACGGTTAGCAGACTTGCCGGCACCATTAACATGACCAGGGCCACAATCTGCAAACCCAAGCCCACGTTCATGGTGCGGTTGAGCCCCAGCCTTGCGCCCAGCCAACCACCCACCAAATTGGTCACAACGCCAAAGGCTTCGTAGAACAAAAACAGCATCGCGATGGCTAACGGCGAATAGCCCAATTGGTGGAAGTGCATCACCACCAGCATGCGAAGGGCGCCATCGGTGATCGTAAACGCCCAGTAGTTGCCGGTAATCAGCATGTACTGGCGCACCTCGAAAGGTAGCGCCCTTACCCGGGTAAGCATTGAATCAGCCACGACCCACCTGCTCACGCCCTACCATCAGGGATAGCTCAGCGGTTCTATTCGCATAACCCCATTCGTTATCGTACCAAGCGTAGAGTTTTAGCTGCGTGCCATTGACCACCATGGTAGACAGCGCATCAATAATGGAGCTGCGAGGGTCAGTGCGGTAGTCGATCGACACCAACGGGCGCTCTTCATAGCCCAGGATACCTGACAACGGGCCATCTGCTGCGGCTTTCAAAGCAGCGTTCACCTCGTCGACGGTAACTTCACGCTCAAGTTCAAACACCATGTCGGTAAGCGAGGCGTTAGCCAACGGAACTCGAATCGCATGGCCATTTAACTTGCCTTCTAGCTCAGGAAAAATCGCGGTGATGGCTTTCGCCGATCCCGTTGTGGTGGGAATCAAACTCATACCACAAGCGCGGGCGCGCCGCAGGTCTTTATGCGGGGCATCCAGAATCGTTTGGGTATTGGTGATGTCATGCACCGTGGTCATTGAGCCATGACGAATACCAAAGCTGTCCTGAATGACTTTGACCACCGGCGCCAAGCAGTTAGTGGTGCAGCTGGCAGCGGTAACGATCTTATGCTGCGAAGGATCAAAGAGATGATCGTTCACCCCCATCACTACATTGAGCACGCTCGCTTCTTTCATAGGCGCACTTACCACTACCCGCCCTACACCTTGGTCGAGATACGCTTGAAGCTTATCAGTGGTTTTCATTTTACCTGAGCATTCGATCACTACATCGCAGTCGGACCAGTCGCTATCGGCAATTGCTTTATTAGCGCTAAAGGCAACGGACTTTCCATCGAAAATAATAGCGTCATCAGTGGCTGTAATGCCCTGCCCTGGAGCCCAATGGCCGTGTACCGAATCAAATTCCAATAAGTGAGCAAAGGTTGCCGCATCGCCGCCCGGATCATTAATGTGCATAAGCTCAACGTCACCCGTCGACACTTTTTGCCACAAAATTCTCAGCGTTAAGCGACCAATACGTCCCAATCCATTGATACCAATTCGAAGTGCCATAGTGCCTCCAAGACTCTCTGTTCTATGGGGTCTATTTCCAGGTTTGTGTTTTAAAGCTGTTAGTTTCTCAAAAGGATATCGCTTATATACGCATAAACATATATTAATGCATAAAAAAACACATATGAAAAACAGGCCCACCGATTGACGATGGGCCTGCTTGACAGGCGTTAATTAACCATAACGACCCGAAATATAGTCTTCGGTTTTTTTCTTAGCGGGGGTTGAGAACATCACTTTGGTATCGTTGTACTCAATAATTTCACCCAGGTGGAAAAACGCCGTGTAGTCGGCCACCCGCGCGGCCTGCTGCATGTTATGGGTTACGGTGATGATGGTGAACTCTTCCTTTAGCTTATCCATCAAATCTTCGATGGTCGCGGTCGAGATTGGATCAAGCGCCGACGTTGGTTCATCCATCAAGATTACATCAGGCTGCACGGCAATAGCGCGGGCGATACATAAGCGCTGCTGTTGACCGCCCGACAGCGAGGTACCGGGCTCTTGCAACTTGTCCTTCACCTCGTTCCAAAGACCAGCGCTACGCAATGCCTTTTCAACTAGCTCATCCTGCTCCGCTTTGCGGCTAACCAAATCGTGCATACGCGGCGCATAAGCAACATTTTCATAAATCGACTTGGGGAAGGGATTCGGCTTTTGGAAGACCATCCCCACTCGGCGGCGCAGCGCTACTTCATCCATTTTGGAGGCGTTTACGTCCTGTCCATCCATCTCGACCAAGCCTTCGGTGCGCACGCTAGGAATCAAATCGTTCATACGATTCAGGCAGCGTAAGAAGGTCGACTTACCACATCCAGAAGGGCCAATCAGCGCCGTCACGTTTTTCTGGAACAGATCAATATTAAGGTTATTCAACGCTTGGTTTTTGCCATACCACAGATTCAAATCGCGAACCCGGATGCTCAAATCGTGGCAGGCCTGATTGTTACGCGTGTAAGGCTGCCCAACCGCAGGTGCATGCTGGTCGTTCATTACAGGTGCTTGGCTATTCATAGCAATGTCCTCTATAACGCACTGGCCTACCAGCGGCGCTCAAATTTCTTACGTAGCACAACGGCAAAAGCGTTGAGTGAGATGAGTATGGTGAGTAGCACCAAAATACCGCCGGCTGTTTTTTCTACAAACGCCTGTTCAGGCTCGCCTGACCAAGTAAATATTTGCGCGGGCATAACGGTGGCCGCTTCAGTAAAGGACGCGCCGACATCAGGAATAAATGCCACCATCCCGACGATAATTAGCGGTGCTGTTTCACCCATCGCCTGAGCAAGCCCAATGATGGAGCCTGTCATAATGCCCGGCATTGCCAACGGCAGAACGTGGTCGCGTACCACTTGCCAGCGCGAACAGCCCACCCCAAAGGCGGCATGGCGTATGGAGTCCGGCACGCTACGTAATGCGGTTCGCGTTGAGATAATGATCACCGGCAACGTCATCAGCGCTAGCGTCATACCACCGGCCAACGGCGATGAACGTGGCACACCGAAGAAGTTGATAAAGATCGCCAAACCTAACAAGCCGAACAAGATCGAAGGGATGGCGGCCAGGTTATTGATATTAATTTCAATCGCCTGGGTAAAACGGTTATCCGGCGCAAACTCTTCCAAATAAACCGCTGTCATTACCCCGATAGGAAATGAAATCGCCAGCGTTACGATCATGGTCATCACGGTGCCGACCACTGCCGATAAAATACCGGCATTCTCGGCGATTTTGGAATCCCCAGAGCCAAAAAAGGTGCTATTGAAGCGAAGATCCACCTGGCCTGCTTCAACACGCTCATCAAGAGCGGCTTGCTCTTCTTCACTCAGGCGATTTCGGTGCCCCTTCAGGTACTGGTCAACTTCACTGTTTGCCAACACCCACTGCGCTTCGCTGGTACCAATCATCCCAGGGTTATTGCGCAACTCCATGGGAATTACTCGCACCGCCGTGCGACTGATTAACGGTAGCAACTCTTGGTCAAACGCCTGCCGTCCATCGGTTTGCGCTTCTTCGGTGTAACTAATCTCGGTCTGGATATACGCCTGCTGAAAGGCTGGCAACCCCTTGCTCAGCATATCGGCAAAAAACAGCACCAGAAACAGGCCTGCCAAGCCCAACGATCCCATTGATATCCATTTAAGGCGGGCAGACTTACGGTGACGCCGCTTAAGCTGCTGGCTGATTTCGTCAAAAGTATGGCTCATCGAAACAGTTCCTCAGCGTTACAGGTTATTCACGCGGTATTTTTCGCGGAAACGACGGATCATCAGTACAGATACCAGGTTCAGCGTGAGCGTCACCGCAAACAGCACCAGCCCCAGGGCAAAAGCTGACAGCGTTTCAGCACTTGCAAACTCTTGGTCCCCGGTTAAAGCCGCCACAATACGCACGGTCACCGTGGTCATATCTTCCAGCGGATTAGCGGTAAGATTGGGCCGCATGCCTGCCGCCATCACCACAATCATGGTTTCACCTAGCGCGCGCGACATACCCAACAGAGTGGCTGAAATAATACCCGGCAGAGCAGCAGGAATGACCACATCTCGTATGGTTTCCCCTTTGGTCATGCCTAATGCCAGCGACCCTTGGCGCATACTATCGGGCACAGAGTTGATCACATCGTCCGACAGCGAAGAGATAAACGGGATGATCATGATGCCCATCACGACACCAGGGGCGACGGCGTTATTATAAGAAGCGTCGAGCCCAAAAAAACCGGCGATATTGACGATAATCGGCGCTACCGTAATCGCGGCAAAAAAGCCGTAAACCACGGTAGGAATACCTGCCAGAACCTCAAGGACGGGCTTGGCAATGGTGCGCACGTTACGTGGTGCATACTCGGACATATAAATCGCGGAGAGCAGGCCGATAGGAACAGCGACCAGCATAGCGATAGCGGTAATCATAAAGGTACCGGCAAACAGCGGTACCGAACCAAATTCAGCCCCACTACCGTCTCCACGACCCGCTGACGCTAAAAAGCTCGCGCCTGGATTCCACGTGGTGCCGGTAATGAACTCCCAGAAGCTGTGCATTTGGAAAAAGCGCAGCGCCTCGGAAATAATCGAGAACAAAATGCCGAACGTAGTGAAAATCGAGATTAACGCTGCCCCGGCCAAGACCATGCGGATAACCCGCTCAATGGCCTGACGGGCGTGAAAATCAGGTTTAACTTGGTTAAGACTTACCATCAGCCCTATTGCTGCAATCACTAAACTCGCGGACAGCAAATAGAGCGTGGGGATATCGGCGCCCATTAGAAGCAGCACAAAAGCCCCCAGCGCACTCACTACCACGGCTGGACCAGCGGTCGAAAGCACGGTGAACCAGGCGTATTGATCTGGCTGAGCAAACATAGCCGTGCCCGCACTGCGTAAACGGGTGGCTTTTGAACGGCCAGCAAAAAACGCCAGCAACCCCAGCAGTAGTAACGCACCGCAAAAAATCAGAAGAAGCTGGTTAGTCTGCATCGAATTTCTCTCGCATTACTTAATGAAATCGTATTGGCGACTACTTTGGGGCACAAACATTACAGCAATGTGACAAACGCCAATTTATCGCTGTCATAAAATGAAAGGCCGACAGCTTACGCTGCCGGCCACTTTCATTTCTAACTTAACGACTTACTTAAGAACGTCTACTGACATTGTAGTGCGATCTGCTACAGCCTGACGCCACTCTTCGCGCTCTTCTTCAGGCAGAACGATCAAGCCGATATCTTTCAAGTAACCATCTGCGCCAATCATCATTTCGCTCATGAACATGTCGACGTAGTCAGCCATCGGCGGTACTTCTTCAGCGTGCTGGTTCTTCACGTAGAACCACAGTGAACGCGCCACGGGGTAGTCACCTGAGCTGATTGCTTCGGGCTCTGGCGCAACACCGTTGATGGTGGCACCGTTCAGGGAATCGGTATTCTCTTCAAGGAATGAGTAGCCAAAGATACCCATTGCCCCGGTATCTTCACTCAAGCGCTGAACGATCAGGTTGTCGTTTTCGCCAGCGTCGATGTAAACACCGTCAGAGCGAATATCGGTGTAGCCTTCTTCGCCGTAAACATCCATTTCAAGCGATGCAGTTTCCAGTACTAGCTCTTCAAAAGCGTCACGGGTACCAGAAGTCGTTGGCGGACCATAGATGGAGATTTCACGGTCTGGCAGCGAAGAATCAATTTCGCTCCAGTTAGTGTAGGGGTTATCAACTAACTCACCATCAACCGGCACCTGGGCGGCTACTGCCATGAAAATCTGCTCAAGCGTCAGGTCAACAACATCATTCGTGTTGGACTGACCAAGCACGATACCGTCAGAACCGATTTTAGCTTCGGTGATATCGGTAACGCCGTTCTCTTCACAACGCTCAAACTCAGCGACTTTCATGCGGCGTGAAGCGTTAGTAATGTCTGGCGTGCCTTCGCCAACACCGTTACAGAACAGACGCAAACCACCGCCCGAACCAGTTGATTCAATAACAGGCGTCGGGTTGCCGGTAGTGGCACCGAACTCTTCAGTTACGTAGCTGGCAAACGGGTAAACGGTACTGGAGCCTACGATACGGATTTGATCACGGGCTTGGGCAACACCGGCAACGCTCATTACAGCAGCCGCGATAACGGTGGTTTTTAGAATACGGTTCATGCGAAAAACTCCTGTTCATGTAGGGATCTAACCTTCGCAAGGCATACCTTGCACTGGTTCCATGACAACTTCATGACAGTGAGCAATACATGAAAGAATTTTTGCTACGTGAGGAATTCGCTTTCGTTTACAGCAGTAAACCCAGTGCCGCCAAGGTACACAATGCTAGCGAAGCGCCTTGCAGTAAACGTCTATCCAAGCGATGAGCAATGGCGTCCGCCACTGCATTACCTACGAGTACCGCAGGGAGAAAGGTAAGGGCAACCTGAAAATGCCAGAGCTGAATCTGATTAGCGAAGGCGAGAGTCATAATGGTCAGCATTGAGGTCAAAATGAAAAAGGCCGCCAGATTTCCCCGCACCCGATCAGCAGGCAAGCCGTGCATCAATATCACCATGGGCGGGCCCCCGATGGCAGCAACGGTGCCAAAGATACCTGACAACACACCGGCGCCGAATAGCGTTACTCGATTAACCGGCAGTTTAAAGCGGCACAACGTCACCAGCACAGCAAACAGTACGATGATGGCGATTAGCTTTTCTAACAAAAACATCGGCGCGGCGAGCAGCAGCCAAATACCCAGCGCATTGCCAGGCAGGCGCCCCACTAACGCCATGCCAATGGAATCCAGACGCACCTCATGCCAATAGTGACGCACCATCATTAACGAAACGGTAAAGCCAAACAGCACTAAAATGACCGGCACCAATCGTGGCTCAAGCATCAGCAGCAATGGTGCTCCGATCACGGCCAAACCGAAACCGGTTGCCCGCTGAACAAAGGCACCCAGTAGCAGCACGGCTGCGCAGGCTAACCAAGTACTCATCGGCATATTGACCCAAGCCAACATGCTATCCATCACTGCTGCTCATTCTTATTGCTCATGCCTACGACTCATCCCTGTGAATCACTTATGACGGGCGCCTTGGTTAATTTGCGTACGCCGATATTTCCCAACAAAGCGGCGCCCAACATGGTCAGCACCATTGGCCATAGGTGCTCAACTTCAAACAATCCGACCATCACCCCCGCGAGAGCACCACAGGTAAACTGGATGCCGCCTAACAGCGCCGTTGCAGTAGCGCTAATATGACCAAAATGATCCAACAATGAAGAGATTGCGTTCGGGGTAATCAGCCCAATCATGCCGGTGAACAGCATAATCAGTGGCACAACAACCATGAGTGACGCGATATTTAACGCCGTCACTACTACTAACCCTAGCGCTGCCGCTAACTGTATAAGCAGCCCCAAGCGTAGATTTTGCTGTGGCGTGCGTTTACGCAGCAGGTGAATATTGACGCGGTTGGAGAGCGCAATGACCAGTACGTTGACACCAAACACGAGCGGATAGGTACCTGGCGATAGACCAAAATAGTCGAGATAGAGAAACGGCGAAGCGGTTACAAAGGCAAAAAGGCCGGCAAAGGAAGCGGCTACTGCGCAGATATAGCCCATCCCTTCACGATGTTTGAGCACGCTGGCGTAATTGCGAATAACCTGCCGCGGTGACGCCGCAGGAAGCGACATATCGCGAGTTTCAGGCAGTCGCGTTCCTAACAGCCAGAGTAAAAAGCCTGCATAAACAGCCAAGAAAACAAAAATTAACCACCAACCGGCCACATGCAACAATAGGCTTCCCACGGCGGGCGCCACCAACGGTGCCAGCATCATAATCATCGCCATGGTGGACATTACTTTAGCGGCCTCGCGCCCACTAAAGCAGTCGCGCACAATTGCCGCCGAGTTGACCACGCAGGCCCCGCCCCCCAGCGCTTGAATAAACCGCCAGGCCAGCAGTGTAGGCAAGCTGTCGACCATCGTAATAGCCAGGCTTGCCAGCATAAACACCACTAGTCCGCCCAGGAGTACAGGCTTTCTGCCCATGCGATCCGAAAGCGGCCCAAAGCAGAGCTGGCCCAGCGCAAAACCAAACAAGAACACGCTAATGGAAAGTTCAGTGCGATGAATACTTGCGCCGATACTTTCGGCGATTATTCCCATCGCAGGTAGGTAGGCGTCGATCGCAAAGGGGGCAAGCGCCGTGTTGGCGGCAACTAGCAACGCTACGCGGCGGGGATTAAGATGCATGGGTCTCCTTACGGCGATAACGAACGCGCGGGAATAGATAGGCCGCTAATCATAGCCGATTTTAAGACCCTTGTCGGGGCTAAACGCTATAGGCACAGCGCTATCGCAGTAGATGAAAACGATGAATCACTCACTGCGATAGCGTGAGGAAAGTCAAACCAGATTAAAGATGAATGCTTATTGATGTGTGGCGGCGTCTTGCGACTCAAGCATATCAACCAGCGGCTGAAACTGCTCGCGGTTATGCTCGTTCATATGCATCAAAATACGATGCGCTTCGAGGATGCGGTCACGGAGCCCCTCTTCATCGGCAGGCTCTTCAGGTAACTCTTCGAGAGCATCGTTAAGCGTTGTGGCTTGCTGAATAGGTGCTTCCATCAGAGTGAAAAAGCGCGCAAAACCCATCACGTCAAGCATTTTTCGAACGTCATCATTATCGACAATAATGGTCGGTGGCTGCTCTAAGCGCCCTTTTACTGCCATTGCCACCTTAGCCAAGAAACCCAGCGCAGTTGAATCCACGTTGGTGGCTTCGCGCAGGTCAATCAGTACGGCACGCAACCCCGGTGTCTCAGCGAGACGTTGGGCTTGGGTATCGAGTGTCGCGCAAAGCGTTAAACGCACATCGCCACACAGCTTTAAAACAAAAACACCAGAATCGAACGCCGCTTTAATGCGGCCTTCTTCAATCAGCATGACCAAATCCGCTCACCATCATGATTGTTAGATCATCGGGTAAAGCATCGCGTTCCTGGTTAGCATCGAACTCTGCGTCCCCTTCTGCAAGGAGAGCATTGGTCTCTGCTAGCCGGTCGCGCAACTGCTCAAGCGTGACACTCTCGCTTACTAATTGCTCAAGCTCCTTGAGCCGCGTGTCGAGCGTTTTACCCGGCAAGCATTCCAATACACCGTCTGAGCAAAGCCATAAACAAAATTTGTTCGGCAAAGCACAACTAAGCGAAGGATACTCCACATCGGGGAAAAGGCCTACTGGCATTCCTTCGCCTTCAAGACGCCGTAGCTCTCCTTCTGCTGCTAAAAGCGGCATGGGAAGCTGAGCGCCGAGCGAATAGTGCAGAGTATGCGTCTCATGGTCAATAACACCGACAAATAAGGTGGCATGTTTGCCTATACCCGTACCCTGTAACTCCCGGTTCATCGCCTTTAGCCAATCCGGCGGTAAATTTTCTGGCTGTTGACCATCCCACTCACTCAACCAACGATTGCATAAATATTTTAGCAGTACCGTGACAAAGGCTGACGACGCACCATGCCCCGACACATCGGCAAAATAGAAGGCGCTATAACGATCGTTATAACGTTGATAGTCTAGAAAATCACCGGATAAATAGAGAGAAGGTGCAAATACATAGTCGTAATACACCCCATTGATGACTTTAGGGCGTAACGGCAGTAAACGCCGCTGGATATGACCACCACTCTGCTGATCCATACGCAGTAGCGCCAAATGCGTTTCTAAGCTCTCATTTAACTCGGCAAGACGCTCGTGGTCACGCTCACGTTCCAAGGCCAAATCATTTAGCTCGATGGCTTTACGGATCATGCGCCGCAGCAGCTCGGCATGGCGTAAAGGGTGGACGATATAATCCACCAGCCCAACATCAATGGCTTTGATAAGGTCAGCATCCTGGCGCGAGTCACTTACAACCAGCGTTGGTAAGCGTCGCGTAAGCTGCGACCACTGCTGGCGAGGCACGGCTCTGGCGTGGGCCACAATCAGCGCCGTATCCGCAGGCAAGTGGTCGATGTCTTCAGCGGCAAAGACCCACATACCGTCGCAGGTAATCGCTTCGGCCAGCGCATCGCGCTCTCGACCCGGCTCGTCGATCACCGCGATCAACTGCTTAGAATGCTCCATCATAAGCCTCAATCGGCGCTATTTTCGCCACCAACGCCGTCGTCACCAGCGTCGCTATCTTCAAAGTCACTGTCCTCAAAGTCGCTATCATCAAAGTCGAAGGTATCGCTGGCAAAGGGGTCATCACCCAATTTTCCATCGCTTACCTCGAACTGGCGGCTCTGTAAGTAAGCGTCACGAATAAATCGGTAGCGATCACCGCGAATCAACTCCTCCTGGTCGAGCAACCCCGCTCGGGTGTCAATCAGGTTGAGTGCTGTCAGGCTTATGCGAACAGTGTCGTCTTCTACGTAGGTAACCGGATACGCGGCTATGTCAGCAGGTAAGCCCGTGGTATCACGTAGCGTACTGGGGCCTAAGAAAGGCAGCACCAAGTAGCGTGAATCATCCCAGCCCCATACCGCCAACGTTTGGCCAAAATCCTCTTTATCCGCGGTAATTTCCATCAGCGTTGCGTAATCTAACAACCCGCCAATGCCAACGGTGGAGTTAATCAAAAAGCGCGAGGTAGCAAGGCCCGCATTAGCAGGCTTACCTTGGAGCACGCTATTAAGCGCGGTACGTACTTCGCCTAAATTGGAGAAAAAGTTACCTACCCCCGTCTCTACTGGATCAGGGGTAATAGTGCGATAGCCTCGTGCCACCGGCTTAAGCGCGTAACGATCCAGCACATCGTTGAACGCAAATACTTTACGGTTAAAACCTTCCCATGGGTCGTCTGGGTTGGTGTTTTCTACCGTTTGTGTACTGGCACAACCGCCGCTTGCTAATAACGCCACCAGCAGTAGCGGCAGCCCTTTTGAGCGCCACGAAAGCGTTGACTTGTCGTTACTTAACCACTGCCACATGACATTTTCCTTTTTCCAATTCCACAGCACGTTGACAGAAACCTACACCCGCCGAATGACGACACTGCCCGCACTATAGCCAGCGCCAAACGAACAAATCACACCAATATCGCCCTGATTGAATTGCTCGCGATGAAGGTGAAACGCAATAATGGAGCCGGCTGAGCTGGTGTTTGCATAGCGATCTAAAATGATCGGTGCCTGGGTTTCACTTGGGTCATACCCCAACACTTTGCGGGCAATCAAATCGTTCATATGCCGGTTAGCTTGGTGCAGCCACATGCGTTTAAGGTCGCTTCCGTTTAGCTCCAAGGACGCCAGATGATCGGTGATCAACTTGGCCACCATTGGGCAAACTTCTTTAAATACCCGCCGCCCCTCCTGCACGAACAGCTTATCCAAAGCCATCGGATCACTGTCCGTCACGCGATTTAAAAAACCCGCATTATTACGAATCGCGTTGGAAAACTTAGTGACCAAACGCGTACCGAGGATTTCAAACTGCTCATCAGCAACGGCAACAGCGCTATTTTCTAGTACCACAGCAGTACAAGCATCGCCGAAAATGAAGTGGCTGTCACGGTCTCGAAAATTAAGATGCGCTGAGCAGATTTCAGGGTTGACCACCAGTGCGCGATTGACGCTACCTGAGGCTATCGCGTTTGCCGCGGTTTCCAAAGCAAACGTGGCTGAACTGCAGGCCACGTTCATATCAAACCCATAGCCACTTGTTCCCAGTGTTTGCTGCACTTCAACTGCCACGGCAGGATAGGCACGCTCTAGATTTGAACAGGCAACAATCACTAGCTCGATATCAGCGGCATCCACTTGAGCGGCGGCCAGTGCCTGATGCGCAGCCTCGGTCGCCATCTCACACTGAAGCGAGGGCTCGTCATTACTCCGCTGTGGCAGTTTAGGCCGCATACGCTGTGGGTCAAGGATACCTGACGCATCGAGGACATAGCGGCTCTTAATCCCAGATGCTTTTTCAATAAACTCGCTGCTTGAGTTCGCCAGCGGCTCGCGTTCTCCTCGCTCAATGGCCTCGGCGTGCTGCTCATTCTCACCATCTACCCAAGCATTAAATGCCGCCACCAGGGCCGCATTATCAATGGCGTGTTCCGGTGTATAGAGTCCTGTACCGGTAATCACCACATGTGTCATGCCAATCTCCTTTAAGCGGCTTGCCGACGTGGCTGGCCATTGTTGGCTAGCGCATAACCTGCGACGAACCCATAACGTTACTGTGTGCGTAAAATAGCGCTTTTTCCAGCACCTTTTTTCAACCACTTGCTAAACGCTGACAATCTCTTGCCAACGCTTTTCAAGGCGTTTCACCGATACGGGCATACGGGTACCCAACTGCTGTGCAAAGAGCGACACCCTGAGTTCTTGCAACCACCAGCCAAAGGTCACTAACGTCGGGTCTTCGACACTCCCTCGCCGCTCACTTTTTCGACGAGCATCAAAACGGGCCTCTAATGCCTGAACATCCTGCATCATCATTTGATCTCGGCCACGTTCACGAGCGGCTTTTTCGAGCCGAAGTAGCGCCGCCTCGGTGTAGCGTGGATATTCATCCAGCCACTCGCCCGCATCGCGTATAAACCCTTGATAAACCAAACGCTGCATCTGTGCGCTAACATCGCTGTACACCAGCGCCAAGGCAAAATTGAGCTTACCTTTTAGCACCTTACTGACTGCCAAATGCCCTTGCAGTGCGGCTTCTACTTTCACCAGCAATGCTTTGGCTTCTTCAACGAGCAGACTCTGAGTAGCGGTCAGTCGCTCACTGAACTCCCCTTCTGAGCGCGGCAGCGGGTGCTGAGCGACGACCTGGGTAAACACCGCTAGCAGCAGGTCGTCAATCAGAGCTTGCTTGCTGCCTACTTTGGCAAATAGCAGCGCACACTTCTCCACGCCTGGCAGTTGCTTGATCGCTTTAACCTGTTCGGGCAGCTTGGCAATCGCCAGTCGAGCGATGCCCTCCTGGTGCGCGGCGTCAGCTTTTGCAGGGTGATCGAACAGCGCTACCTTGAACTCGCTGGCTTCGGCGCCCCTGGTTTCAACGACCAGCGCAGGATACGCCTCAACACGAATACCTGCTTGAGTGGTCACGCGAGAGGCAGGCAACGGCGATTTAGGCAAACCAGCAACAGCAGGTTCAGAACTCACCTGTTCGGCTAACGCCTGGGCGCCAGCACTGGCGGCTGCCTCAAAGCGCTGTTCCAGCGCCCGTAGATCACGCCCCTGACCAAGGGTTTCTCCCGCATGATCCACCACGCGAATATTCATGATCAAATGCGGTTCGAGCAAATCTAAGCGCCAGTCGTCCAGATGCACCCGCGTTGATGTCCGGCGGCGAATAAATTCTCCTAACGCCTCGGTTAACGGGCGTTGATCGGGCACCAAGGTTTCCAGCGCGGCATCCACCCAGTCTGGGATCGGCACCACTTGGCGACGAATGCTTTTTGGCAGCGACTTCAGCAGCGCAATACACTTTTCGCGTAACAGCCCCGGCACCACCCACTCCAGCGCATGCACCGGCACTTGCGGCAGCATAGCGGCGGGAACGGTCAGGGTGACACCGTCATCTTCAGCTTCCGGATCAAAGTGATAGCTCACCGGATAGGCGACGCCAGCAAGGGTTAAATGATCAGGATACTGCGCTTGGGTAATGTCGTCCGCATCGCGTGCTTTAAGCGAATCGATATCAAAATGCAGTAATTGCGGGTCTTGCTGCTCGGCCTGCTTGCGCCAGTGCTCAAAGCCCTTGCCGTTGACAATGTCGGCCGGAATCCGCTGATCGTAAAAATCAAACAGCGTATCTTCATCGACCAGAATATCCCGCCGCCGAGCACGGTCTTCCAGAGCTTCGACTTCATCAATCAGCGCGCGGTTATGGGCAAAGAAGGCCCCTTTGGTGTGAAACTCCCCTTCCACCAGCGCCCGGCGTATAAACAGCTCTCGGGACTCCTGGGGCGCGACTGGCCCGTAGTGCACCCGGCGCCGCGCCACAATCGGCAGTCCAAACAGTGTGACCTGCTCAAAGGCCACTACCTGGGCGCGTTTCATCTCCCAATGCGGTTCGCTGTAGCTGCGCTTAACCAAGTGCTGCGCCTGGGGCTCAATCCACTGCGGTTCGATTTTGGCCACGGTGCGGGCAAATAGCTTGGAGGTCTCCACCATCTCAAACGCCATGATCCATTTGGGCGACTTCTTGGCCAATCCAGAGCCGGGGTGGATCATAAATTTGCGATTGCGGGCGCCGAGATACTCGCGGTTCTCCACCAGCGTACCCAAATTGGAGAGTAGCCCTGAAAGCAGCGCCTGGTGAACTTTACCGGAGGTTTTACGGCGTGCCTGCTTAGCCTGCTCTTCGCTCTCTTCTTCATCACGTACAGGCGGCGCGGGTACGTCGATATCCATATCTCGCAGCAGCTGACGTAGCTGGCGGAAGGTATCGTGCCACTCGCGCATGCGCAGGTAGTTGATGTAGTGATCGCGGCACCAGCGGCGCAGTTGATTGCCCGACAGGGCCTCACGGGCGTTCTCAATGCCGTGCCAGAGGTTCAGCAAGGCGACAAAATCTGAATCAGGATCGTGCCAGCGTTGGTGGGCTTGATCCGCAGCTTGTCGTTTGTCAGCAGGCCGGTCACGCGGGTCTTGAATAGCCAGCGCCGACACCACGATCAATACATCGCGCAGGCTGCCGAATTCGGCGCCCGCCAACACCATGCGCGCTAGGCGTGGGTCAATCGGCAGCCGCGCAAGCTTTCGGCCAAGCGGCGAGAGATGCTGCCGCTCATCGACGGCACCCAGCTCGAACAGCAGCCGAAAGCCATCTTTAACAAAGCGGCTATCGGGGGGATCTACAAAGGGAAACGCCTCAATATCACCCAGTTTAAGCCCCAGCATCGAGAGAATCACCGACGCTAAGTTGGTGCGCTGAATTTCGGGGTCGGTAAAACCAGGCCGAGATAGAAAATCTTCTTCACTGTAGAGGCGAATACACACGCCTTCGGCGATCCGGCCACAGCGCCCCTTGCGCTGATTGGCGCTGGCTTGGCTGACCGCTTCTACCGGTAGACGCTGTATTTTGGAGCGGTAGCTATAGCGGCTGATACGCACCAGCCCTGGGTCGATCACGTAGCGAATGCCCGGCACCGTTAGCGAAGTTTCCGCGACGTTGGTGGCCAGCACAATACGCCGCCCTCGATGAGGCGCAAACACACGATTCTGCTCTTCATTGGAGAGTCGGGCGTAAAGCGGCAGAATCTCGGTACCCTTTAAATCAGCCCGGCGCAGAATATCGGCGGTTTCACGAATTTCACGCTCGCCGGGTAAGAACACAAGCACATCCCGGGGGCCATGCAGCCAGCCTTTCTCACGCTCAATAGCTTCGATCTCACCCACCGCGTGCAGGATTCCCTCTTGCAGCGTGCGGTCTTCCTCATCCTCGTCGTCACGTATTAGCGGACGATAGTGCACTTCAACAGGATAAGTACGTCCGGTGACTTCCACGACCGGGGCGGGGGTTGTCGCAGTGCCAAAGTGTTTAGCAAAGCGATCGACGTCGATTGTCGCTGAGGTAATGATGATCTTCAGGTCGGGGCGCTTAGGTAGCAAACGCTTTAAATAGCCGAGCAGAAAATCGATATTGAGGCTACGTTCGTGGGCTTCATCGATAATGATGGTGTCGTAGCGCAGCAGCAGCGGATCGTGCTGGGTCTCGGCCAACAAGATCCCATCAGTCATCAATTTAACCAACGTACTCGGGCTGCTCTGGTCAGTGAAGCGCACCTGATAGCCTACTTGGTCGCCGAGAGAGACCTGCAGCTCTTCAGCCAAACGCCCTGCAACGCTGCGGGCAGCCAGACGACGCGGCTGGGTGTGACCAATCAAACCGCGGCGACCACGTCCAAGCTCCAGACACATTTTAGGTAGCTGGGTGGTTTTGCCTGACCCGGTCTCCCCTGCCACCACCACCACTTGATGGTCGCGTATCGCGTTAACGATGTCTTCTTTGCGTTCAACTACCGGTAGTTCGGGGGGATAGTTCAGCGCGACTTGCTGGGTTTCACGCAGGCTAAGCTGTTGCTGAGAACGGTCGAGTTCACGCTGCACTTCATCCAAACCACGGCTGATGGGCTTGTTGTCGCGCTGACGGCGATATAAGCCCGCCAAGCGACGCTCCAGCCGCTCTGCATCGCGCAGCATCACACTCCCTGCCGCCTGTTGCAGCGACGCGAGACGTTGGCTATCGGTAGGGGCTGGGGATGTGTCGGTGGTCACGATTGAGTCGGCTTCCATTCACTTGGGCATTTAACAAGAGACATTTAGCTAGAGATATAAAAAATCAACCCGCTCAATTGAGCGGGTCGTATAGTGTAACGCTTTCATCTCCACGACGCCTAACCACAAAGCAAACAGAAAGTGGGCGAGTCCAGGTCTCCACAAGGGCGCTGTGAACCCGTCCGTGGGCGCTACTTTCGCCACCTGACCGCCATGGATGGCGGAAATGCCGGAATTGTCAGGAATATTTTCCGGCCATGGCGAAAGACCCTTGTTACAACCTGCCCTCGCCCGCTAATCGAGTGTTTATTAATGACTATCTGATGACGTTTTTGAAGGCTCTTCGTCGCGCAGCTGGCGGCGAAGTACTTTGCCCACGTTGGTTTTGGGCAGCTCATCTCGAAACTCGATGATTTTAGGCACTTTATAGCCGGTTAGCTCTTTTTTGCACCAGTCACGCAGCGTTTTCTCATCAAGCTGGCTATTTTTGCTCACCACAAACAGCTTAATCGCTTCGCCAGCATTTTCGTCCGGCACACCCACCGCTGCCGATTCAAGAACGTCCGGGTGGGCAGCTACCACATCCTCGACTTCGTTAGGATAAACATTGAAGCCGGAGACCAGGATCATGTCTTTTTTACGATCCACGATGCGGATATAGCCATCATCCTGCAGCACGGCGATATCACCGGTGTGGAACCAGCCATCTCCATCAATAGAAACGCGGGTTTCATCTTCACGCTGCCAGTAACCCTTCATCACCTGAGGCCCTTGAACGCACAGCTCCCCAGGTTCGCCCATTGGCACATCATTACCATCCGCATCAACGACTTTCACAGCAGTACCAGCAACCGGTTTACCTATGGTGCCCAACTGAATCGCATCGGTGGGATTGAAGCTTACGATAGGCGAGGTTTCCGTTAGGCCGTAACCTTCGGAAATTGGACAACCTGTGGTTTGTTCCCAGCGCTGCGCCGCCGCTTTCGTCAGCGCCATGCCGCCTGAGATTGTCAGTTTCAGCTTGGAGAAATCGAGCTGCTTGAAATCGTCCCGGTTACATAGCGCATTAAACAGCGTATTGAGGCCGATGAAAGCGGTGAACGGCAATCCCTTAAGCTCTTTGACAAAGCTATCCAAATCGCGAGGATTGGTAATCAACAGAGAGTGGTTGCCCGTTTCCATTAAAAATAAGCAGTTAACGGTAAATGTGTAGATGTGATAAACCGGTAGCGGCGCAATGACTAGCTCTTCGCCATCGGTTAAATGGGCGCCAATGGCTTCGCGGGCCTGGAGCATATTGGCGATTAGATTACGATGGGTCAGCATCGCCCCTTTCGGCATTCCCGTCGTACCCCCGGTGTATTGAAGCGCAGCTAGATCATCATGCGTTCTCTTGACCTCGGTATGGCTTAACGAGGCACCTTTTTTCAGCGCATCGCGAAAGCCAATTGCACTGGGTAGCGAATAGGCCGGCACCATTTTTTTAACGTGCTTCACCACTGCATTGATTAGCCAGCGCTTGGGCACATCGTGCAAGTCAGCTAATTGCGTGACTAGCACGTGTTTGATGTCTGTTTTATCGAGCACTTTCTCCAGCTTATCCGCCATGTTGGCCAAGATTAAAATGGCTTTAGCATTGGAGTCTTTGAACTGGTTAGCCATTTCCCGCTCGGTATATAGCGGGTTGGTATTGACCACCACCAGCCCCGCCCGAAGCGCGCCAAATACCGCCACCGGAAACTGCAGTACGTTAGGTAGCTGGATCGCGATTCGATCCCCGGGCACGAGGTCGGTTTCGTGCTGCAGCCAAGCGGCAAAGTCTGCTGACAGGCGGTCAAGGTCGGCGAAGGTTAGCGTTTTCCCCATACAGGAAAACGCAGGCTTGTCCTTAAAACGCTCTACTGCGGTATGAAAAACATCCGTGACTGAATCGTATTGATCCAACCCTTCAAGCGCTGGGCCACGTAAAACGGCGGCGTTGGCGTGTTCGCTCATGGGCAATCTCCGCTATTGGTGTCGGCGTAAGTCACCGACCTTGTTGTTGTCGCTAAGCTCTGTCTGAAAAATAAGTTAAGAAGCCCAACGATATACGACCTACAACAGGCTGTAAAACGATCGATTGAAACTTACGTTTCAACTTTAGCCCATGGTCGGGTTCGCTTTATTGGCTGCTTCTCTCATTACAATTTAGTAGTTCGTTCGTTTATGGACAGTAACGCGCCTGGATTTCTCCGTCGCGCCATACCAATAGCTCACCCGGCACCATGCGCTGCCAGGCTTCGTTGTGGGTGAGAGGTTCAGTGGCAATCACTGAAACGATGTCGTCAGGCGTGGTATGTTCGGCAAAATTCACCGTCATTTCAGCGTCAGAAAGTTCCGCATCACCAAAAGGCGCGCAGCGAGTAATATGGGCTAGTTTGGTGGCGCAAAACGTATATAAATAGCATCCATCAGAGAGCAGCATGTTAAAGACGCCCAATGCCCTGAGTTGCTCACATAGCTGATGCAACCGTTCCCAAAGAACTTCGGGTTCCGCAGGCGGCGTTGGAAAAGTACGGCGCAGCTCCCCCATTAACCAGCAGTAGGCGTGCTCGCTATCAGTGCTGCCAACCGGCGTGTAGTTTCCTAACGCAAGACTCTCCCAGCTGCTTAATTGGCCATTATGCGCATAGCACCAGGGGCGCCCCCACATTTCACGGGTGAAAGGATGGGTATTGGCAAGCTTTACGCCGCCCACATTCGCTTGACGAATGTGGCTGATCACCACGTTAGACTTAATGGGATAGTCGCAAATTAGCCTCGCGATGGGCGAGTCAACTGAGGGATGGGGATCACGAAAATCGCGGTAACCGCCCTCTTCATAAAAGGCGATGCCCCATCCATCGCGGTGGGGGCCGGTGCCCCCACCACGATGCAAAAAGCCCGAAAAGCTAAAACAGATATCCGTAGGCACATTGGCGCTCATGCCAAGCAGTTCACACATACGCTTCACACATGCTTAAACACCGAACAGCTGGTTAAGAGGCTCATTAACCAATCACCGGTTCACGACGACGAGAAGGCGGCTGGTCATCATTAGGTTCCTCTTCTTGTGTCACATACTCAGCATTGCTAGAACGACGCCACCACCACAGGGCGACACCAATAAGCGCGCCTAGCGCCATACCCAACACCAGCCACATCAGCCCGCCACGCAGCGCTGATCCGTTATTTTCTAGAAAGCCAACCGCTGCCACCATCGCCGAAGGTGCCCAACCGGTATAGAATTCACCCTCTTCAATCAACGGCAACCGGAAACTGGCGGGTGTCCATATCGCTCCAGCGACAGCCCACGTCATCACTAAGCGCGGCAAGCGAGGCAGGAAAGTAAACGCAAAGTAGACCGCGACAATCACTAACAGCGACAGACCGTAATAACTCAACCACAGCAGTGATGTTGAATTTGCAAACAGCATAATACCCCTCATGTGGGTGAACTCACCCGACGTTGATTTCCCGTTATGGTACCTATCAATTTATGAAAGCACAGCTAGGCATACAATCAGGCTTACCCGCTGCGCGATATTATCGCGCTAATGACCCGCAATGGCACTGGTTAGAAGAGCGCGAAAACACTGAAGTGAGCGACTTTTTAGAAGCCGCCAACCAGCAACAAGCCGATTGGTTTACCCCGCTAGCCCCGCTAGAAGAAGCGTTATACCAGGGCCATCTAGCGCGGCGCGAATTAGCCATCACTAGTCTTAAGACCCCACTTGATCACTTTACGTTCTGGAGCAAGACCGGCGCCAAAGACGACTACCCAAGCTGGTGGCGTCACCCCAATAACCAACCTGAGCAATATGAATGCTTCTTCGATGTTAGCGCCCGCGCCGCCGAGCATGACTTTTACGACATGGGCGACATGGCGCTTTCACCCGACGAGCAGTGGCTAGCGTGGACAGAAGATACCCAAGGAGACGAACGTTTTACGCTCTGGTTGAAAGCCTTACCCAACGGGGCACCCGTTCAACTACTTAGCGATATTGGCGCTGGCCTATGCTGGGCAGAAGACCAAACGGCCACCACAGCCACCCTACTCTTTACCCGCTTTGATGACACCCAGCGCCCCGACAGCGTATGGCGCATACCGCTACGCCTGGATAACCCCAGGGCCTCGTTGGCGCCTGAGCTGGTGCTGCGCGAGGAGGATCCAGAGTTTTGGATTGGCATTGGCAAAACACGTTCACGGTCATGGTTGCTGCTCGAAAGCGGCTCAAAGGACACCAGTGAGATTCACTTGCTGCCAGCACATACGCCGGCAGCAACGCCGCTCTGTATCCAGCCCCGCCAGGCCGGCGTCGAGTACAGCATCGACCATCGCCCAGGCAGCTTTTATCGCCTGCATAATCAGGCAGGCGCTCATTTTCAGCTTGATTATCTACCGGAAAGCCAGCTTGGCCAGCGTCAATTGAGCTGGCTAACCTTAATCGCTCACCGGGAAGAGGCCACGCTTGAAGGCGTTGATGCGTTCTCCTGGGGTCTGATGCTGGGTGAGCGCGACCATGACCAAGCGCAGGTGCGTTTAAGGCGATTAGTGTTTGACGCGCAGCATGCCTGCACATTGGATGAGTATCTTGCCCTGCCCGAACAGCCATGTTCACAACTGTTGGAAGATGCACCGCACTTTGATAGCCAGATACTGCGCTTGCGCGAAGAGTCGTTTACCCAGCCGCCCAGCTGGTTCGCGCTTGATCTCACCAGCGGCGAGCGAACGCTACTCAAACGTGCCCCCGTTTACGGCAATCTTCAGCCTGAGCAATTAATCAGTAAGCGCCTATGGGCCACCAGCCATGACGGTGAGCAAGTACCGGTATCGGTGGTCATGCGCGCCGACCTAGCGAATCAGCCTTTACCCACGCTGCTGTATGGCTACGGCGCTTATGGCGAGGCGCTAGATCCTTGGTTCTCTATCGCCCGGTTAGAGTTACTAGAGCGCGGCGCAGCTTTTGCTGTTGCTCACGTGCGAGGTGGCGGTGAGCGCGGTGAACCTTGGTATTTAAACGGCAAGATGGCCCATAAGGAAAACAGCTTCCATGATTTCCTGGCAGCGCGCGAGGCACTGGTTGAGCAAGGCGTCAGTGATCCGCGGCATGTCGTTGCCTATGGCGCCAGCGCAGGTGGGCTACTGGTTGGCACCTGCATTAACCGTGCACCTGATGCATTCTGCGCCGCCCTGCTGGATGTGCCCTTCTTGGACGTGCTGCGCACCATGCAGAATCCGGAACTTCCCCTGACGACCGCAGAGTACAGCGAGTGGGGGAACCCCGAAGACCCAGAAGTGGCCAAGCGAATAGCCGCGTACTCCCCTATCGACAATATCACGGCGCAGGCTTACCCAGCCCTGTGGATTGAAGGCAGCTGGTTTGATACCCGAGTCAGCTACTGGGAGCCAGCCAAGTTTTATGCCCAGGTATCACGGCAGCAGCAGGGTTCAGCGCCGGTGCTAATGCGTACGGATATGAGCAGCGGACACGGTGGCGCATCGGGGCGTTTCAAAGCCTGGCGCGATACGGCGCGGCAAGATGCGTTTATTCTTTGGGCGTTGGGGTTGGCAAAGCACTCTCAAACTTAGCTGACATAAATTGCTAATTATAACTTATTTCTACTTCTTGGCAGTGCTACGGCGCTGCTTTTTAATAACTAGACTTAATTTGATGAAAAGTTTTATGAAAATATTTTCCACAAACTATTCACTCGCTCACGGCTCTGCGTCATACTACACCTTAGTCGCATACACTAACGTCTAGTCCCTGTCTGTAAGCCCGATTTATAAGCTCGTTTTATAAGCTCATTTATAAGCCCAATGCTTATGACAGCTCTTTAGGAGTCAATAGAAGCCATGAAATACCAAGATCACTTCCCGACAATTTGGGACGCTCCTCGTAAAACTAGCGCCAAACCCGCTAGCCAGGCGCCAGCTAAAAAAGCACTTTCACCGGTTAAAGAAGCGTTTTTATCTATTTGGGATACCCCAAAGCGCCAGCCCAGCGCTTAAAACGTAAGGGATTACATCGGCAGCACGGCAATGATGTGTGACTCCAGCTGCTGCTCAGGTACCTCATCTTGAGAAACAGCAAAACCACGCACACTGATGCCTTTACGGTGAACCCGTTCGGCGTCATTGCTTAACAGCGGATGCCAGCCCGCCAGCTTGCGCCCCTCTGCCACCCGCCGATAACCACAGCTTTGTGGTAACCAAGTGAACTCCTTGACCAAGGCGGGAGTAAGCTGGGTGCAGTCGGGAACCGTTTTAAAACGGTTCGCATAATCGCTGCACTGGCAGCTATGGGTATCCAGCAGGCGGCAAGCTACGTTCAGTACTGCCAGTTCCTGGGTATCCTCGTCGTGCAACTTTAGCAGGCAGCACTGCCCACAGCCGTCGCATAGCGCTTCCCACTCCTGGGGCGTCAACTCTTCTAGGGTATAGCGCTCCCAAAAACGCTCACGCATCGCGGTTTCCATCGTTTTCTCCTTCACTACCACACAGAAACACGTCCTATAGTGGTGTATCAGTGTGGCTTAATTCTGCCAACAGCGCTGGCCATAAAGCCTGAAAATCGTCCTCTAGCGCTTGGTAATCGTCGCGCAGCCAGGGCACCAGAGCGGCAAGCTGATTCGGGCCAGACAATCGCTGGCCGATTCCTGCAACAGCGCGGCAGGTAAACGCAAAATCAGCGTAGCCTCTTAACCAGTCGTGCTCGACAAGTGATGGCACCATGCCCGCCAGCCGGTTCGGCGCAGAGCGTGCTAAGAGCAGTCGATAGCAGCGTTTTACAATCACTTCCTGGTCAGCCTGCCCCGCCGTATCACGGGCCAGAAAATGATCCCACACCATGTCGAGCGCAATGCCCGCATAGCGGCGCTGAGCAGGCGGGGCGCGTCGCCGCGCATTCACAACGCTCGGATGACTATCCACCCAGGCATCCACCCGGCGATGATGGCGAATGCCTAGCGCCGTGGCCGCCGGCCATTCACTTAAGTCGCGCCCCTTAACCCCATCGGCAATTAAATTGCCGTAGAGAAAATCATCGCTACCCGCCCTGACGAGCCAAGCATGGGCAAGAAAGTTCATGTAAAGCTGACGCTACTCATTGTCAGAACGCGCATTAGAATGCGAGGCCACATGGGCGCGATGTACGTCGAGCAAGTAGGCCTCTTTAGGCGGTGGCATCTGTAAATAGAAGCCTTTATCGTTAATACCTTCGACCACATCGGCCGCATTAACACGTGACAATTTTTTATCAGCTGTTAGCAGCATGGTAAAAACCGGCACCGGCTTACCAAACGTTTCCAGCAGTGGCTCTGGAATATTTGCCAATCCTTGACGTTTATCTACGTACAAATACATTTCATCTTTACGGGAGCTTTTGAACACCTCGCAAATCATTTTGTCGCTCATTATGGTCGCTCCTCAAGGGCCTGGGCCAGCGCAGCATTCAAATATTCTCCCCGCCAACCGCTCGGCCAGGTGCAAGGCTCGCCCGCCAAGTCCTGCATCACCAGTGTTTCAATATCACGGCGGCGCAGCAGCATTTCCGGTGCCACACCTAAGTCATTGGCTTTCGCCGTCACCGCTTTTTTAAGTGCCTTAAAGCGCGTTTTAAATGATGGATGCATAGGGTCTGGCCAACGTGTCGGCAGTGATGCTTCATCGCAATGCTGCGCCTGCTTCACCATTGCCAAAAGAGCATCACCCTCTTTTTTAATTAGCACCGGCTTAACGCCTTCCACTTCAGCGAGCTCGAAGCGGTTGCTGGGCATCTTTTCGGCGATGGCGAACAGTAACTTATCGCTAATGAGCCAATTGCGTGGCAAATCGCGACGGCGTGTTTCGCCTTCACGCCACGTAGTCATCAGCCGATACGCTTCCATTTGACGGGGCAGTAAGCGCCATAATTGGCGTTGACGGGTATACCACTGTTGATCGTTATCAACGCTACGGCCGGCCTGCTCAATCAAGCTAGCGCACTCAGCATCCACCCACTCGCGACGGCCTAGCGTAGTGAGCTTTTCAGCCTGTAGCGTCCAGACTTTTAATAAATAGATAACGTCCAGCGCGGCGTAATGGCACTGCGCAGGCGACAGCGGACGCACTAGCCAGTTTGAGCGTGTTTCCTCTTTAGGCAGCGTTTCACCGACCCAAAATTCGACCAGTTTTTGATACCCCATTCCTGGATTTTCACCCAAAAAGCCTTGTACTACCTGGGTATCAATTAAAGGTACGGGTAACACCCCTGCCCAGTGCTGAAAAACCTCCAGGTCCTCGCTACAGGAGTGGAGTAACTTAATCGCCCTGTTTTGCAGTAGAGCACGGAATTTATCAGTACACGGGACAGCCACCGGATCAATCAGATAAGCCTCTTCACCCGCGGTGAACTGAATCAACGCAGGCACTGGAAAGAACGTATTCTCTCGGAAAAACTCGGTATCCAGAGCAATCACAGAAGCATCGGCTACTTGATCGCACGCAGCATCAAGCGCCTCTGGAGTATCAAGCCATTGAAAAGAGGGAGTAAGAGAGGACAAAAGCATTCTTCCAAGTTGGCGCAAGCGCTGAAGCGCTTGCGTTTAGATAGGCTTATTCGCTGGCAAAAGGCAGGCGACCATTAAACGCGCGACTCAAGGTACCGCCATCAACATACTCCAGCTCACCGCCCATCGGGACGCCATAGGCAAGCCGCGAGAGTTTGACGCCATATTCTGCTAACTGTGAGGCAATATAGTGAGCTGTCGCCTCCCCCTCGATAGTAGGGTTCGTCGCCAACACCACTTCTTCGACGAGCCCTTCGGCGACACGTGCTTCTAACAAATCCAAACCAATCGATTCTGGGCCAATGCCATCTAACGGCGAAAGGTGACCGTGCAGTACAAAATAGCGGCCTTTAAAGCCTCCGGCCTCTTCAATCGCTAACTGATCGGCAGGTGACTCCACCACACACAGCAACGCATCATCGCGGCGTAGGCTTTCGCACAGCATGCAGATGTCGGCTTCAGTGAGCGTGCGGCAACGTTGACAATAGCCGACTTCTTCAATGGCTTGTTGAATAACTGCAGCGAGTCGCTGCCCCCCTGGGCGTTCACGCTCAAGCAGGTGCATCGCCATGCGCTGGGCCGTTTTAGGCCCAACGCCTGGCAGTACGCGAAAAGCATCCATCAACTGCTCAACGAGAGGAGAAAAACGCATTGCTTAGAACGGCATCTTAAAGCCGGGCGGAAGGCTCAAGCCAGCGGTCGCTTCTTCCATTTTTTCTTTAGAGCTAACTTCCAATTTACGCACCGCATCGTTGACTGCCGCGGCTAACAAATCTTCCAAAAGCTCTTTGTCTTCTTCCATAACGCTGGGGTCAATGGTCACGTTTGACACGTCGTGCCGACCATTCATCGTGACCTTGACCATACCGGCACCCGCCTCGCCCTGCACTTCGGCTTTGGCGACTTCTTCCTGGGCTTGCTGCATTTTTTCCTGCATCTCTTGGGCTTGTTTCATCAAGTTGCCCATTCCACCTTTAAGCATGGTCTAGTCTCCAACGTGGTTAAAAGATAGGTCGATATTGCGATGGTATGTGAGACAGCTTAGCGCATTTCACCGGCTGGCTTAACGCTGGATTCTATCAGCTTTGCCCCAAACGCCTGCTGTAATTTCTGTACATGGGGATCGTGATTGAGTAGATCAACCGCCTGGGCATGCCGCTCTTGATTAAGACGCTCTTCGCGCTGCCGGGGTGTTTCCAGGCTATTAGACAACTCAGCCACGTAAAACGCTATTCGCCGCGGCATGCCCTGCTCTTTTAGCGCCCGTTCAATACGTGTTTGGTGCACCTCCGCCCGCATGGCCTCCTGGCTAGGATCCAGGCGAAGGGTCAACAGCGTGCCATCATCACTCTCGACCAAACAGTTGCCTGCTAGATTTCGCGTCAAACCGCCCAACCCGAGTGCATCAAAGCATTGCAACCATTTTGCGTTGTCCAGCATACCAGCCGGGGCCACCGAAGCAGGTTCCTCCTGCGCAGGAGCAGGATCAGCTGTCAACTCGGGCGCTGGCGATGAAACCGGTTCCGGCGCTGTTGTTGATTCCGCTACAGGCGCTGGCTCAACCATAGCCGCGGACTCGGGGCCTTGATCAGGCGCGCCAACCTCTGACGATGGTGTTTCATTCTCGACAATCCAAGGAGGGAGCTCTTGTAACGGCGCCCCCTCTTCAGCAGCAGGTGGGGGCTCGGGCTGGGGTTCTGACTGTGCTTCTGGCGTGGACTGCGCTTCTGGAATGGACTGAACGTCAGGCGTTGTTTTCGTTTCTGGCGTGGGCGCTGGCGCTGATGCAACCGTGGCAGGCGCGAGAACGTGAGCATTCGTTTCTGACGCTGCCTCGCCTGTAGGCTCGCGACGCAGGGGCAGCGGCGTACGTGGCGGTTTCGGCACGCCTTGAGGACGAAACGCCAGCATGCGCAGCAGCGTCATCTCCAAGGCGCTGCGCAGATCCGGCGCGTGCACCATATCCCCGCGGCCCTGAATACCGATTTGGTAATAGAGCTGAATATCCTCGGCGGTAAAGCGGCTCGCTAGCTGCAGAATAACATCGCGGTCACCGTGGCTATTATCGACAGCGTCCGGCACCATTTGCGCCACCGCTAAGCGGTGCAGAATGCTTGAAAGCTCATCTAGCACCGCGGCAAAGTCGGGCCCTTGTTCTGCCAACTCAGCCACTTCGGCCAGTAAGCGCTGCACATCCACATCGGCCAGGGCTTCAGCAAGCCCAAGAATATGACGATGATCCAAGGTGCCCAGCATAGCAGCCACATCCGCATGGCGAACCGCCCCCTGACCAAACGCGATGGCTTGGTCGGTCAGGCTCATGGCATCGCGCATTGAACCTTCGGCTGCTTTGCCCAGCAGCCACAACGCGCTCTCATCAAATGCAACGCCCTCTTCCCCTAGTACGTAAGTGAGGTGCTCCACTACGCGCTCAGGTGGCATATGCTTGAGGGTAAATTGCAGGCAGCGCGAGAGCACCGTCGGCGGCAACTTTTGCGGATCGGTGGTCGCCAGTAGGAATTTAACGTGAGGAGGCGGCTCTTCAAGCGTTTTCAGCAGCGCATTAAAGCTGCTGGTGGAGAGCATGTGCACCTCATCAATCAGGTACACCTTGTAGCGCCCTTGGGTCGGCGCGTACTGAACGTTATCGAGTAGCTCGCGGGTATCTTCCACCTTGGTTCGAGAGGCTGCATCGACCTCAATCAGATCAACAAAGCGTCCTTCATCAATAGCTTGGCAGCTATCGCACTGCCCACAGGGGGTAGAGGTAATGCCTTCATCACCACGCCCGTTGGCCGTGCAATTCAAACATTTGGCGAGTATGCGCGCCAAGGTGGTTTTACCCACCCCACGGGTACCTGTAAAAAGATACGCATGATGTAAACGCCCCTGGTCAAGGGCATTTACCAAGGCGCGTTGAACATGGGCCTGACCAACGAGTTCGTGGAATGTGCGGGGTCGCCACTTGCGGGCCAGAACCTGATAGCTCATGAAGCTGTACTTCCTTCAGCGGGCTAACTTACCTCGCGCTGAAGACAGCGCAAGGTAAGTGCCACGGTGCATAACAATGTGTCATTCTAGCGGTTGCACCATAGCCCGCCAACCGCTTAGGGCGGAGTGCTCAACAACACTTAAGCGTTGTCACCACCCTCTGCAGCACCAGCGCGCTCGGCAGCTGCTTTCACCAGTTTTTCCAGCTCACCGTTTTGATGCATTTCCACCACGATGTCACAGCCACCGACTAGCTCGCCTTCTACCCATAACTGAGGAAATGTCGGCCAGTTAGCAATCTTAGGCAGTTCCGCGCGGATGTCCGGGTTATCCAGAACATTAACGAATGCAAAGCGCTCACCGCAGCTCATCAAGGCTTGCACGGTCTGGGCGGAAAACCCGCACTGAGGCAACTGTGGCGACCCTTTCATGAAAATAAGGATCGGGTTTTCGCTGATTTGACGCTGAATGTTTTCGGCGGTAGTGCTCATACTATTTCCTCGCTTATTGATGGCCGATGCTCACTCTCTACGTTCTTGAAACATAGCACTAGAGCGTAGCAGTTTAAAAAGTACCTGAGTAAAGCGCTCGGCTTTAACGTGTGGGGCTATTCTACGCATGCCGTTCGCGTTGCGCATCCCCTGCTGCATAGCTAGGATAGTGTTTTTGCGTGGAGAGAAGCTCTTATGGCGACACGCCATTTCCTGACGTTGTTGGATTTGACCCCGGATGAGCTGGATTATTTGATCCAGCGCGCCATTACCATCAAGACCAACCTTAAAGCCCAAGGCCCTGTTTATACACCCTTACCCAACCGCACCCTGGCGATGATCTTTGAAAAATCGTCAACACGTACGCGTGTTTCATTCGAAACGGGCATGGCACAGTTTGGTGGTCACGCGCTATTTCTCTCCCCTCGCGACACCCAACTAGGCCGCGGCGAGCCGATCGAAGATACCGCTCGCGTACTGTCGGAAATGGTCGATGCGGTAATGATCCGCACCTTCTCCCACGCAGGCCTGGAGGCCTACGCCAGCGCCAGCAGCGTGCCGGTTATTAACGCTCTGAGTGATGACTATCACCCCTGCCAGTTGCTAGCCGACGTAATGACCTGGACCGAGCTACGCGGCAGTGTAAAGGGACGCACGGCAGTATGGATTGGTGATGGTAATAACATGTGCCACTCCTGGATCAATGCGGCCCGTCAGTTCGGTTTTCATTTGCGCATATGCTGCCCGAAAGGCTACGAGCCACGCGCCGACATCATGGCGGCCGCTGGTGACCAGATAACATTGCTGCATGACCCGCAAGCAGCGGTCAAAGACGCCGACCTGATCACCACCGATGTCTGGGCCTCCATGGGCCAAGAAGAAGAACAGGCCAAACGTGAGGCGGATTTCGCTGGCTTCCAGGTAACCGAAGCGATGCTTGATCAGGCGAATCAAGAGGTGCTGTTCCTGCACTGCCTGCCAGCACACCGCGGAGAAGAGATCAGCCAGACGCTGCTTGATGACCCCCGCGCCGTTGTTTGGCAGGAAGCCGGTAACCGCCTACATGCACAAAAAGCGCTGATCGAGTTCTTACTGCTGGGCAGGGTTGCTGAGTAATTTTTACCGAAGACGAAAAAAAGCCTCGTTTAATCAACGAGGCTTTTTTCTATAATCCTGATAAATATTCTCAGGATTATATTTAATTTTGGTGGAGCCTAGCGGGATCGAACCGCTGACCTCAACACTGCCAGTGTTGCGCTCTCCCAGCTGAGCTAAGGCCCCACATGCTGCTCTTTTCGACAGCGAGGCGGATACTACGATGAACATTTACCTCGGTCAAGTTTTTGAACCACCAGCGTTGACTAATTCTCCTTTGTCGCCAGCTGTGGCACTCTATATGTCGTTAGCAAGATATGTAGTCAGCAATATAAAGTAGCGTACAAGGCCAACGCCTGAGCCCACGATGTTTCCATGCAGGAGCCTATCCATTGATCAGTGTACTTATCGCCGATGATCATCATTTAGTAAGAACCAGCATTGCGCACCTGCTAAACGAAGAGTGTGACATTAAAATTGTGGGCGAGGTCGACGACGGTGAAAATGCAGTGACACAGTGTCGCCATTTGAAGCCCGACATTGTGCTAATGGATATTCGCATGCCGGGCATCGGCGGGCTGGAAGCGACACGCCGCATTCACCGCACAATGGAGGACGTCAAGGTATTGATCTTGACCGCGCACATGGAAGACAGCGTACTGCGTCGCATGCTGGAAGCTGGTGCCTCAGGATTTTTAAGCAAAGGCGCAGACGCAATAGAGATGACCGACGCCATACGCCAAGTATTTCATGGTCGGCGTTATGTCAGTCAGGAAATTGCGCAACGCTTAGCCCTTTCACACTTTACCAATGAGGATAATCCGTTTAGCCACCTCTCCCACCGTGAGCTACAGATTGCCCTGATGATTGTTAACTGCCAACGCGTACAAGACATCTCAGATCGCCTGCACTTAAGCCCTAAAACAGTAAATACCTATCGCTATCGACTGTTTGATAAACTACAGATTGCTACTGACGTTGAGCTCACTCATTTAGCGCTCCGCCACGGGTTAGTCGAGGGGTTTGACGCCGCCCAGATATAACTCAATTTTCCCTGCTGTTATCGGGTACCGACACGCTGATATGACCTTTGATGCAAAACAGTTTCTAAGCTCGGTAAGTACCTCTCCTGGTGTTTATCGCATGCTTGATGAACAAAGCAACACGCTCTATGTGGGCAAAGCAAAGCGCTTAAAAGCGCGCCTTGCCAGCTATTTCCGTGGCCAGCTGAATACCAAAACCCAGGCCATGGTCGGACGCATCGCCGACGTTCAGGTCACCGTGACGCGGACTGAAACTGAAGCCCTGTTGCTCGAACAGACGCTGATTAAGCAACTGCGTCCGCCCTACAACATTTTGTTGCGCGATGATAAGTCCTACCCCTTTGTCTTTGTCACCGACCGTCACCCTTACCCGGCACTTGAGTATAAACGCGCTCGTCAACGTAGCGACGATGGTCGCTATTTAGGCCCTTACCCCAGCAGTGGTGCGGTACGGGAAAGCCTAGCGCTGATGCAAAAAATATTTCATATCCGGAACTGCGAAGACAGCGTGTTTGCGCACCGTTCGCGCCCCTGCTTGCAGTATCAAATTCAGCGCTGTAGCGCTCCTTGCGTCGACTATATTTCCGCCGAGGATTACCAGCGCGACGTTGAACATGCGGTGATGTGCTTGGAAGGCAAAAGCGAAAATGTCACCCAAGAATTGATGGAGGCAATGGAAGCGGCCAGCCAAGCGCTGAACTTCGAGGAAGCCGCTCGCCTACGCGATCAAGTACAGCAGCTGCGACAGCTTCAGCAGCGTCAGTTCGTCGATACAGGCGGTGGTGATGCGGATATTTTTGCCCTGGCACAGCGACCCGGTGCGCTAGGTGTTTCAGTGTTAAGTGTGCGCGACGGACGCCTGCTGGGGGCTCGCCATCACACGCCTAAAAACGATCTAGATTTACCGCTAGAGACACTGCTCACTGAAGTGGTTAGCCAATATTATTTTGGCCAACCGCATAACGTTCCTAGCGAAGTCATTACCAGCCACCCACTCGACGATAGTGAGCTGATTGCCGAAGCGTTGACGCAGCAGGCGGGTAAGCGCATCCGCGTCACCAGCCAAGTCCGCGGCCACCGCGCCCAGTGGCAACAGCTTGCGATCACCAACGCTGAGCAACAGCTAGCATCGCAGCTTGCCAATCAAACGCAGCTTACTCAGCGCTTTACCGCACTACAGAAAGCACTCGGCTTGGAAGAAACGCCTCAACGCCTGGAGTGTTTTGATATCAGTCACAGCCATGGGGAAGCGACGGTTGCTTCTTGCGTGGTGTTTGACCATCAAGGTCCACGTAAAAGCGATTACCGCCATTTCCGCATTGAAGGCGTGTCCGCGGGTGATGACTACGCCGCCATGCAGCAAGCGCTCACACGGCGCCTTAAACGGGTGAAAAGTGGGGAAGCGGTGGCCCCCGACATATTGATCGTTGACGGTGGTAAAGGGCAGCTCAACATGGCACGTGAGGTATTTAAAACGCTTGAGATCACCAATATCATTCTATTGGGCGTCGCCAAAGGCACCACGCGTAAGGCGGGGCTTGAAAGCCTGTTTTTGGAAACAGCGGACAATCCGCTTGATTTGGATCCGGCCTCACCGGCCCTGCATTTAATCCAACACATTCGCGATGAGTCACACCGTTTTGCCATTGCCGGCCACCGCGCCCAGCGCGATAAAGCGAGACGCACCTCGACACTTCAGGATATTCCAGGCATCGGCCCCAAGCGCAGGCGTGAGCTGCTGCGCTTCTTTGGCGGTCTGCAGGGCGTACAAAAGGCTAGCCGCGATGAACTCGCCCGCGTTCCAGGTATTAATGCCTCGCTAGCCGAGAGCATTTACCGGGCGCTCAATGGATAAACCGCCTCTTGGCATAGATGCTATCGGCCAAGGGGGATAGAATAAGCGCCAGACACTTCGAATCCTCTGATTTTCCGGCAAGGATCGCACCCTGCGATGAATATACCCAACATACTGACACTGGCGAGAATCGCCTTTATTCCGCTGCTAGTGGTGCTGTTTTATCTGCCCTTCAGTTGGAGCATGCCTTTAGCGGCAGGCCTATTTGCATTAGCGTCCGTCACCGACTGGCTGGATGGCTATTTAGCGCGGCGCTGGAATCAGTCAACGCCATTTGGCGCTTTTCTAGATCCGGTGGCCGACAAACTTATGGTCGTCGTGGCCCTGGCGCTATTAATAGAGCGCTATGACACTCTGGTACTCACGCTCCCAGCACTGGTGATTATTGGTCGTGAAATTGTCATTTCGGCGCTGCGTGAATGGATGGCCGAAATGGGCAAGCGTGGCATGGTGGCCGTGTCCTGGGTGGGCAAATTGAAAACAACACTACAAATGGTGTCACTGCTAATCTTGCTGGCGCTTCCACCAGCGCACGAATTTGCACTGTTAGGGATTATGGTGCTCTATGCCGCTGCCATTCTCACGTTATGGTCCATGATTCAGTACTTGAAAGCCGCCTGGCCACATCTTAGCCGCTCAATGTAAGCTGCTGATAAGTAAATAATGAACACGCGCCAATTCATTGATTGACAAGCTGGCGGTGATCCGTATAATTCGCCCTCGAGTCGAGCGGGAATAGCTCAGTGGTAGAGCATCGCCTTGCCAAGGCGAGGGTCGGGAGTTCGAATCTCCTTTCCCGCTCCAAAGCGAAATTGAAGACGAGGTCGTAAGCTGGAACGCCAGCCCGGTCGAATCTACTTTCTCGCTTCAACGACTTTTGAGGCTGGATGGCAGAGTGGTTATGCAGCGGACTGCAACTCCGTGTACGCCGGTTCGATTCCGACTCCAGCCTCCATCTTTGTGTAGTAGTGATGTGTGTAGTAGTGATGTTTTAAAGACCTCTTTTTAAAACAGCATTACGATGTTTTGCCCGGATGGCGAAATCGGTAGACGCAAGAGACTTAAAATCTCTCGGGGGCAACCCCGTGCCGGTTCAAGTCCGGCTCCGGGCACCATTTCTTAGTTTCATTTTTTATCCCTCCTAGCAACACTTTCTCCCCTTTCTGATATCCCTTTTTTTGCAATCGCTGGCCTTTTTTTCCACGCCGCACCTTGTAAGCATTTATCAACGCCTAAATATCGCTAAACGCGTATCACCACGCTATGATGCCTGCCTTCTGTCAATGAGCACGAAGCGAAACTAGCGACAGTCACGGTTTACAAGATCTTAAGCATGATGAAGGAGCGGGCACTATGAGCACGCCAATATCCGATGTACTTATCATTGGCGGTGGCGTCGCAGGGCTAACCCTTGCTCTTGAAATGGCTGATCATCAAACAGTCACCTTAATTCGCCCCGCTCAAGACGACCAAGGCGCCAGCCGCTGGGCACAAGGTGGTATTGCCGCCGTTCTCTCGCCCGATGACGATCTCGAAGCACATATTAACGACACCTTGATCGCAGGCGATGGGTTATGTGATGTCGAGGCGGTTCGCTTTACTGTCACCCACGGCCCTGCTGCTATTCAATGGCTGATTGATAAAGGCGTTCCTTTTACGCCAGAGACCGACCCCGCCGCACGCTACCCCTATCACCTAACCCGCGAAGGCGGCCACAATGCCCGGCGTATTATCCACGCGGATGATGCCACCGGCCGCGCCGTGGTGGATACATTGTTAAACAACGTGGCGCAGCACCCCAACATTACCCAGCGCAACGATCTCACCGTGGTGGGATTACTGCAGGATGAACAGGGCGCCTGCCGCGGCGCCTATGGCTGCGATGCTAACCTGCAGTGGCACTCGCTCATTGCGCGTCATACTGTATTAGCGACCGGCGGGGCCAGTGGTCTTTACCGTCACACCACCACGCCAGCTCCTAGCAGCGGCGAAGGCATGATGATGGCTGCCGAACTAGGCGCTTGCTTGATGAACCTTGAGTTTCAGCAGTTTCACCCGACCTGCCTCTTTGATCCGGAAGGCCCGGCGTTCTTAATTAGCGAAGCGGTTCGCGGTGAAGGCGGCCATTTGCTCAATGAAAATGGGCAGCGCTTTATGCTGGCGCTGGATCAACGCGCAGAGCTCGCCCCCCGCGATGTAGTGGCTCGTGCTATTGACGCCGAAATACAGCGCGGCACGCGGGGCCATGTATGGCTGGATATTCGCCATTTAGGCAAGCAGACAATTCACCTCCATTTCCCCACCATTCTGGCCCATTGCGCCTCGCGCGGCATTGATATTACCCAGCAAGCTATTCCGGTAGTACCTGCGGCACACTATAGCTGCGGCGGTGTCGCAACCAACCTGCAAGGCGCCACTCATGTCATGAACCTATATGCCATTGGCGAAACGGCCTGCACGGGCCTACATGGTGCCAACCGGATGGCCAGCAATTCATTGCTAGAATGCCTAGTGTTTGCACGCAGTTGTGCTCGTGCTCTACTGGCCCAAGATGACCTCACACCCGTAGAGAAATTTCAGCCCCCTGCCTTACCGGCAACAGCCACTTTACCCACAGTAATGCTTAGCGATATCCGCCAACGCATGCGGGCCATCATGAGCCAGCATGTCTCCATTGTGCGTAACGCGACAGGGCTAAATACGGCTCAAAAGCAGCTGAAGGTACTGTTAAATTCGCTGGAAGAAGTAGAAAGCGCATTAGCAGCCCCGGAAGGTAAACGCTTACATCAAGCCCTGCAGTTAGCACGCCTAACGGTACTTGCGGCTCAACAGCGGCATGAGTCGCGTGGCTTGCACTACACCACGGATTGGCCACAGCAGCAGACGATAGCCGCTGCTTCGACACTGACTTTGCAAGATTTAGAAAAAAGGCGCTAGATCACGGCACTATTGGCCGGGCCGATGAAATAACTTGCGTACTTCGCGCAATTGCTCAGAAGGAGCGCTATCAGGCCATAACCAAACCCGCTGCTTACCAACATAAAGCCCTATTAACCAGGGCCCTAAATAGTCGCAGCGCACTTGATACTCCTTATTGTTAAGCTCGTTCAGCGGCTGGTCGTTCTCAGCAGGCCGCTGCTCGCACGGCAACCAGCGGCCATAAAACAGCGAGCCTGTTGATATCAAAGAGAGCACTCCTGTCGGTTGACGCTGATAACCACGCCACACAAGAGCACCCCCAACCACGGCTACAGCCACTACCGCTGGTTTGCCCCCAACCCAGTAGCTAAGCCCCGCTATTCCAATCAACAGACAGCACTGCGTTAACCGCCACTGCCTAGAGGGTACGATAGGCAGAATTATCGGTGGTTTCAGCATGTTCAACAATCATTTGTACGATACGCCGCTGGCTAGGCTCTTCAGGCCACTCTCGATGCATTAGCCAGACAAACAGGTCCTGGTCTTCACCTTCAATTAGCTGCTGATAGGCCAGTTGATCCGCTTCGCTAATATGATCAAAACGCTGTTCAAGAAACGGAATTAGCAGAAGGTCTAGCTCCCACATACCGCGACGCGAGTGCCAATAAAGCCGTTTGCGCAAAATGGCTGCAGGGGAATTGTCGTCGTTCAACGTCAGCCGCTCCGATCAAATAAATGAAGCACCAGTATACCTAAGCTGTGGGGTCGCGCCAGCGCCCTCCTTCGCCTATGCTATTAATCAGTCTAGAACCTTGTTTTATCTGAATTGTTTTATACTGAATTGAGCAGTATGCTGAATTTGATGTGAGTGAGGCCGAGAGCGCGTCACGGCCTTCAATGTTCGCAGGGAGCTAACCGATGACTAAATCTGAATTAATCGAACAAATTGCGATGCGTCAGCCGGAATTGTCCGCCAAAGATGTTGAAACAGCGGTGCGTATTATCCTGGACGATATGACGGATTCTCTCGCCAGCGGTGGTCGCGTTGAGATCCGTGGCTTCGGCAGCTTTTCTTTGCACTACCGGGAACCGCGCGTAGGGCGTAACCCAAAAACAGGCGATGCGGTTGATCTTGAAGGCAAATATGTGCCGCATTTCAAGCCTGGGAAAGAGCTACGTGAACAGGTAGACGCTAGTCGCGCACTCGGCTATTAGAGGCGGCTTTTGCGTTATCCGACCTTCTGCGGGATGACGCCGCCGCTTGAGTCGTACACAATAGCGCTACCGTGAACGTCACAGACTAGGAAACTCACATGCGTTGGATCAAAGGGCTTATTCTGGCCGTTATTTTGCTGATCGTAGTGCTCGTAGGTATTTTGTTTGCCGTTAACAATCAGCAAACGATTGCCTTGAACCTTATTTGGCTGGAGCTGCCAGCCGTATCGCTCTCTGTTTGGTTATTGGCGACACTGGTGCTTGGCGTCGTACTGGGCATGCTGGCCATGTTAGGTGTGTATGTCCGCCTAAAAGCAACATTGGCCCGTAGCCAGCGCCATAATAAGCAGCAACGCAAAGAGCTAGATAGCTTGCGCACCCAGGAGTTCAAGGAACTAGCATAAATGCTGGATGTCGCGCTGCTAAGCGTATTGTTGGTCGCTATTGCCATCGGTTATGGCTTGGGCTACCACCAAGCTGGACGCCGTCGACATCGCTCTCAACCGCCCTCAGCGTCCTCACAGGCACTGTCGAGAGATTACTTTGTCGGGCTAAACTACCTCCTTAACGAGCAGCCCGACGAAGCGATCAACACGTTCATCAACGTGCTAGCCGTTAACAGCGATACGGTGGATACCCACATTGCTCTTGGCAAACTTTTTCGCGCCCGTGGCGAGGCGGATAAAGCGGTCAGCATTCACCAAAACCTCTTAGCGCGTCCTGCGCTGTCGCAGCATACCAATGAACAGGTTCAGCTGGAGCTTGCCCGAGACTTCATGGCGCTGGGGGTACACGATCGCGCACAGCGTCTTCTTAACACACTGCTGGAGCACAGCAGCAACGATGAGCTCCGCTATGCTGCCAAACAGCTACTGGTGGATTTATTAGAGCGTGAAAAAGCCTGGCACCAAGCATTGGAAGTGATTCAACCGCTGTTTAAACAGCACCCCAAGCTGCGTCGCCCTGCCGCGCATTGGCTGTGCGAGCTGGCCATTGAGGAGATCAGCGAAGCCAGTCGAGCGCTTGCTAAAAAGCATCTAAAAAAAGCCCTACAGCTAGATGAAAGTTGCGTTCGCGCCACCCTGCTCTTGGCTGAATTGGAGATGGATAACGGCCACTATGGGCGCGCTATTGAGCGATTAGATAATATCCCGCGCCAGGAAATAGCCCATATTCCTACTATGCTGCCTGCTCTTAAAAATGCCTATTTGCGTCGTAACGATGTAGCGGGGTTTGAGGCGCACCTTTACCGCCTGCTTGAGCAAGCGCCCTACACCAGCATTATTATTGCACTAGGACAGCTCGTGCATCAGCGCGACGGCGTCGACAAAGCCATTGAGTTGATCGGCGAACGGTTGCGCGCAGTGCCAAGCTTGGGCGGGCTGGATTATTTGATTGACCTGTATATTGAGAGCCAGCGGCTAAACGGAAAATCCTCTCCTGACACGCGTTTATTGCTACTAAAACACCACACCGATGCGCTTTTGCTTAATCGCACCCGCCACCGCTGCCGACACTGTGGATTTGCGAGTGATGCGCTCCAGTGGCAATGCCCCAGTTGCCGCTACTGGGGGACTATCAAGCCAGTTATCGGCGTAGAAGGTGAATAGCGACAGAATAAACAGCGCCGTTTATGCAATCGCTAGTTCGGCCTCAATCGCCTCAAGAGCTATCATAGGGTCTGCGGCCTGAGTAACGGGTCGGCCAATAACTAAATGCGTGCTTCCTGCCTGTATAGCTTGGCTAGGCGTCATAATCCGTTGCTGATCATTAGTCGCTGCAAAACTAGGGCGAATTCCAGGGGTTACTTTTAAGAACGAATCACCACAAAGTGTTTTAATTCGAGCGGACTCTTGAGCCGAACAGACAACACCGTGTAAGCCGCTTTGCTTCGCCAGCAGCGCTAAGCGCTCTACATGCTCAGCCAGCGGTGCATTAATACCAACATCTGCTAAGTCCTCGGCCTGCATGCTGGTCAATACGGTAACCGCAATTAAGTAGGTGGTTAAACCGTATTGCTCCAGACGCTGCATAGCCGCCTCCATCATCCGCTGACCGCCACTGGCATGAACATTGACCATCCAAACACCCTGCTCCGCCGCTGCCTGCACGGCGCTGGCAACCGTGTTGGGTATATCGTGAAATTTAAGGTCCAAAAACACCTCAAAACCACGTCCATGCAACGCTTCAAGCACGGCGGGGCCACTGCGAGTAAACAACTCTTTACCTACTTTAACGCGGCAGCGGGCAGGGTCTAACTGATCAGCCATGCACAGCGCCGCATCTAGCGAAGGGTAGTCAAGCGCAATAATGATCGGGGATTCAGTGGCCATATAGTTGCTCCGAAAGTAGTTTTTGTCATTATACCAGCCTCTCACCCCTCCTCGCCTCCTCACGATGTAAGCTATTTGCCATAGAGCTATAGCTAAAAACTTACAACCGCTGTCGTACATCGCTGACATATTCACTCATTAAAAAAAGCTAAGTTGATAGTGCAGCAGCGTTCATAACGCTAAACGACAATTCAGGCGCATAACATCACCTCCTCTGAACTTCGCGCACCACATCTATGACACCAAATGTTATTAAAAGGATTATCGAGGATGAACATGACTATTAAAGGAACCTTAGCCGCACTTCTGCTTAGCATTAGCTTGGGAATTTCCAGTGGCGTGCTGGCACAAGAGGTGGCGCCCATCAATGTGAATTCCGCCGATGCTGAACTGCTGGCCGAATTACCGGGCATTGGCCCAAGCCGAGCAGAAGCCATTATTGAAGAGCGCGAAACCAATGGTGCCTTTGAAAGCGCTGAAGACCTTGAACGTGTCAGCGGCATTGGGCCTGCCACCGTCGATCGCATGCGCGATCAAGTAACGTTTGAAGAGTAATTTAACGGTGCAAACGACCATAACCCGGTAGCGCTTAAGCGCACCGGGTATTTTTAGTGAGATGTATTGAGCACCAAGGGCTATATCACCCATTCATCCATAAATTTGTGTACAGGTAACGCTTCAAGCGTTGACTGATGACTGCATACATCAACAATTTTTTGGCAACGACTTGCTGGAAATCGCATCGTCAAATGTCGCTTAAACTTATCAACTAACAGTGGCATACCCTCTTCACGCCGACGCCGGTGGCCTAATGGATACTCCACCACGGCTTTATCTGTCGCTCTACCATCCTTAAAAAAGACCTGCACCGCGTTAGCGATCGAGCGTTTCTCTGGGTCGTGGTAATCCGCCGAATATCCCGCGTTTTCCTCTACCACCATCTTGCCCCGCAGCTCATCAATCAGCGGATGAGCCGCGTGAAAACTATCTTCATAATGATCAGCGGTCAGCTCGCCAAAGATAAGCGGCACCGCGGTCATGTACTGCAAGCAGTGGTCGCGGTCCGCTGGGTTAGCGAGCGCCCCGGTTTTGGAAATGATACGGATAGCCGAATCATGAGTGGTCAGCACGATCTTATCGATGTCAGCCAGACGATCTTTCACCTGAGGATGAAGGATTACCGCAGCTTCACAAGCCGTCTGAGCATGAAACTCAGCAGGGAAAGCGATCTTGAACAGGATATTCTCCATCACGTAGCTGCCGAACTCGCGCTGGAAACGCAGCCGTCGCTCCGCTTCTGGTTTCAGGCTCAAATCTTTATTGGTGTGGCTAAACAGCACATCGTAGAAGCCCCATTGGGGCGCCGACAGCGCGCTGGGAATACCCATTTCACCGCGCAGGGCGATATCCGCTAAGCGCACGCCCCGTGAAGTGGCGTCCCCCGCGGCCCAGCTTTTCCGCGAACCTGCGTTGGGCGCATGACGATAAGTTCGTAGGCTCTGACCATCGACCCACGCATGGGAAAGCGCCGACAGCACCTGCTCACGATTGGCGCCCAACAACTTGGCGGCCACCGCAGTAGACGCCACCTTTACTAGCACCACGTGATCGAGTCCAACCCGATTAAAGCTGTTTTCCAGCGCCAGTACACCCTGTATTTCATGGGCCATAACCATTGCTTCAAGCACATCACGCATCACAAGCGGTGCTTCACCTTGAGCAACTCGCCGCTGAGAGAGGTGATCGGCTACCGCCAGAATAGCACCAAGATTATCGGAGGGGTGGCCCCATTCGGCGGCAAGCCAAGTATCGTTATAGTCCAGCCAGCGGATGATACAGCCGATATCCCATGCCGCTTTGACCGGATCAAGACGCAGCGTTGTACCTGGGACTCGCGCTCCAAACGGCACCACTGTGCCTTCTACTATCGGCCCAAGGTGCTTGGTACACTCCGGAAAGCGTAGTGCTAGCAGCCCACAGCCAAGCGTATCCATCAGGCAGTAACGCGCAGTCTCCAGTGCCTCTTGGGAATCCACCTGATAGTTCAGAACATAGTCGGCGATAGTCTGCAGTTCGGGATCGTAATCGGGCCGCTCGTTGGCTTCGGATGTGGCAGACGGTCTGGTAGACATAGCGCTCTCTCCTGCTGTTGAATCACCTACTCAGTATGGCTCAAGGAACGCGCCCTAAAAGCTGTCCCCAGGAATTCTCACCACTCCTTCCATCAATACCCGGGCACTACGGCTCATCACCGCCTGTTCGATATGCCACCGCCCCTCGACCAAGTTTGCTTCAGCGCCAACCCGCAAGCTGCCGGAAGGGTGTCCAAAAGTGACCGCGTTACGTTGACCGCCACCTCCTGCTGCCAGGTTCACCAGCGTTCCTTCAATGGCAGCGGCCGCTGCAATGGCAACGGCGGCCGTGCCCATCATGGCGTGATGCAACTTGCCCATCGAGAGCGCTCGCACCACCAGATCGATATCACTAGCATTCACACTCTTACCGCTCGAAGAGAGGTAATTCGCTGGCGGCCCCACAAAGGCCACTTTGGGTGTGTGCTGACGGTTAGCGGCCTCACTGATGTCGCTGATCAGTCCCATTCGTAATGCGCCATGGGCACGAATGGTTTCAAACATCACAAGCGCTTTACCGTCGCCATTGATGACATCCTGAAGCTCGGTACCCACGTAGCCAATATCGTCGGCATTAATGAATATCGTGGGTATACCGGCATTGATCAGGGTGGCTTTCAGCATTCCCACGCCCGGGACCTCCAGTTCATCGATTAGGTTGCCAGTGGGGAAGATTGCTCCCTCGCCTTCCGCCGGATCCTTAAAAGCTACTGGAATTTCAGCCGCGGGAAATGTCACCCCATCCAGCTCAAAATCGCCTGTCTCCTGCACTTGACCATTCACAACAGGTACCTGGGAAACGATGGTTTTCTGAATATTGACCTGCCAGATTCTTACCTCGACGACACCATTTTCCGGAATGCGTGATGCATCAACTAGGCCGTTGGCTATCGCAAAGGGGCCAACCGCCGCCGATAGGTTGCCGCAGTTGCCGCTCCAATCAACATAGGGCTTATCGATAGAGACCTGGCCAAACAGGTAATCTACATCGTGTTCGGCTGACTTACTTTTCGACAGAATCACCGTCTTGCTGGTACTTGAGGTCGCCCCGCCCATGCCATCAATCTGTTTTTCGTAAGGGTCGGGGCTGCCGATGACGCGCAGTAGCAACTGATCCCGCGCTACGCCCGGCTGCTGGGCCGCTTCGGGTAGATCATTGAGCTTAAAAAATACGCCTTTACTGGTGCCGCCGCGCATATAGGTGGCCGGGATCTTTATCTGCGGCACATGTTTGTTTTGAACTGACTCGCTCATTATTACCACTCCTAAAAATAACCCGGTGCTCTAAGCCTGATTCGAAAAACTAGGTTCGAAAAGCTAAAGACACCGGGTTCTCTTGGCCAGATACGGTTTAAGCTGCCGACGATTCGAGGAAATCCTGGGCGAAGCGCTGCAGTACGCCTCCAGCGGTGTAAATTGACACCTCCTCGGCCGTATCCAAACGGCACTTCATCACGACGCGCTCGCTGTCTCCATTTTGGCGGTGGATTACCAGCGTGAGCATTGCCCCTGGCGAAACGGCGCCTTCGACATCGAAGGTTTCGGTGCCATCCAGAGCGAGTGTCATGCGTGTAGTACCCGGCTCAAACTCCAGCGGCATCACCCCCATACCGATCAGGTTGGTGCGGTGGATACGTTCAAAGCCTTCGGCGGCAATCGCTTCTACGCCTGCCAGTGCCACGCCTTTGGCCGCCCAGTCCCGTGAAGAGCCCTGGCCGTAATCCGCCCCGGCAATGATAATCAGCGGCTGCTTACGCGCCATATAGGTTTCAATCGCTTCCCACATTCTGGTCACTTCGCCTTCGGGCTCTACCCGCGCCAGCGAGCCCTGTTTTACCTTGCCGTCGGCATCGCGCACCATCTCGTTGAACAACTTCGGGTTGGCGAAGGTAGCGCGCTGGGCAGTCAGGTGGTCACCGCGGTGGGTGGCGTAGGAGTTGAAGTCTTCCTCCGGCAGGCCCATTTTGGCCAGGTACTCACCCGCCGCGCTGTTGAGCTGTATCGCGTTGGAGGGCGACAAGTGATCGGTCGTGATATTGTCCGGCAGTATCGCCAGCGGCCGCATGCCTTTAAGAGTTCGTACCTTGGCCATATTGCCCTCCCAGTACGGCGGACGGCGGATATAAGTGCTCTGGGGCCGCCAGTCATACAGAGGGCTGACCTGGGCGCGGGCGCTCTTATCCAAGTCGAACATGGGAATATAGGTCTGGCGGAACTGCTCCGGCTTCACCGATGATTTGACGATCGCGTCGATCTCTTCATCCGCTGGCCAGATATCCTTCAAAGTGACGGGGTTCCCCGCCTGATCAACACCTAATGCGTCTTTTTCGATATCAAAGCGAATCGTGCCTGCAATGGCGTAAGCGACCACCAACGGTGGTGATGCCAAAAACGCCTGCTGGGCGTGGGGATGAATACGGCCATCGAAGTTACGATTACCTGAAAGCACGGCGGTTGCGTAGAGGTCGCGCTCGATAATCTCCTGTTGGATTTTTGGTTCCAGCGCCCCGGACATGCCGTTACAGGTGGTGCAGGCGTAAGCCACCACCCCAAAGCCAAGGTTTTCCAGCTCGCTCATCAACCCGGCTTCTTCCAGGTACATCTTGACGGTTTTCGAGCCCGGCGCCAGCGACGACTTCACCCACGGCTTACGCAGCAGACCCAGCCGATTGGCGTTACGGGCAATTAGCCCGGCGGCAACCATATTACGAGGGTTAGAGGTATTGGTGCAGCTGGTGATGGCGGCGATGATAACCGCGCCATCAGGCATTCTGCCCGCTTTCTCCTCTTCCCGCGCAGCCTCAAGCCCTACCGCAATGCCACGTTGGGCAAGCTCTGAAGTGGGCAAATGGGCGTGAGGGTTAGAGGGCCCCGCCAGGGTGCGCTTCACTGACGAGAGATCAAAGGTCAGCACCCGCTCATACTCAACCTCGGTCAAACTATCCGCCCAGAGGCCAGTGTGCTTGGCGTAGGTTTCCACCAGCGCCACCTGTTCATCTTCACGGCCGGTAATTTTCAGGTAATCGATGGTTTGACCATCGATGTAGAACATCGCCGCGGTCGCGCCGTATTCGGGGGTCATATTCGAAATCGTGGCGCGATCACCCACGGTGAGCGCATCGGCGCCTTCACCATAAAACTCCAAGTAGGCCCCGACCACCCGCTCTTTACGCAGAAATTCGGTAATTGCCAGCACCATATCGGTGCCGGTAATCCCCGGCTGCAGCTTGCCGGTCAGCTCCACGCCGACTATATCCGGCAGGCGCATCATGGAGGCACGCCCCAGCATTACGCTTTCGGCTTCCAGGCCACCCACGCCCACCGAGATAACGCCCAAGGCATCGACCATGGGCGTATGGCTATCGGTCCCCACACAGGTATCGGGGTAGGCAATGCCGTCGCGGTTCTGCACCACCGGTGACATCTTCTCCAGATTGATCTGGTGCATGATGCCGTTGCCAGGAGGAATCACATCGACGTTCTCAAATGCCGTCTTGGTCCAGTTAATGAAATGGAAGCGGTCATCGTTGCGACGATCTTCAATGGCACGGTTTTTCTCGAAGGCGCCCTCTTCTGAGCCTGCGTGCTCCACCGCCAGCGAGTGGTCGACAATCAGTTGGGTGGGCACCACCGGGTTGACCTTGGCGGGGTCGCCGCCCTTTTCGGCGATGGCGTCACGCAACCCGGCCAAGTCGACCAGCGCAGTCTGGCCGAGGATATCGTGACAGACGACACGTGCGGGGTACCAGGGAAAATCCATGTCGCTCCTGCGCTCAATCAGCTGTTTTAGCGCATCGGTGAGCAGGTCAGGATCGCAGCGGCGCACCAATTGTTCCGCCAGTACACGGGAGGTATACGGCAACTGTGCATAGGCACCGGGCTGAATATCTTCCACCGCCTCGCGAGCATCAAAAAACTCAAGCTCTGTGCCAGGCAGGGGTTTACGGTATTGGGTATTCATAGCAGGCAGACTCACAAGAAGGGGCTGAAAAAGCCCGGTTATCAAGCCACCGGGCATCACGCTGGTCAGTCTCGCGCTTCTATAGGTACCCACTCGCTCTTCTCGGGGCCTGTGTAATCGGCACTAGGGCGAATGATGCGGTTGTTGGCTCGCTGTTCAAAAACGTGGGCCGCCCAACCTGTCAGACGTGACATGACAAAAATCGGCGTGAACAGCTTGGTGGGTATATCCATAAAGTGGTATGCGCTAGCGTGGAAGAAGTCCGCGTTACAGAATAGCTTTTTCTCGCGCCACATAACGGCTTCAACTCGCTCGGAAACCGGGTAAAGCACCTTATCGCCTACGTCGTCGGAGAGCTTCTTGGACCAGTGCTTGATAATCGCGTTGCGCGGATCGGACTCGCGGTAGATCGCATGACCAAAGCCCATGATCTTGTCCTTACGCTCCAGCATGCCCATGATTTTGCTTTCTGCTTCTTCCGGCGACTGCCAATCCTCGATCATCGCCATGGCCGCTTCGTTGGCGCCGCCATGCAGGGGCCCGCGCAGTGAACCAATCGCGCCGGTCACGCAGGAGTGCATATCGGAAAGCGTTGAGGCACAAACTCGTGCTGTGAAGGTAGAGGCGTTGAACTCGTGCTCGGCGTAAAGAATCAGCGAGACGTTCATTACCCGGGCATGCAGCTCAGAGGCGGGTTCGCCACGCAGCATGTTAAGGAAATGGCCGCCCACTGAATTATCGTCGGTTTCAGTGTCGATACGCACACCGTCGTGAGAGAAGCGATACCAGTAGCAAATAATCGAAGGCAGCACCGCTAGCAGTCGGTCAGCTACGTCCTGCTGCTGATCGAAGCTCTCTTCGGTTTCTAGATTGCCCAGCATTGAGGTGCCGGTGCGCATCACATCCATCGGGTGAGCGTCTTTGGGAATCTGCTCAAGTACCGTTTTCAGCGCATCGGGCAAGCCGCGCAGGCTTTTGAGCTTGCTGATGTAGTGATCTAATTCGCCCTGGTTGGGCAGCTTGCCTTTTAACAGCAGGTAAGCAACCTCTTCAAATTTGGCTTTTTCGGCGAGCTCTTTAATATCAAAGCCGCGGTAGGTCAGGCCTGAGCCTGTTTTGCCTACCGTACACAGCGCGGTGGAACCGGCGCTCTGGCCACGCAGTCCTGCACCTGTCACGGGTTTATCAGCCATGGTGTGTCTCCTAACTCTGCTTTTATTTTAAATTGTGTTTTTTAAATATGGTGGTTGTTAAGCTGGCGCTTGGTTTACTGGTCGCCCCCTTTTTCGGCAAACAGGGCGTCCAGTTTCTGTTCAAAGTCGTGGTAATTGAGAAAGTCGTAGAGTTCATCGCGGGTCTGCATGATAGGCACCACGTCTTTTTGGTGGCCGTTGTCGAGGATGCTTTGATAGACCTGCAGTGCCGCAGCGTTCATGGCGCGGAAGGCCGAGAGCGGGTAAAGCACCATGCGGCAACCAACGTCGCCCAACTCGGATTGGGTAAACAGCGGGGTAGCGCCGAATTCGGTGATGTTGGCCAAAATCGGCGCATTGACCCGCTCACAGAAAGCTTTGTAATCATCTAAGGTATGAACCGCTTCGGCGAAGATGGCATCTGCCCCGGCTTCCACGCAGGCATTGGCCCGCTCAATGGCCGCATCAAGGCCCTCTTTTTGAAACGCATCGGTGCGGGCAATCAAATAGAAGTCGGGATCGATCTTGGCATCGGCGGCGGCTTTGATACGGTCAACCATCTCCTGCTGGGAGACAATCGCCTTATTGGGGCGGTGCCCACAGCGCTTTTGCGCCACCTGGTCTTCCATATGCACTGCGGCTACGCCAGCGCGCTGCATCTCTTTCACGGTGCGGGCGATATTAAAGGCGCCGCCCCAGCCGGTATCGATATCCACCAGCAGCGGGAGCTCGGTGGCGCCGCAGATACGGTGAGCATCTTCCATCACATCATTCATGGTCGTCATGCCCAGATCCGGCAAGCCGAACGAGGCGTTGGCAACACCGCCACCGGAAAGGTAAATGGCTTGATGGCCTACTTTTTCGGCCATCAGCGCTGTATAGGCATTAATCGTGCCTAAGATTGGCAGCGGGCGGTTGGTCTCTAGCGCGGCCCGAAAGCGGGCGCCGGGAGTCATCTGGGACATGGGGCGTATCTCCTGTTACTCATTTCTACTTATGTTTAGTTATGTTTAACGACGACTTAACGATGAGATTCTGATGCTGTCTGTTCGAGGGTCGCTGCGTAGCGGTCTGCCACATTGGCTCGGGAGGCGCTAACATGGCGGCGCATCAACAGTTCAGCCAGTTCAGCATCGCCCGCTTCGATGGCATCGACAATGCGATGGTGCTCAACAAAAGCTCGCTGTGGTCGCGTGCCACTGGCACTAAACTGAGTGCGATAAAGGCGCACAAGGTAGTAAAGGTCATCGCAGAGCAGATTCATTAGCATTTTGTTGTGGCTGCCCTGAACGATGCAGTAGTGAAAATCGAGGTCGCCTTCGCGCTGATAATAAGCTTCACCACGCTTTAGGTCGGCCTGACCTTCGTGAAGTGCCAGAACATCCCGCAACCCCTGTACCTCTTCCGGCGACATATGCTCCGCCGCCAGGCGCGCCGCCATACTTTCCAGAGCTTCACGCAGGTCAAAGAGCTCTAGAAGCTCCTTCATTGAGAGCTGAACTACGCGCGCGCCTACATGAGGAACACGCTCAATCAGGCGGTGTGCTTCCAAGCGCCGCATTGCTTCACGCAAGGGCCCTCGGGAAATACCGTAGGTTTTAGACAGCCCTGGCTCGGTGATTTTACTGCCGGGTGCGAGCTCACCGCGCACGATGGCATCCTGCAACTGATGAAATACCCGCTCCGCGAGCGTGCGTACTTCGGGTACAGCCATTTCCGAGGCGGTTGCCTCAGAACCTGCTGTTGCTGAGGAAGCGTTGGCGGCAGTAGACGAGTTAGAAGCGAGTGTTGCCATGATTAATTGTCGACAATTGAAAAGTAAACAAACTCTAGCGCGTGTCATTTGAACCGTCAACTAGCCTAGATAGCCGATTTTGTACGCCTTTCGTTGTACTGATAGGGACAACCAGATCAGCTCTGTCAACAATCAAGCAGTTATTGTTAGGTAACGAGTGGTGGGTTGCAGTTGCGTAGCGTTAAATGCGACAGGCGTCTAACACTGGTGTCATTGCCTACGCCCCTCTAAAATGGCTCGCCCTTTACTGGCGAGGCGTTTGCTTAATGATCAAGGCGTTGTCGATGACTTCCCTGCCCTATCCACCCGACCCCTTGGGTGTATTCGCCCGCCTGCGCGCCAGACCCGGCGCGGTGCTGCTCGATAGTGGTCGCCCGATTGCCAATGGTCGCTTTGATATTATCAGCAGCGACCCCCTGGCTACGCTGGAAGTGACGAGCGACGGCAACCCGAGCCTCTCATCTCATCAGTTCAGCCCTCCACCACACCTAGCCAACGATGCGTTTGCGCTGCAGCAGTGGCTATTGGATCAGTTAGATATTCCTAATGAGCTCAGTGAACTCCCTTTTCTTGGCGGTTTGATTGGCTATTGGGGCTACGATTTAGGACGTAAAACCTTATCAATACCTAGCGGTCAAACGAGCCCGGTCGCACTACCACAAGCCCGCCTAGGACTTTACGATTGGTGTATTACGCTAGATCACGTGGCCCAGCAGGCATGGTTAATTGCCACGCCGGAACGTCGTGACCAGGTAAAAACCTGGCTAGCCGGGTCACCAGACCAGCCAGGCACATTTACACTTAATAATGCCTTTCAGGCCGAGCTTAGCCATGACCAGTACGTCTCGCGTTTTAACGCTGTGCAGCGCTATATACGGGCGGGAGATTGCTACCAGATCAATTTAGCGCAGCGTTTTTATGCCGACTATGAGGGGGATGAGTGGCAAGCGTACCTGCGATTGCGTCAGGCAACGCCCACGCCTTTTTCGGGCTTCATGGCCTGGGGAGATAAAGCCGTACTCTCACTTTCGCCGGAGCGTTTTATCCAATGCAGCAACAGAGAAGTCGAAACGCGGCCCATCAAAGGCACCCGTCCGCGGGGCGCAACGCCAGAAGAAGATCAGGCGTTAGCGGAACAGCTATTGAGCAGCACTAAAGATCGCGCTGAAAATGTGATGATCGTTGACTTGCTACGCAATGACTTAGGCCGCGTGTGTAAGCCTGGCTCCATTCGCGTGCCGCAGCTGTGCCGCTTGGAGAGCTACCCCAACGTGCACCACCTAGTTAGCGTCGTGCAGGGAACGCTGGCCGATAGCTATACCCCACTGTCACTTCTTGAAGCCGCTTTTCCCGGCGGCTCGATTACCGGCGCGCCCAAGGTTCGCGCCATGCAGATTATTGATGAATTAGAGCCCTGCCAGCGCAGCGTCTATTGCGGCAGCTTAGGTTATGTCGATGTACGCGGCAGTATGGATACTTCCATCGCCATTCGGACGATGGTTGCCGAGTCGGGAAGATTACATGTATGGGGCGGAGGCGGCTTAGTGGCAGACTCTCAAGCGGACGAAGAGTACACCGAAACACTGGATAAGATTCGCCACCTAATTGGCGCCCTGGAATAAGCAATTAAATTTCTATATCAAAAAGGAATATAAAAGCCTAACTAAACGGTATTGGGGCGTCAGGGGTCGGGTTTGATAGCCTAGTCACCATAACTCTACACCCGAACAGGAGGCAGCATGTCCTCAGAGCTTGAAGCGATCAATAACGAATTTGCTAACAACCCGCAGGGTTTGGTTGAGTGGGCTTTAGCCCAGGGCGCGCGACCTATCTGCACCACTAACTTTCGCCCTTTTGAGGCGGTGATTCTGCACATGGTCAGCCGGGTACGCCCGGATATACCGATTGTGTGGATGGACAGCGGTTACAACACCGAGGCGACCTATCAATTCGCCGACGAGGTGATAAAACAACTCAATCTCAATATCGTCAGCTTTGTGCCCCGTCGTACCCGCGCCCACCGTGAAGCGCTGGACGGCCTCATGCCGGGCATTGACGACCCGCGCCATGCAGCCTTTACTCAGGAAGTGAAACTCGAACCTTTCGAGCGTGCGTTGCGTGAAATGCAGCCCGACGTATGGTTTACCGCGCTACGCGCTGAAGACACCCCCGAACGCGCCAAAATGCAGGCGGTTAGCCGCAACAGCGACGGCCTGTTAAAAGTGGCACCGCTGCTACAGTGGAGCGCTAAAGATATGTATCAGTACCTACAGGCGCATAATCTACCCAACAACTTCGACTACTTTGACCCCACAAAGGTGGAAGAGAAGCGCGAATGCGGGCTGCATTTACAGCACTGATACTCGCCAATAATCAATACTCGGGCAGGTCTAAGTCATCAAACAGCGACTGTTCATGGCGTGGGCCTGCTGTTAGCGCTTCATCCACACGGTCACGGGTTAAGTGAGGCGCGAAGCGCTCTAAAAAGTCATACATATAGCCGCGCATAAAAGTGCCACGACGAATACCAATCTTGGTCGTAGAGCTGGCAAACAGATGACTTGCATCCAGTGCTACCAAGTCATCGTCAAGCGCCTCATCCACGGCCATATGCGCCACGATACCCACGCCCATTCCCAAGCGCACGTAGGTTTTTATCACATCGGCATCGGCTGCCGTGAGCACTACGTTAGGCGTTAGCCCCTTCGCTTTAAAGGCATCATCTAACTGAGAACGACCAGTAAACCCAAACACATAAGTCACCAACGGATGCTCGCCAAGCGCCTCAAGGGTCAACGGGCCATCATGAGTCGCTAAAGGGTGCCCCTTAGGCACCAGTACGCAGCGGTTCCAGCGATAGCATGGCAGCAGTACCAAATCGGTAAACAGCTCCAGTGACTCGGTGGCGATAGCAAAGTCTGCCTGCCCTTCGCTAACCATCTGTGCAATCTGTTTGGGCGTCCCCTGCTGCATATGCAGGGCTACATCAGGGTATTTCAGCGTGAATTCGCTAATGATCGGTGGTAGCGCGTAACGAGCTTGAGTGTGTGTGGTTGCAATCGCCAGGCTGCCACGACGCTCGTCGCTATGCTCCTGGGCAACCTGCTTGATATTATCGGTCAGGCGCAGCACTTGCCCGGCTAGTTCAATAATCGATTGGCCAGCAGGCGTTACTCGCGTTAGGTGCTTGCCGCTGCGGGCAAAAATCTCAACGCCAAGCTCGTCTTCCAATAAACGAATTTGTTTGGAGATCCCCGGTTGTGAGGTAAATAGACTTTGCGCTGTGGCTGAGACGTTCAGGTTATGTCGATTGACTTCCCAGATATAGCGTAGCTGTTGTAGCTTCATATCCTCACCTTATTTATTCTCTAAACAGATCTATGTAGGACGCGCCTTGAAACACATCCTTGCGCAGCTAATACGATGCGGTTGATGGGAAGCGGCGCTGGTGCGGCACTTTACAGCACCAGATAGAATAAAAAACAAATGGATAATACTTTTATATTATAAAAAAATCTTCCTACCAGCATCCATTCATTTCTGCTATTCAGATAAATCACCACACGGGAAATTTGCCAGCAACCTCCGCGCCCGCTAACATCTGCCCACGCTTATCGTGATAGAGATGAGGCGCGGTGAACGAGCGCCAATTGATCGCGTAATGACCGTTGCTCCATTTGAGGCAACGAAACAGTAAGAGCAACGCAAACGGGAGAAGCAAATGGCTAATAATGTTGATGTCACCAACGCCAATTTTGAGCAAGAAGTCCTCAACGCTGAACAGCCTGTGCTAATGAAGTTCTGGGCGCCTTGGTGTGGCCCGTGCAAAGTCATGGCCCCGGTCGTTGATGAAGTGGCTGCAGAGCGTCAGGACAGCCTGAAAGTCGTTAGTGTCAATGTTGACGATGCACCTGAAATTGCTGCCGAGCAAGGCGTACGCGGTGTACCTACCGTGATGCTGTTTAAAGCAGGCACCAAAGTCGCCTCACTGGTTGGCGCGCAATCCAAATCACAACTGACGCAGTTCATCGAACAGAACGCCTGATGACAGCCGTCCAGTACGTGCAATTTAGTACGTGCAATTACCGCCGACGCTGTCGGCGGTAGTGTTATCACTACTCTTTACCTCAACTTCAGCGCTTCCACGGCGGCAAGCTTGCGTCACTCGCCCTACTATCCTTTATACGCCGCCTCCCAGGCCCTAGCAGCCGAGCGATCCAGCGTGTTTGTGGGTGGCTATCAAGCGCGATTTTAAGTGTCATTGTCAGCACCACCGAAAGTAACATCCCCGCCGCACCAAAGATCCAGCCCCACACGACCAACGATAAAAACGCCACAAAGGTGGAGAGCCCTAACGCCTGCCCCATTACCCGTGGCTCAATTAGGTTGCCAAGCACAAAGTTGATGACCAGATATGCCGATGCCAACAGCATCGCCTGAAACGCGCCGCCATCTTGGGCAACCAGTAGTAACAACACCGGCGGTATGGCAGCCAGAGCAGAACCAATATTAGGAATGAAGTTTAGCGCAAAGGCTAACACCCCCCACAGCAGTGGAAATTCAACACCAACAATCAAGCAAGAGAGCCAAACCAGCGCACCCGTGGCAAGGCTAATAACCGTCTTAACCGCAAGGTAGCGCTTTAGCGTTAAGCTGAATTCACTGAAACGCTTCAAACTGGGCGCGGGATTTTCCAGTGCTCGAGATATTTTGTCGCGCACATTGAGCGTCTCAAACAGCATAAAGATAACCAGCAACCCAACAATAATGCTCTGCATGAAGAGATTGCCAAGCTGGCTCAATAGCGCTGGCATCCAGGAGCCTTCATCCTCGCCTTCAAAGAGGGAGTTGATCTGGTCCGGGTTGATTGCTAATCCGCGTGAAGAGAGCGCATTAAGCAAGTTCCAATACTGTTCATACAGCCGAGACTCAATTTCCGGCAGCGCCGTCAAAAAAGTGCTAAAGCTGTTAACCACTAGCAGACCAATGAGCGAAATAAACGCCAGCAACACCATTAAGGTCAGAAAGGCCGACATTCGCATGCTCAGACCACAGCGGTGCAGCCACTGTACCGGCGAGGTACACACCACCGCGATAAATATCGCCAGTAGCAACGGCACCAGTAAATCAGCACCAACTTTCATTCCAGCAATAATCACCACCAACGCGGCAAGCGCCAAGGTGGCATTGAGCGGAATACTTCGGTAATCCTCATCAGACACGTTCGACATAATCTTTCCCTAGCCTGTTATTGGTACATAATGGCTGCTTTGATCATAGTGCACAAACCGTGCAAACAATAAGCAACTGTTGTGCGTCCACTCTTCCTTGCTGAACTTTCTTTTCTACTACCCTTCCAAGTAGTGTCTGCCCTAACTTCTTGAAACAGCTTTTAAAACGATGATTTAACTTGGCGGCGCGGCTGTTCACTCACAGCTACCCCCTTACTAAGGAAGCCATTTATGAAAGCAATTCCACTTAATTCTCAAAGATCAGGCTCTTCAGGTCTACGCGCTCAACTCCTAGGTTACAGCCTGCTAGGCGGTGCCTTATTAGCACTTCTCAGCGCCCCGTTGGCACACGCTTCACCGTCACACCAGCCTCAGCCCAGCCTGCATGTTCAAGCTCAGTCTTGGGTAGAGGTTGAGCCCGATAAAGCCACGTTGAATGCACGCCTGTGGGAAAATACGCCTGCCCTTTCCACCCTGGAGGAGAGCGATAGTAGCGCACTTAGCGATGCCCGTGAGCGTTTAGAGACCCGCGCTAGCGAATTAATCGAACAGATGGAAGCCACTGGCCTTGAGCGCACAGCCATTCACGCTGGCTCGCTCAATGTCTACCCTGAACACGTTCAGGGGCAGCGCAACGAAGACGGCGAACATGAAACACTCCAGCGCACGCGACTGGAGCGCCCTATCACCGTCGAACTTACCGACCTTGATCAATTAAGCGAAGTATTAGATGCCCTGATTGCGGCGGGCGTTAACTCGCTTGACGGCGTGCAATTCGACCTACAGGACCGTGATGCCGCGACTGACGAAGCATTGGTCAAGGCACTCGAGAAAGCACAGCACAAGGCAAACCTGATGGCCGACAGCTTAGATGCCGAATTGGGCCATGTGCAGCGCATTGAAGAAACTCAATCACCTATCTTCCAACCGCAGATGATGTCGATGCGGGCAGAGAGCGATGCCACTGGTGCCAGCCAATCCACTGCCACCAGTGATTACAGCCCTGGCACCATTCGTATTGATGCTGGCGTTAACGTTGTGTGGGCGCTTAAAGGACCAAATGCTCCAGGCCGCCCAGGTAGCGACGTAGCGGCTCAGGAATAGTCACCGACCCATCCGCCTGCTGGTGGTTTTCAAGCACTGCCAGCAGGCAACGCCCCACCGCTAGTCCAGAACCATTCAAGGTATGCAGCAACTGTGGCTTTTTGGCATCCGGGTGGCGATAACGCGCCTGCATACGCCGCGCCTGAAAATCCTCGCAGTTGGAAACCGAAGAAATCTCCCGGTACGTTTCCTGACTGGGCAACCACACTTCTAAGTCGTAGGTTTTAGTCGCCCCAAAGCCCATATCCCCAGTACACAGCGTCACCACACGATACGGCAGATCCAGCGCCTGCAGGATTGCCTCCGCATGACCACGCATCTCTTCCAATGCTGCGTAGCTCTTCTCCGGTTCGACGATCTGCACCATCTCGACCTTATCGAACTGATGCTGACGGATCATGCCGCGGGTATCACGGCCGTGTGAGCCTGCTTCAGAGCGGAAACACGGTGTATGCGCGGTAAGCTTCATCGGCAATGCCGCCTGCTCGACAATTTCATCGCGCACGAAGTTAGTCAGCGGTACTTCCGAGGTGGGAATCAGGTGGTACTCGCGCTCATCGTCCAGCTTGAACAGATCTTCGCCAAACTTCGGTAACTGGCCAGTCCCCATGAGCGATTCGCGATTCACCATATAGGGCACGTAGCACTCTTCGTAGCCGTGCTGTTCGGTTTGGGTGTCCAGCATAAACTGCGCCAGTGCCCGGTGCAGGCGTGCAATCGGCCCGCGCATTACCGCAAAGCGAGCGCCAGTAATCTTAGCTGCCAACTCAAAATCGAGATAACCCGATTTTTTACCCAGATCGACGTGATCGAGTACCGTGAAATCAAACTCCCGCGGCGTGCCCCAGCGGTGCAGCTCAACATTATCGTTCTCGCTTTTGCCTTCCGGCACGCTTTCATGGGGCAGGTTGGGAATACCGCTGATGGCGTCGTCCCACTCTTCCTGCACCTCGGAAAGCTCGCGCTTGGCTTTATCCAAGCGATCGCCTAAATCGCTGACTTCATCCAGCAGCGGTTGAATGTCTTCACCGTTGGCCTTGGCCTTGCCAATCGCTTTAGAGCGCATATTGCGCTCATTTTGCAGCTGCTCGGTTTGCGTTTGCAGCTCGCGGCGACGCGACTCCAGCGCCTGCAGTCCCGCTTTATCAAGCACAAAGCCCCGGCGGGCCAGTTGTTGAGCAACCGTGTCAAGATCACCGCGCAGCAGTTTCGGATCGAGCATGAATCCTGTCCCTTGGCCTGAAATCAATAAGAGCAACGCGCTAATGCGCGTGCATAAAGGCGCCTATTGTAGGCAAAAGCGCGCCGGGGAGCCATGGCTGGCGTTACACAGCACTGGTTAAGAAATATTAATAGACAGAATCAGTAAACAATTTTACCTCGTCCCACTTAAGAAGCGCGTGGCAAACCACTAGCCAAGCAGCATGCCTGAATCTACCGCATGCGCTAAGACCGTTCTGCATATCCATCCCCGCCCATTAGCCAAAAGTGATAGAGTGCCCGCCGATTCAACTGGAGAATCGCTGAAAAATAGGTTTTCACACTTTTTTAAAAGGAGAAAGGTAGTGCAGGAAACAGCACAGCAAGGAAAATTTGCCTGGTGGCGACGAATCGCCCTATGGAAGAAAATTCTCGCGGGCTTAGCACTGGGCATTTTGGCAGGTGCACTCTTGGGCGATGCCGCCAGCGTGTTTAAGCCAATCGGTGATATTTTTATCAACGCTATTATGATGCTGATTGTACCGCTGGTGTTCTCCACCCTGGTGGTAGGCATTACCTCCATGCGTGACCCGCAGAAAATGGGCCGCATTGGTGCTCGTACGATTACTCTCTATTTGATCACTACCGCCTTTGCTATCTCCATCGGTCTGGTACTTTCCACCTTGCTGCAGCCAGGTGTTGGGGTTGATTTAAGTTTTGACTCAGAAGTGGCCGCTAACGAAGCGCCATCGCTGGTCTCTATCCTGGTTAACTTAGTACCGCGTAACCCGCTGGACGCGCTGGCCAACGGCAACATTATGCAGATCATTGTGTTTGCCATTGGTTTGGGTATTTCGCTGACGCTGATCGGCGATAAAGGCGAACCGGTCATGAAGGTCTTCGATAGTTTTGCCGAGGCAATGTACAAGCTCACCGGCATTGTGATGGCGTTCGCCCCTTTTGGCGTGTTTGGCTTAATCGCCCATGTCTCGGGCCAGTACGGATTAGAGATACTGCTGCCGCTGGCCAAGTTGATTGGCGTGGTCTACCTGGCCAGTATTCTTCACGTATTGGTGATCTACTCAGGCTTTATATCGCTGTTGGGTCGGCTAAACCCTATGCGCTACTTACAGGGCAGCCTGGACGCTATTGTAGTGGCGTTCTCGTCCGCTTCCTCTGCGGGCACTCTGCCTGTCTCTATCCGCTGCGCACAGAAAAACCTGGGGGTGTCTGAAGGGGTTTCAGGGTTTGTACTACCGGTAGGCGCCACCATCAACATGGATGGCACGGCGCTTTACCAGGGCGTGGTAGTGCTATTCATCGCCCAAATGACTGGTACTGATTTGAGCATGATGGATTACGGCATGATCGTTGCCACCGGCACGCTGGCCTCTATCGGTACGGCGGGAGTACCGGGCGCGGGTCTAATAATGCTATCGATTGTAATGGCACAGATTGGTCTGCCGCTGGAAGCCATCGCCGTAGTCGCGGGGATTGATCGAATACTGGATATGGCCCGTACCAGCGTCAACGTCGCGGGCGATTTAATGGTTACCACGCTGGTAGGTAAGAGCGAGGGTGAACTCAACGAAGAAGTTTATAATCGCCGCTAAGTTTAGCGTTAGTATTTATAGAGCGTATGAAGAGCGTCCGCTGTGGTTAGCAGCGGACGCTGCGTCTCCCCTGTTCCATCTCCCCTCATACTGCGGTTGTGATTCATGCGATTTCTCGGCAACCTATTGCTAATTCACTCTTAAGCCGAGCACTGTTGCCATGTCTACTGCCTTTGATCAAACGCTTGCCGCCATTGATGCTTTGCATGCCGAGGATCCGCGCTCCACGACGCTTGCCTATGGCACCTCCATGCCCCAGGAGCTGGCCTACGCCCAGCGTATGAGTGACTGGTTAGACCGCGTTCACGATGCCCCAGATGAAGTGCTGCGCCTGGCCGTTCGCGCCCAGCACTTGCAGCGCTGGTTAGTGCCGCGCGATGAGTACCCCGAAGGGCGTGTGGGTTATTTAACCTGGCGGCGCGATCAGGGAATTCGTGCTGGCGATACTACCGCCCAACTGATGCGCGACGCAGGCTATGCAGACCAAGACGCCGCCCGAGCCGCAACGATGATTGGCAAGAAAGGCTTAGGCCGCGACCCAGACGTACAAGCGCTGGAAGATTGCGCCTGCCTGGTGTTTCTAGAGAACTACTTTGCTGACTTCTCGCGTAAGATAGAGCACGACCACATGGTGCGTATTGTGCAGATGACCTGGCGCAAAATGTCGCCCCGTGCCCACGAACTGGCGCTAGCACTGCCGATGTCAGACGCCTCAGCAGCGCTGGTAAAAGAAGCCCTGGGTGTTGAGTAAGGCGTTACCGTAAGATGCAGCTGAGCAGTCACTGCGGTAAAGTAGCCGTCTTCTTTTTTTGCGCCCCCGGCACTGACGGCTTGCTCAACTATGATTGCATCCTTGGATACCCGTACCGCCCCGTTTGAACGCTTGGGAAATTCGTATGTACGTTTTCTACAAGCCCTCAAGACTCGGGGGTTTGAGGGCGAAATTGCCCCCGACTATGCCAACCGCACGGTGCTGGCGACGGATAACTCGATTTACCAGCGCCTGCCCCAGGCGGCGGTCTACCCCAAGCATGCCGAAGACCTAGAACGCATCACCCGGCTGGCGGCACAAACCTCCCACCGAGGCATTGTGTTGACCCCGCGTGGCGGCGGCACCGGCACCAACGGCCAGTCGCTCACCGACGGCATCGTGGTGGACGTATCACGCCACATGAACAATATCCTCGAGATCGACACTGAAAACCGTCGAGTGCGCGTTCAGGCCGGGGTGGTGAAAGACCAGCTCAATGCTGCGCTCAAGCCCCACGGGCTGTTTTTCGCCCCGGAGCTTTCGACCTCCAACCGCGCCACCATCGGCGGCATGATCTCCACTGATGCCAGCGGCCAGGGCAGCTGCGAATACGGTAAAACCCGCGATCATGTGTTGGAGCTCGATACTATTCTGATCGGTGGAAAGCACCTGCACAGCCGTGTGCTAACACAGGATGAAGAGCAGTCTGAGTGCCAGCAAGAAGGGATTCTTGGCCGCGTACATACCACCGCCGCCGCCATTATCGACCAGCAGCGCGACTTGATTGCGGCCAAATTCCCCCCGCTCAACCGCTGCTTAACCGGCTACGACTTAGCCCACCTGCGCGATGGCGAGGGGCAGCTCAACCTCAACAGCCTGCTGTGCGGCTCGGAAGGCTCGCTGGGCTTTTTAAACGAAGCCGTCCTCAATGTATTGCCGATTCCCAAGCACTCCACCCTGGTCAATGTGCGCTATACCAGCTTTATGGATGCGTTGCGGGATGCCAAAGCATTAATGACTACCAGGGCGCGACCTACCTCGATTGAAACCGTCGATGACACCGTGCTGCAGCTAGCCATGGAGGACTTCGTCTGGGACAGCGTAGCGGAGTTCTTCCCAGCGACCGCTAACACGGCGATTCGCGGTATTAACCTGATCGAATTTAATGACGACGATGAGAGCGCCCTCGCCGAGCGGGTGCGCACCTTCACCGACCACCTAAGCCAAGACACCACCGTTGAGCGCCTGGGTTACACCCTGGCTGAAGGGCGCGGGCAGATCCAGAAAGTCTACGGTATGCGCAAACGCTCGGTGGGTTTGCTCGGCAACGTTCAGGGTGAGAAACGGCCGATTCCGTTTGTGGAAGATACCGCCGTACCGCCAGAGCACTTGGCGGACTTTATCGCTGAGTTCCGCGCCGCGCTGGATGCCCGAGGGCTCTCCTACGGGATGTTTGGCCATGTAGACGCCGGCGTACTCCATGTGCGCCCCGCTATCGATATGAAAGATCCCGAGCAGGAAAAACTGATTCGCGCGGTGTCCGATGAAGTGGCCGCGCTTACCCAGAAATATGGTGGCCTGCTATGGGGCGAACACGGTAAAGGCGTGCGCTCTGAGTACGCGCCTAAGTTCTTTGGCGAGCTCTATCCCAGTCTTCAGCGGGTAAAAGCGGCCTTTGACCCCTATAACCAGCTCAACCCTGGCAAGATTGCTTCGCCCGCCGAAAGCGGCGAGCTAATCGCCAAGGATAGCGACCCCGATTTGTTGAAGGTCGATGGCGTGCCCATGCGCGGTCAGTTTGACCGCACCATCGACGAGCGTGCTTGGCAGGCCTACGACGCTGCGGTTTACTGTAATGGCAACGGCGCCTGCTACAACTACGACCTTGACGATCCCATGTGCCCGTCATGGAAAGCGACGCGGGATCGCCGCCACTCGCCCAAAGGCCGCGCCAGCCTGATCCGCGAATGGCTGCGCCTGCAGACCCAGGCGGGGATCGACGTTGTTGAGGAGTCGCGTAAGAAAAAAGCCGAGGGCAGCTGGGGCTTTATTAAAAGCTTTCCGCTGCGGGTGGCGAACACTCTCAGCCGCAAGCAGCACCACGACTACTCCCATGAAGTGTATGACGCTATGGCGGGCTGTTTGGCGTGTAAGTCCTGCGCGGGGCAGTGCCCGGTTAAGGTCAACGTCCCCCAGTTTCGGTCTCAGTTTTTAGAGGTCTACCACGGCCGCTACCTGCGCCCGCTGCGCGACTACGTGATCGGCGGCACCGAATTTATGTTGCCCGCCCTGGCCAAGGCGGCGCCGCTGTATAACGCCGTGATTGGCCAGCGCTGGGTAGAGCAACTGATGCGCCGAACCTTGGGCATGAGCGATTCACCGGCGCTTTCACGAGCCAGCGTTAAAAAGCAGCTGAACGCCTGGGGCGTCGCCGAGGCAACGCCGCTCTCGCTGGCCCTGTTAACCGAACAGCAGCGCGCTAACAGCGTGATTATTGTGCAGGACGCCTTCACCACCCACTTTGAAGCCAAGCTGGTGATGGACGTGGTGGAGCTACTCTCGCGTCTCAATCTACGCGTGTTCGTGATGCCCTATTCGGCGAACGGCAAACCCCTCCAGGTACAGGGCTTCTTGGGCGCCTTCGAGCGCACCGCCGCCAGGCAAGCCGAGCGGCTACGCACGTTGGCCCGCTTTGATATCCCCATGGTGGGCATCGACCCGGCGATGACCCTCACCTATCGCCAGGAGTACGTCAAAGCGTTAGGCCATGAAGCCGTGCCGGAGGTGCTGATGCTGCAGGAGTGGCTGGCGACCCGCATCAATACGCTAGCGCCCACCCCGCTTAAGCTAACCGACCCCGGCTTTAAGCTGCTCTCCCACTGCACCGAGAAAACCAACGCGCCGGGCAGCCCTAAAGCATGGCAGCAAGTGTTCTCGGCGTTTGGGTTAGAGCTTGAGCTGATGGCCACCGGCTGCTGCGGTATGTCAGGCACCTACGGCCACGAAACCCGCAACGCCACTACATCAAAAACCATTTACGCCCAGTCGTGGCAACCCCAGGTGGAAACCAAAGAAAACGCAGGCAAGCTACTGGCTACTGGATACTCCTGCCGCAGCCAGGTGAAGCGCTACTCCGAACAAGATCTGCTACACCCTTTGCAAGCACTACTGATTGCTTTAAAGCGCAGCTAAAATTTGTACAAACACTAAACCTTGTATAACGTTGAGGGAGCTAACGGCGTGCAGTGTAAAAAGCTGTCACGCTGTTCATTGACTGCAGGGAGCCTCTTATTAACGTAATGAGCGCAGGCCAGACAAGGCAAAAATCAACGAAAAAGCGGAGTTTACGAATTGTAAATGAGCATTTTGAGGTGGTTTTTAACGCCGTATGGGCAAGCGCAATAGTTAATCAGAGGTTTCCTATTTATCAGGAGCTGCCTTGTTGTTTCTACTTTCCTCCCTGGCTCGCCTAGGCGCAGGCGCTGTTCTAACCCTTAGCCTAGCATCCCTCGCTATCGCTCAGGAAAACCGTGTTGAGACGCAGGTGGTGGCTGACTCTCCGCGGATAGAGGTGTTGCCGTTGACCGGCAGCGTCAGTGCCCCACGCACCTCACAACTATCAAGCGCTGAAGCGGGTCAGGTCAGCGAGCTAACGGTTGAGATGGGCGACACAGTCACTCAAGGCCAGCCCCTTTTATCACTTGATACCCGCGATATTAGCCTGGAAAGCCAGCGTGCCCGAGCGGATCTAGCCCAGGCCGAAGCCGAGCGCGATGAGGCGCAACGCTTAGTGAGCGAAGCCAACCAGCTTTCGGCGCAAAACTTTGCCGCCAGCGACCGCCGCCAGCGTGAAAGTGCTTTGGCGGCTGCCCAGGCCACCCTCGAAGCGCGCCGAGCCGACTACGAGCTGGCCCAGTTGCAGTTGGAGCGTCATCAAATACGCGCCCCTTTTGACGGCATGGTCACTCACCGGGAGAGCAATGTTGGTGAGTGGGTTAACCCCGGTGACAACCTGCTTACCTTGGTCGATTTAGCTTCTCTTCGCTTGGATTTCTCGGTGCCGCTCTCCGCCTACCAGCGCTTTGAGGGCTCTCAATTAGAGGTACGCTTAGAAGGCAGCGATCAATGGCATCCGGCGCGCACCCTCGCGCGTATTCCCCTCGATGCCAGCTCAAGGCAGTTTCTGCTGCGTGCGGCACCTGAAACGCCACTTGAAATGCTGCCGGGGATGGCCGTGGAAGGACGTTTGCAACTTAACGGCGAAAGCAGCCCCAGCGTGCCGCGGGATGCCCTCATTCGCCGCCCGGATGGCAGCGTTAGCGTTTGGCTGGCCCGCCAAACCGATGATACTTGGCAGGCGTTCGAACAACGGGTTGAGATCGGCAGTAGCTACCAGGGCGAGGTCGCCGTCAATGAGGGCCTATCAGCGGGAGACCGCGTGATCGTTGTCGGTAATGAGCGGCTTGAAGAGGGACAAAACGTGTCCTTGAGCGACGACTAAAGGAGTCTGCCCTACCTATGTTTGCCGCCATTATTCGTCACGGCATCTTGGTTAGCGTTATTACGCTGATCCTGCTGATTTTGGGTATCGCTGCCATCTGGCGCATCCCGGTGCAGATGATTCCCGACCTGGAAACCCGCGTAGTGGGTATCGAGACGCAGTGGCCGGGGGCCACGCCGCAGGATATTGAAAAGGATATCTTGATCGAGCAGGAGGAGTTCCTGCGCAATGTCCCCAACCTACAGCGCATGGAGTCGACCGCCAGCAGCGGCAGCGCCGAAATCGAGCTTGAGTTCCCGTTTGGCGTCGATCTCACCGAAACCTTGATTCGGGTTAACAACGCGCTAAGCCAGGTGCCCTCCTACCCCAATAACGTTGACCAGCCACGTATCGTCGCCAACTCCTTTTCCGCCAACGCCTTTATGTACTTTAACGTTGGCCCTCGGGAGGGCAATCCGCGCCAGCTCGTTATACCGGCCATGCGCGACTATCTGGAAGATAATGTCCGCCCGCGCCTGGAGAGCGTTGCTGGCGTATCGGAAGTCACGGTTTCCGGTGGCGCCGAGCGGCAAATGCAGCTGCTGATCAACCCAGAGGCGCTAGCCGCCCGTGAACTGAGTATCGCTGATATTCAGGACGCCCTTCAGGCCCGCAACCAGGATGTCTCCGGCGGTAACCTAGAGAGCGGCAAACGCCGCTACCTGCTGCGTACCGTGGGCCGTTTTGAGGATGTGGAGAGCCTTGAAGCGCTGATCCTCATCCGCGACGGCGACGCGGTTACCCGGCTGAGCGATGTTGCCGAGGTGCGCCAATCCTACGCCGAACTCAGCTCTCGCTCCTACAGCGCAGATGGACAGCCGGTATTGAGCGTGCAGGTGCGCCGGGAACCGGGCGCCAATGTGATCGACATCAAGCGCGCCATGCTCGACGAAGTCGCGGCGCTGAATGAAGGCTTGCTAGCCGAGCAAGGCATGCGCATGACGCTCTCCAGCGATGACGTGCGCTACGTGGAGTCGTCGATTGCCAATGTCTGGGTCAATCTGGGCCTGGGGGCGCTGTTTGCTACCCTGGTGATGTACGCTTTCCTGCGCTCCGCCCGCGCGACCCTGGCCGGGGTCATCGGCATTCCCATCTGCACCATCGCCGCCTTTCTAGGTCTACTGCTGGCAGGGCGCACGCTCAACGTCATTTCGCTGGCGGGTGTCGCTTTCGCCATTGGCATGACGATAGACAACACCATCGTCGTGCTGGAGAGCATTGAGACCCAGCGCCGCCGTGGCCTAGCACGCTTTGAAGCGGCCCTTGAGGGCGTCAAGCAAGTGTGGCCCGCAGTGCTCGCGTCAACGCTGACCACTATTTTAGTCTTTGTGCCCATCTTCTTTATTCAACAGGAAGCCGGGCAGCTCTACTCCGATATTGCGGTGGCCATCTCGACCTCGATTATTGTCTCGATGGTGGTCGCCATTACCGTTATTCCCACCCTGGGCGCGCATATCGATTTTCGCGGTAAGGAGAGTACTTCGACCTCACCGCCGCGCTGGGTACGCGGCTGCCTGTGGGTGGTGGATGGCATGATTCGCACCACTTCCCGGCGCTTTCTAGCTATCGTGCTGGGCATTGTGGGGGGTATCGGCATTTTTGTCTGGCTGACGCCCCCGGCGGAGTACCTGCCCGAAGGCGAAGAAGCCAAAACCTTTGCCAGTATGAACGCCCCGGCGAGTTACAATCTGGCCACCATGGATGCAATTGCCCAAACCCTGCAGCGGGAGCTGGAGACCCATGTGGGCGCGGAGCCTGAGCGCTTCGAGGGCGGCGAGACCGACATCCCGCCGATTCGCACCATGGGCATTCAAGCCGAAGCACAGAGCCTGCGGATCATTGCGGAAACCATCGATCCCACCCATATTGAAGCCTTGATGGACGCCCTCACCCGGCGCTTTGAGAAATACCCGGACATGCGCGCCTTTGCCGCCCGCGGCTCGATTATCTCCAGCAATGACGGCGGTACGCGGAGTATCACGCTGGATATTGCCGGCAATGATCTGAACGAACTCTACACCACCGCCAATGCGATTTATCAGCGCGCCGAGACAGTGTTCGACAACCCGCGCATTCAGTCGCGGCCCTCCGCTCTGGATCTTGGTCAGCCGCTAATTGAGGTATATCCCAATTGGGAGCGCGCCGCAGAAGTCGGCCTTGATACCAATACCCTGGGCACCACCGTCGCGGTGCTCACCAACGGTGCCTACCTGGATGACTTTTATCTCGACGATGAAAAAATTGACCTTTACGGCTACGGCCCCGAGGCAGGCGATATCGACCTGGATGCCCTCGCCACCCTGCCCATCTATACCCCTTCTGGGGTAAGCGTTCCGCTCAATACCCTCGCCGATATTCGCGAGACAGTGGGTACGGCTACGCTGCGGCGGGTAGATGGTCGCCGCAGCGTTACGCTAGACGTTATTCCACCCCGCAGCGTGGCGCTGGAAGCCGGTATCGAGCAAATGCAGCGCGAGGTGATCGAGCCACTACGCAATGAGGGCGCAATACCCGCGAACATTAACGTCAGCGTGACCGGCGCGGGAGATCAGTTAGACGCCACCCGCCAGGCACTTACCGGCAATGCGCTAATCGCGTTAGCGATTGTTTATCTGCTGCTGGTGGCGATTTTTGCCCACTGGGGTTACCCATTGCTTATTCTCGCCACTATTCCGTTAGGTGCCGCTGGCGGGATAGTGGGGCTCTGGCTGATGAATACCGTGGGCGCGCAGCTGCCGAAAATTGGCTTGAATGCCATCAGTCAGCCGTTTGATATGATCACCATGCTGGGCTTTTTAATTCTGATGGGGACAGTCGTCAACAACCCGATACTGGTGGTTCATCAGGCGAGGGAGAATCTACGCTCGGCGAGCATGGGAGTGCGGGAAGCCGTTCAACAGGCGGTAGAGAGCCGCTTACGGCCGATTGCCATGACGACTCTTACCACCCTGTGCGGCCTTTCACCGCTGGTATTTCTACCCGGAGAAGGCACCGAGCTCTATCGCGGTGTCGGTGCCATTGTGCTATTTGGGCTGCTTGGCACGGCAATTGTCACCATTACCTTCTTGCCAGCCCTTACCGTTGCCGTGCTCAGTTGGAGAACCAAACGGTCGGCGAGCTAAAAAGCTGCGGAGTTAAAAGAATAACCGCTTAAGTGCCAAGCCAGGGTCGCTTTCGCGCATAAAAGCTTCGCCAACCAGAAAACCGTTAACGTTGTGGTCACGCATTAGCTCAACGTCATCGCGGGTATGAATACCTGATTCGGTAATCACCGTGACGCCCTCAGGAATGCGCGGCAGCAGATCCAGGGTCGTATTCAGGCTGGTTTCAAAGGTATGCAGGTTGCGGTTGTTGATGCCGACCAGTTTTAGATCCAGCGCCAGGGCGCGCTCAAGCTCCTCGGCGTCGTGTACCTCAACCAATACATCCATTCCTAGCTGATTGGCCTGCTGATGCAGGTCGCGCAGCTGTGCATCATCCAGAGCGGCAACGATCAGCAGAATACAGTCCGATCCAATCGCCCGTGCTTCACAGACCTGATAGCCATGGGTGATAAAGTCTTTGCGAATCACCGGCAGGGTGCAGACATCCCGAGCGGCGATCAAATAGTCTTCGTGGCCTTGGAAAAAGTCGGCGTCGGTGAGCACCGACAGACAGGCAGCGCCGCCCTGGGCATAGCTTTTAGCGATATCCGAGGGGTGAAACTCTTCGCGAATAACACCTTTCGAGGGAGAGGCTTTTTTCACCTCGGCGATAATCGCCGGATCGCCCGTTGCGATGCGCGTATTAAGCGCCTCAATAAAGCCACGCGGAGCGCTCTGCTGCTCTCCCAGCGCGAGCAGGTCTGATTCTGAGACCGCTTGGCGACGCTCAGCCACTTCTTGGTCTTTGCGAGCCAGAATGCGCGTTAAAATAGTTGGCGTTGCCTGTTGAGTCATGTTGATCTCTTTTTTTTAAAACTTATCTTGTTTAAGAACCTACTGCTTAAAAACGCTGGTGAAGTGCGAAAGCTCTTTGAGTTTTTCGAGCGGCAGTTTGGAGGCTTGCGCGTCCTGAGCCACCATCACGCCCTCTTTTAAGGTATCCGCAACGCCTGAACAGTAGAGCGCGGCCCCGGCATTTAGCGCGACCATATCGGCGGCGGCGCCTTCACCTGAAAGAGCGGCCTTCACCAAGCGCAGGCTATCTTCCGCGCTGCTGGCCTTCAGCGTTGCCAAGCTCTGCCGTTCGATGCCCAGCTCTTCGGGCGTAATGGTGTACTGAGTAATCACACCCTCTTTAAGCTCGGCGACTAATGTGGGGCCTGCCAGGGAGATTTCATCCAAACCATCGTCTGAATGGACCACCATCACATGACGGCTACCCAAGGTTTTAAGCACTTCGGCCATGAGCGGCACCAATTCCGCGGCGTAAACACCCAGCACCTGATTGGGGGCGCCAGCGGGATTGGTTAACGGCCCTAGAATATTAAACAGCGTGCGCACGCCCATTTCGCGGCGGGGCCCAATCGCATAGCGCATGGCCGGATGATGATTGGGGGCAAACATAAAGCCCACGCCCACCTGCTCGATACAGCGCGCCACCTGGTCAGGCTTAAGATCCAGGTAAATACCCGCCACATCAAACAAATCAGCACTGCCCGAGGAGGATGAAACGCTACGGTTACCATGTTTAGCAACGTGAGCACCGGCAGCAGCGGCAACAAAACTAGCAGCGGTAGAAACGTTAAATAGATTCGCGCCATCGCCACCGGTGCCGACGATATCTACAACGTTTTCCGCCTTCAATTCAACGCGTTTCATTAGCTCGCGCATTACCTGAGCGGCGGCGCTAATTTCAACGGCACTTTCGCCCTTCATGGCTAAACCCACCAGCAGGCCACCAATTTGCGCGTCAGAAGCATCGCCGGTCATGATCTGGCGCATCAACGCGTGCATGGCATCGAAAGAGAGGTCTTCGCGGCGCATTACCGCATTAATCGCGTCTCGCATTTGCATGAGCAGAGGGGCCCCTAAAAAAGCGTGTGAAACCGGCCATCAGCCGCGTTTTAAAAAGTTGGCCAACAGCTCATGGCCTTGGCGGGTAAGAATCGACTCGGGGTGGAACTGCACCCCTTCAATATCCAGCTCGCGGTGACGAAACCCCATCACTAAACCGGGAGTAACATCGTCATCACCTGTCCAGGCAGTGACTTCCAAACAGTCAGGCAGACTCGCTTTATCGACGACCAGGGAGTGATAGCGAGTAACCTCAACAGGATTATCCAACCCTTCAAATACACCTTGGTTCGCGTGTAGTACAGCAGAGGTTTTGCCATGCATGACCTGTGGGGCGCGCACGACCTTGCCACCAAAGACCTGCCCAATGGCCTGATGGCCCAGGCAGACACCTAAAATAGGTAGCTTGCCAGCAAAATGCTCGATGGCGGCCATGGAGATACCTGCCTCGTTAGGCGTACATGGTCCCGGCGACACCACCAAGTGCGTCGGCGCCAGCGCTTCAATCTGCTCAATGGTGATGTCGTCATTAAGGTAAGTGATTACTTCCGCGCCCAGCTCGCCCAGGTACTGGACGATGTTAAACGTGAAGCTGTCATAATTATCGATCATCACTACTTTACGCGCTGGCTGATTCTGCGCTGACAGTTTCTGCGCCGACTGAGCTTGCGCCATTGCCCCACTTACTCCGTTGCGTCATTCAGGTCACAGATGAAACCGCTAATGACTTGATGATACCGCAACCGGGCGCTGCGTTGCAGGGGTTAAGTGCTGCGCCGGGTCGTAATGATAAGAAGTTCCCTCAGCGAGCTTACGAACCGCCCCAGAATAGGGGCTCACCAACGCCGCACCGAAGAAACCGTTCGCTCAGTCATCAGGCACGCTATGCTTAGGAGTGTAAGACTGTTAAGCATAGTGGCACTTTCCCCTAGAGGAAATCCTACCTTATATCTTACCTCTCTCGACCTGCCTGAAGATTGGTACTAGCAACGAACCACCGCAGTCTTTATTATCTACCGACATTTACGTTAGTTTACAATTAAGTTAGGAGCGTAAGATGACAAAGCGGGTTACCAGGATGTGTACGCTCTTATTCGTCGCATTGATCAGCGCTGCGCCAGCCTATGCCAACACAACGCTACGCGTTATTGCCTCGTTTTCAGTCATGGAGGAGTTGGTCAAACGGGTGGCAGGAGACGCGGTCAGCGTCAATGTCATTGTTCCTGTGGGTGAAGACGTTCACCGCTGGGAGTTAACACCCCCCAATGTGCTTGCGTTAGAAGAGACCCATATCGTCTTTTATAACGGACTGGGCTTAGAGCCTTGGATTCGTCATATTGAAGCGATGTCAGACGATCAGTTAACCCTCGTGGAAGTGGCGAAAAAGGCTGACTACGCACCGCTGATGATCTCCACAGGTCAATATAAAGGCGAACCAGATCCGCACATGTGGATGGACCCCGCTGGCGCCGCCGCTTACATTGATGTGATTGCCGCCACGCTGGCCGAGCATCTGCCTAAGCAGGCAGATGCGTTTTATGCGCGCGCCGAAGAAGCTCGCAAAGCGCTGACTACTCTGAGCTCAGAAGTGAAAGAGCGGCTCGATGGTATTCCTCAAACCAACCGCACACTACTCACTAGCGAAGCAAGCTTTGGTTATTTCGCACGCGCCTTCTCATTTCAAGCCCAGGGGGTGTGGGGCGTTAATCATGAAACCCAAGGCAGTGCCCAAGCAATGGCCAAAATGAGCGAGCAACTTGCTGCAAAACGTCCCTCGGCACTCTTTTTTGAAAGCACGACCCCCAGTATTCATATGGATGCTTTAGCTCGGGAGACTTCAATTCCACTCGCGGGGCCGTTGTATGTCGATTCACTGAGTAGCATAGATGGCCCAGCTGCCAACTATTCGGCCATGCTGCGTCATAACGCAGAGGTACTGCATACCGCTTTAGGCGGCGCAACGGCCGAGTAATCAGCCCTTTGTCATTACTCAATCGCCTTTGTCGTCTGGGAAGTAGTTGCCAGCAATTCTGTTAACGAAGAGAGCACTAGGTCAGGGTGACTCTCTTCGATTGGCTCGCCGTGGTTGTAGCCGTACGGTAACGCTACGGTAGTAAAGCCTGCCGCTTTACCAGCAGCAATATCATGCCGGGAATCACCCACCATCACACACTCAGCGGCTGGAATCTGGCACGTGCGGGCAGCATGCAGCAGCGGCAATGGATGAGGCTTTTTTTCAGCCAGTGAATCACCGCCCACCCAGAGTGTAAAATAGTCCAACAGTTCAAAGTGCTGTAAGAGCGGCTCAATAAAACGCTCAGGCTTATTGGTAATTAGCACCAGTGTCATTCCTTGCTGGTGCAGCCCCTGAAGCGCTTGCTGAACGCCCGAATAGAGCGTTGTGAGAACATGGGGCGCGGCGCCATAGTAATCCATAAAAGTATCATAGCCGCGCTGCTGGAGTGCGGGCGTGGGAGGCGTCTGTAACGCCCAGGTTAGGGCTTTTTCGACTAATACCGGCGCCCCATTACCGACCCAATCACGCACCTCTGCTTCGCTTGGCTGGCGTAGATCAAGCGCCTTTAGAGCATGCGCCACCGCGGCGGCAAGATCAGGTACCGAATCAATCAACGTGCCATCCAAGTCGAACGCAATCAGCCGCTTACCCTGCAGTGCTGAATGTAGTCCTGAATATCGTTCTGTCAATCGTATGGAATGCACCGTCATTGCCCTCTGCCTCATCGTGTTTAGAAAACTATCTTACCTGTTCAAGGTAAACGTTCGCATTAGTCAGAAGCGTAAGAAGCTTCTATGCTGGAGCTAACTTAGCCAAGGAGATAATGATGGCCATACCCAGGATTGTGATTGTCGGCGGTGGCGCGGGTGGGCTAGCCCTCGCTACGCGGCTAGGGCATACATTAGGCAAGCGTAAACGCGCAGAGATTGTGTTGTTGGATCGTAACACCACCCACGTTTGGAAGCCTTTGCTCCATGAACTGGCGACCGGCGTGCTTAATTCCAGTATGGACGAGGTGGATTATCGCGGACATTCGTCTGCTCACTTCTACCGTTATCAGCGAGGTTCACTGACGGGTGTGGATCGCCAGCAGCAAGTCCTACGTTTAGCCCCCGTTAAAGACGAAGATGGCGCTGAGGTACTGCCTGCCCGCGAGTTAACCTATGACTACTTAGTGATGGCGTTGGGTAGTGTTTCCAATGACTTCGGCACGCCCGGCGTCGCCGAGCACTGCCACTTTATTGATTCGCCCCAGCAGGCCAAAGCGTTTCAGCGCGATATGATCAATACCTTCCTGCGCTATACCGACCCCACCCTGCGCCAGCATACCCAGTTGACTATTGGCATTGTGGGCGGCGGCGCAACAGGGGTAGAGCTTGCCGCCGAGCTATTTGATGCCTCACGTATGCTCAATGCCTATGGCGTAACGGCGATAGATCATCAGCACATTAGCGTACACTTGCTAGAGGCTGCGCCACGCTTACTGCCTGGGCTTTCTGACCGGGTCAGCCAGACCGTTAAAACAGAGCTTGAGAAAATGGGCGTCACCGTTCATACCGATACGGCGATCAAGGAAGCACAAGCGCATCGGCTGATTACCGACAACGGTGAGGAGATCAAGACGGATATTAATGTGTGGGCAGCGGGTATCAAAGCGCCGCCATTTCTAACCGAACTTGGCCTGACGACTAACAAGAAAAATCAGATCGAAGTGAAACGTAGCCTGCAAAGTGTCGACGATGAACGAATATTCGCACTTGGCGACTGCGCCAGTTGCCCGATGGGAGACGAGGGTACCGTGCCGCCTCGCGCTCAAGCGGCGCATCAACAAGCCAAGTTATTAGCCAAAAACCTGGTTAACCAACTGGAAGATAAGCCATTACAGGATTTTCGCTACCGTGATCATGGCTCACTGGTGTCACTGGCGCGCTACGATGCAGTGGGTAATTTGATGCGTAGCGGAGCCTCCAAAGGTCTGTTTTTGGAAGGCTGGCTGGCACGCCAAGCCTATGCTTCGTTATATCGTACGCATCAGCTCTCAATTCATGGGCCGACAAAAACGGGGCTGTCATGGCTGGTGGATAAGCTCAATAAGTATTTAAAACCACGCATGAAATTACACTAAACACCCCGTTAATTTTTGCTTGAAGCGTATTATTACGCCGTCGCCAGCGCCGCCCGCAGTTGTTTGAGTACTGTGTCGTAGCCGTGCGGGTCGCTGGCTTGGTGGGCACTGAAAATAGCGGAGCCTGCTACAAAGGTATCGGCGCCAGCGGCGGCAATCTCAGCAATGTTATCCACTTTTACTCCGCCGTCGATTTCCAAGCGGATATCATAGTGTGATGCATCAATGCGCGCCCGTGCCTCGCGCAGCTTGCTCAGCGTACCAGGAATAAATGACTGGCCACCAAAGCCTGGATTAACGCTCATCAGCAGTACCATATCGACTTTATCCATCACGTAGTCGAGATAGGAGAGCGGCGTTGCGGGATTAAACACTAAACCGGCCTTACAGCCACCATCGCGGATCAACTGCAGCGAACGGTCAACGTGCTCAGAGGCTTCAGGGTGAAAGGTGATATAGCTGGCACCTGCCTCAATAAAGTCGCTGATCATGCGGTCGACTGGCTTGACCATCAAATGCACATCAATGGGCGCCGTTACGCCGTGCTTACGCAGCGCTTTGCACACCATAGGGCCAATCGTGAGGTTAGGTACATAGTGATTATCCATTACATCGAAGTGCACCACATCGGCACCTGCAGCCAGCACGTTATCCACTTCTTCACCCAACCGGGCAAAATCAGCTGATAAAATAGAGGGGGCAATGAGAAAATCATGCGCAGCGGTCATATTCCATTCCTGCTTATTAATCAGTAGACGAGAGTAGCTACCCCCTATGCCTGTGAGCACAGGCTAAAGAGCAAAGCCAAACGTCTATCTTATCAGAGCCGCTTACCAGAACCACGTATCAGCAACGTAAGCGCTGCTAGGTATGTCGTCACAGGTATATTCTTAAATAGAATATAAAACATGATTGTAATTCCACATTGATAGATTTAACCTTACGGCTATTGTGACACTACTTTTTGGCGATCCTTTGCGCTTACTGATTTAAGGAGTTACTTATGACGTTGCCGACAATTTTCCGCCGCAGCCTAATTGCAGTTGCACTGGGCGTCACGGTCAGTGGTACCGCTGCAGCCCAGGAGCGTGAACTGCTCAATTCGTCCTACGATATCGCTCGTGAGCTGTTTGCCGCGATTAACCCTGAGTTTCAGGCGTGGTGGCAGGAAGAGCACGGTGAAGAGATTGCCATTAGCCAGTCTCACGGCGGTTCTTCTGCACAGGCGCGTGCCATCCTGCAGGGCCTACGAGCCGATGTGGTGACCTTTAACCAGGTGACTGACGTACAAGTACTCGCGGATGCTGGGCTGGTAGCAGAAGATTGGCAAGACGCATTTGAGAACAATGCCTCGCCCTACTACTCCACTACCGCTTTCCTGGTGCGTAAAGGCAACCCAAAAGGCATCGAAAGCTGGGACGATCTAGTCCAAGAAGACGTAGAAATGGTCTTCCCTAACCCGAAAACCTCGGGTAATGGCCGCTACACCTACTTAGCTGCCTGGGGCTTTGCCGAGAACGAATTTGATGGCGATGAAGAGCAAATCGAAGAGTTCATGAGCACCTTCTTAGCCAACGTGGCGGTATTTGATACCGGCGGCCGTGGCGCGACGACCAGCTTTATTGAGCGAGAAATTGGCGATGTACTGATTAGCTTCGAGTCTGAAGTTAACAATATTCGTAGCGAGTACGGCAGCGACGATTACGAAGTGATCGTGCCCCCGGTCAGCATCCTGGCCGAGTTCCCCGTTGCCGTTGTCGGCGAAAACGCTGAGCGCAACGGCAACAGCGACTTGGCCCAAAGCTACCTTGAGTACCTCTACACCGAAGAGACTCAGCGCCTGCTGGCAGGCTTTAACTACCGGGTGCATAACGAAGCCGTGGTCGAAGAGTTTGCCGACCAGTTCCCGGAGACCGAATTACTCGAAGTAGACGACGTGTTTGGTAGCTGGGACGAGGTAATGGAGACTCACTTTGGCAGTGGCGGCCGACTCGACCAGTTACAGCGCCGCTAATATTCATACATGAGCCAGCCTGAACTATGAGTCAACTTGCCACTTGGCGAACCGGCAGCACACGCGTGCTGCCGGGTTTTGGCCTTTCTATGGGTATCAGCGTGCTGTTTATCTCGCTGGTGCTGCTCTTACCGATTACCGGCCTGTTCGGCCAGTTAGCGGGGCTTAGCTTCGCCGAATACTGGGCGATTATCACCGAAGGCCGTGTGGTCGCAAGCTATATGGTGACCATTGGCGCGGCAGCCGTCGCGGCCATTATCAATGCCATCTTTGGCCTATTATTGGCTTGGGTGCTGGTGCGCTATGAGTTCCCTGGCAAGCGCTTACTGGATGCCTTGATGGATCTGCCCTTTGCGTTGCCCACCGCGGTGGCAGGCATTACGCTGGCAACGCTTTATGCCAGTAGCGGCTGGATGGGCCAACTGCTTGAACCGCTTGGTTTTCAGGTCGCCTATACCTGGGTAGGCATTGCGTTGGCCATGGCCTTTACCAGTATTCCGTTTGTAGTGCGCACCGTTCAACCAGTGCTGGAAGACTTACCCGCTGAAGTCGATGAAGCCGCCATGTCACTAGGTGCAACTGACGGTGTCGCCTTTCGTCGCGTGATCTTGCCGCATATCTGGCCTGCCTTAGTCACCGGTACCGGGCTTGCTTTTGTGCGCTCGTTAGGTGAGTTCGGGGCGATCATTTTTATCGCTGGCAATATGCCTTATGAAACCGAGATCACCGCACTGATGATCTTCGTCAAACTGCAAGAGTACGACTATGCGGGCGCATCGGCGATCGCTTCGGTCGTACTGTTCGTATCACTGGCGCTGCTACTGGCGATTAATGTTTGGCAGGGACGTTTTGTACGCCGCCTGCATGGAGGTAAGGGCTAATGCGCCGAATTGGTGATGCACCGGTTGTCCGGCGTCTGCTGATAGGAGCCGCCCTGGTACTGTCAGCACTTTTTTTGCTGCTGCCATTGGTGGCCATTTTTGCTCAGGCGTTTTCTGAGGGCGTCATGGTCTTCTGGGCCAATGTTAGCAATACCTTCACGCTGCATGCGATTGGCTTAACGCTGATGATTGCGCTACTCACTATCCCGGTGTGCTTGGTGTTTGGTGTGGCGCTGGCGTGGCTGGTAACACGCTTCAGTTTTCCCGGGCGACGCATTTTACAGACCCTGATCGATATTCCCTTTGCGGTCTCCCCCGTGGTGGCGGGTCTGATTTACTTGCTGCTGTATGGCCGCAACGGCTGGATCGGCACGTGGCTGGATGGCCACGATATTCAGCTGATGTTTGCCTGGCCGGGTATTCTGATGGTGACTATTTTTGTGACCTGCCCCTTTGTGGCTCGCGAACTTATCCCGTTGATGCAGGCCCAAGGCTCGCGTGAAGAAGAAGCGGCCGTGACGCTTGGCGCTTCCGGTTGGACGACATTTCGTCGCGTCACGCTACCCAACATTCGCTGGGCACTACTGTATGGCGTCATCCTCACCAATGCTCGTGCAGTCGGCGAATTCGGTGCCGTTTCGGTGGTCTCAGGTGCCATTCGCGGCCAGACCAATACACTGCCACTGCACCTTGAGCAGCTTTATCAGGATTACAACGCCGTAGGGGCTTTTGCCTGCGCGGCCTTACTCGCATTCATTGCCCTATTGACGCTCGCCGCGAAGGCTGGGCTGGAATGGCGCGCAGCGCGCCGGGAGGCATTTGCATGAGCATTCGCTTACACAACATCGCTAAGCACTTCGGCAATACCCAGGCATTAGAGCCAATCAATCTGGATATTCATGAAGGTGAGCTGGTCGGCCTGCTCGGTCCTTCGGGTTCAGGCAAAACCACCCTGCTGCGGATTATCGCCGGATTGGAAAATGCCGACCGCACCACCCAACCGGGTAAAATTCTGTTTGGCGACCGCGACGTGACCAACGTGCATGTACGCGACCGGCGGATTGGCTTTGTCTTCCAGCACTATGCGCTGTTCCGCCATATGAGCGTTTACGACAACGTGGCGTTTGGCCTGACCGTGCTCTCGCGCAAACGCCGCCCCAGCAGCGGTGAGATTCGTGCACGGGTGTTCAGGCTGCTTGAAATGGTCAAGCTGGAACATCTTGCCAACCGCTACCCCGCCCAACTTTCGGGCGGCCAGCAGCAGCGCGTGTCGTTGGCCCGCGCCTTAGCGGTGGAGCCTGAAGTATTGCTCTTGGACGAACCGTTTGGTGCCCTTGATGCCAAAGTACGCCAGGAGCTTCGCCGCTGGCTGCGTCATCTGCATGATGAGCTCAATTTCACCAGCGTCTTTGTAACTCACGATCAGGAAGAGGCACTGGAGCTTTCCGACCGCGTCGTGGTAATGAGCAATGGCCGTATAGAGCAGATCGACACCCCCGACGAGCTCTACCGCACGCCAGCAAATCGCTTTGTGTTTGAATTTTTAGGCGATGTCAACCACCTGGAAGGCAAAGTGAGTAACGGCGTATTGACCTGCGGCGATGCCTATTGGCACGTTGATCTGCCCGATGGTCATGAAGAGCTGTTGCTGCGCCCTCATGAAGTACGCCTGACCGAGCAGCCCACCTCGGAAAGCCATCTGCCGGTTACCATCACAGCGATCTCGCCAGTGGGCGCCGAAGTGCGCGTGGAGTTGGAAGCGGATTGGCTCGCCCAGCCGTGGCTGGCAACCGTGCGCCACACTGACTTTGAACACTTGGCACTACGCCGGGGGCAACGCTTATTCGCCCATCCCCGTCACTGGCGCCGCTTCCCCAAAGTCACTGAGAAAACGACGGAGCAGACACGCGTCGCGTAACGTTTCAATAGCCGCCCCGTCCCGGGGCGGCTTGCGTAAATAACTACTCGGATTAGTTCAAAAGCGCATTTGCCTAAACGTGAGGCTCACCCGCGGCTCGATATCTTTCTTGGTTTTGGGCAGGCTATGTAACCAGTTCTTTTGCGTGGCGCCTTTCATAATCAACAGACTACCGTGCTCTAACGTAAGAGAGACACTCTCGCCTGTTACCTTATGTTTAAAAGAAAACTTTCTTTCGCCGCCAAGCGTGAGCGCCCCGATTGATCCCTTTTCAACCAGATCCTTCTCGGCATCACTGTGCCAACTCATACCCTCATCCCCTGAGCTATAAAAATTACACAGGCATGAGTTAAAGGCATCTCCACAGTGGCTTTCCACCAACTGGTTCATATCGCGTAAAAAATCAGGCCATACCAACGCCGTTTTGGTATATCCAGAGTAGCTAGATTTGACCGGTTCATCTGCATACCATGCCATCTTTCGCTTAGTGACAATCTCTTTACCGTAAATAAGAGCGCGATCATGCTCCCAGCTCAATTCGTTAATGCACCTACTGAAGTACATATCGGCGGTAGAAGCGTCTAGGATTTTGCCGTGGTAATAGGCTGCCCCATCCCGTGGAAGCAGGTTAATCAATTTCATACCGTCGTTTTCAAATAGATCTGTATGCGTCATAGCGATGCCAATTGTATGCCTATTACAAAGACAGCAAGAAACGGGTTTTTCTCACCCTAACAAGGAAGCAATACTGAAAGCCATGCGGCAAAACACCCAGGCTGAGGCCTGTTGGCTAATCAGAAAATTTATAAAGGGAAACAAAATGAGAGCAATAGACTATATACGGCTACTGTCGCTAGCCGCTATCTGGGGAGCAAGCTTTCTTTTTATGAGAATCGCCTCACCGGCGATAGGCCCAATCAACACAGCATTTTTTAGAGTCTTTTTTGGCCTCATCGGTTTGGCTTTTATCATCGTTATCATACGTAAAAGCCTGGCGTTCAGAGGCAAACTAGGCAAAATTTTGATTTTAGGTGCCATAAACTCAGGCATCCCATTTCTTATGTACAGTATAGCAGCAACATTACTACCTGCTGGCTATTCAGCGATTCTAAATGCGACGACGCCTTTAACAGGTGCCATGATTGGCTTTTTTATCTTTAGCGAGAGTTTAACTATAAAAAAATGGCTGGGCGTAACGCTAGGCATTGTCGGTATTACAATAATTACTACAGTGGGTGAATCCAATATTGTTGGCAACATCTACATTGGCGTTGCCGCCTGCATTATAGCTACTATTGGTTATGGCTTTGCGGGATTTCTTACCCGAAGATGGATAACCCAGCAAGGCGGCCTGGATTCAACGCTAGTTGCGTTTGGCAGTCAAATAGGCGCGACCATTTTTCTCACTCCCTTTTTGATTTGGAACCTTTCATCTGGCCCCAACATTGATTGGCTTCAAGGTGATGTGTGGGTCAGCCTGCTAGCAGTCGGCTTTTTATGCACCTCCTTCGCTTATATTCTTTACTTTAGATTGATCGCCGACATTGGTCCGTTACGGTCGCTCACCGTTACTTTCTTGGTGCCGCCTTTCGCTGTGTTATGGGGCTTTTTAATCCTTGATGAAACGATTTCCAGCGGATTTTTACTTGGCTCTTTGGTCGTTTTACTTTCCGTTTGGCTAATCGTGAGCACTGATTCCAAAAAAACCACTTAGCGCACTATCTTGTTTTGCTTCTTTCGCAAATTCAGCGGCGTGCCGTAGAAAATAAATTAATAGTCTTTGAAAATAGCGAGCAAAGCCGTTTCACCAGAACATACCGTCAGCACGCTAGCCGCGTTATACTGGCCTTTTAGCCATAGCGGAGGAAGACCATGCTTCGGCGTCACTTTTTACGGATTTCAGGTGTTCTGCTTGCCAGCGCCTGGCTAGCCGGTTGTACTAGCCCGCAGTACCTGCAACTCAGCCCTGAACGCAGCGCCCAGGTGCCCCAGGTTGGCTCCGGCCAGCAGGTTACGGTAATTGCTCAAGATGGGCGCGAAAGCGATATTATTGGCAATCGTGCTGGCGGCGGAATGTCCACCGCGCATATCACCGTGAGCAGTCACGAATTGATTCCGCGCTTACAGCAAGAAGCTGAGCGCGCCGTTAGCGATATGGGCTTTACACCCACGACAGAACAAGCCGAGGGGCGTCCGAGTTTGACGCTGGAACTTGCCAGTCTGAATTACGCACGTGGCGAGAGCGGCCAGCCATTGGTAGACGAAGCGCGTCTTGAAGGTGTCTTCCGCGCTATTGCGCAAAATAAGGGCACTACTTATACCGGCACTTACACATCGCGCCGTACTCAGGGTTATGCGCTTAAACCCGACGCCGACAGTAATGCGCGCATGCTGAGCGATCTACTTAGCGATGGTATGAACCGTGCTTTTAGCGACCCTGAACTGGGCCAATTGCTCGCCCGCTAAGCTATTCCCTTGCACAAACCACATAAATGCGGGCTGCCCCTCTTAACTCTCTAGAGGCGCGGCCCGCGTCGTTCCAGCGCCCACACGCTCTCCGTGTAACCGCGTTCATCGGGGCTGCCCTGTTCTAGAAATGTTAATGTGAAATTAGGGGCGAACAAGCTTTCAATTTCGCTGGCGGGGACACTATAGGGAGGCCCTGCATCACCCTCGTTGTGGGCCAAACTAATCAGCAGACCTTTGGCGCCGGGCGGTACCAGTTGAGCAAGATGAAAAGCATAGCGCTGGCGGGTTGCTGGCGGCAGCGCTATCAGTGAAGCGCGATCATAAAACGCCCCAATTTCTGCGGCCTGCTGAATATGTAGGTGAAAAAAGTCCCCACACCAGAGTTCAACATTGCCTTGACGGGAGACATTGAATCCTGCCTGGCGATAACGCGACACAGCCATACTACGCTGAGCCAAAAACTGCTCAATGGCTTCAGGGGCAAACTCAATCCCCAATACCGGATACCCTTCATCTGCCAGCCAGCGCATATCCAGGCTCTTACCACACAGCGGCACAAGCACCTTGGTGCGTTTGGCAACACCAAGCGAGCCCCAATGGCGCAGTAGCGCCGGGTGCGCCTGCTGCAGATGAAAACCAATGCGCCCTTCTTGCCAGCGCTTGCGCCATTGATCACTCATTTTTTGCTACCTTGTCGTTGATCGCGCTATTAAAACCAACGGTCACGCTTTTTACGTCGACGTGGCAGATGCGGCACAATCAGGCCAACCAACAAGCCCGCGCCAGCCACACCACCGCCGTACATAAAGTAGCGCATCAACAGATCTTCTTCCTGGGTTTCTAAGCGCGCCTGAAGCCCTCTTACCTGCTGGCGCGACTGCTCAGCCTGACTGTCCAGCTCTTGATTACTCGCTTCAAGCTCGGCAATACGCCGTTCACGAACCTCAAGGGTTTCTGTCATTGAGGAAACCCGCTGTTCCCAGGCCTCATTGATGCCATCCAGCTCCGCGGTTAACTCCTCTACCTGCGCTTCTAACGCGGGTAGCTGCTCAACCGCACTCGGCGTCTGCTGAAGCTCGTCGCTCAATACCCAGACCGCATTGCCATCGCTATTACGAACCCGGGTGTAATTCCCGCTGGTTTCAAGAACATCGACCTGCTCACCGGCATTCAACGTACCGATGATGCGATAACCGTCCGTTGGGCCACTACGCACGTAGGTACTTAACTCGTCGGTCACCCATGCCTGGTTGTCGGATTGGGCGTTAGCATTAATGCTCGCCACACTTAGTAAAACGCCGGCCGCAGCGGCGTAATATCGAAAACGAATTTTATTTACCTGCATGACATCATGTCCTGATTTAAAACGCTGCAAGGCGGACGAAGCCAACAGCGCTTATCGCCTAACTTAGCGGTGCGCTTGTCTCATACGCTTACCCTTCTCCGCGCGGTGGCAACGAAAAGGGACGGGGGAACTCTGCTACTCGGGCATCAGTTTTAACCGCCTTCAATGGGCCTTCACGCTCTACTTCATCAATGCGCACAATAGCATTTAATGGTAAGTAGCTACGTTTGACACCATCAAAGGTTCGCTGCAATTTTTCAGTCGCAGGGTCGACGACTACCCGTGAAGCATCGTCAAAGACAAACTCCTCGACTTCAATAAAGCCCCAAAGTTCGCTCTGAAAGATTTCTCGGACGTATAAATCCCAAATTTCACCCTGCTGGTGAACCACCACACGGTAGATCGGCTTGGCCGCCATCTTGGCCTATTCCTCTTGCCATTTGTACATGAAGTTGAACCGACTAGCTTACCATATTCCTACCGCTACGACTTTACGCAAAGCCTTTAGCGAGTGCTGCGTTAATGCTGCGGATAATGGGCTCATTAGCCGCACCAGCCGCCCTCGTGTATGGTGGGCTGGGTGTTTTGGCAATTCTTTTCACTCACCAAGTAGGAGTCATCAACATGCAAAAGGATCCAAATAAGGGCTATATCGCTCTGCTCGGTTGGAGCCTCAATGCGATTGAAGCGGCTGAGAATTTTGATCGTCGCTACATTGTCGTTGCACCTGACTGGGCCGAAGAGTATTGCCAAAAACACGACATTCCCTATGTGCCTTGGAATTTCGAGCGCCTCAATGACCGCTCAATGGAAATCGCCGAGACACTCAAAGAAAAGGGTGTTGATGTCGCGATCCCTCTCTATGAAGAAACCGTAGAATGGGCTGGGGCCATCAACTCCGTACTGCTTGATAACCCACGTATTTATGGTCAATCGCTACTGCTTCGCGACAAGGCGTTGATGAAGCGTCGGGCCCAGTTAGGCGGCATCCGCGTCGGTATCTTTGAAGAAGCCCACGATAAAGAAGACGTGGTGCGCTTTCTCAAACGCGTTAACCAGACGCTGCTTAAGCTGGATGGTGACCCCAACGACCCCATTCACCTCAAGGCCTTCGATAAAGCAGGCTGCCTGGGCCACCGTGTTATTCGCACACCGGATGAAGTGGATACCATCCCGGACGAAGAGTTCCCGGTGCTGATGGAATCGCACCTGGACGGCTGGGAGTTTGCTGTCGAAGCGTGGATTCATGATGGCAAAATCGCCTTCTTGAACATCTCAGAATATGTAACGCTGGGTTACTCTGTATTTGTGCCTGCGTCTCCAGAGCTTGAGAAGTATCGCGAACAGATCACCGTGCAAATCGAAAAGCTAGTTAAAGCATTTGATATTGAGTTTGGCTTGATTCACCCCGAATACTTTGTCACCAGCGATGGTGAGATGTATTTTGGCGAAGTGGCTTACCGTCCGCCCGGTTTCAAAGTCTTTGAATTGTTAGAACGTGTTTACGGCTTTAATGCTTATCAAGCGTCAATGCTAGTGTTCGACCCGAAAACCACGAAAGAAGAAGTGGCCAAGTTTTTCCCGAAAGAAGTGGTCGATGCCGATGGCTTTGCCGGTTGCTTTGGCGTATACCCACGCCGTCGTGTGGTCAGCCGTTTGGAAATTCCCGAAGAGACCGAAGATCACCCCTACTTTGAGTCTCATGAGCTAACCTCACCAGTAGAAGAAACCGTTACCAAACGCACCGCGTTTGGTACCCATTGGGGTCTGGTCTACTTTAAAGGCGAGGATGCGCATACCATACGCGACCTATTAAAACGCCAAGAAGACCTCGACTTCTATGTATAATCCCTGCTAACGCTGGGATAAGGAGTCACCGTGGAGACTGATCAAGTTACGTCTTCTCAAGAAGATAGCAAGCTCAATGGATTGTTGAGCAAATTTGATGACGCTGTGCGCCTGCTTACGCAGGCGCCCGCCTTCTCAAAGCCCGCCAAGCTGCCGCGAGTAATGGATACTGCGCGGCGAATATTACTTCAGGATGGCGGTTGTGAAGCACTGGAATCCCGCGCGCAAGCGTTCGAGGAGGCTGGTGTGTTTTTAGGCTCCGACTGGGAAACTCCCCAATATCTGGTGCCGACCCTGACAACTTTTGCGCTGAAAAGCGCGGATGCCAACGTGGTCGTCATCGAAGCATTAAGCGAGCTTCGGCTTCTCGCCGTCGCTAAAGGCGACTTTATTCATCCCCTGATTTCCGCCGATCATGCGCACCATTACCTGACTCAGGTCATGGCCATTAATTTATGGCTGCTATTTTTACCGCCCAGTGAGGCGGAGCGGGAAACCCAGGGGCGCCTGGCGACCATTCCTCGCCAGCTTTTCCAGCACTTAGCGGATCGAATCGGCTACGAACATATCGTCGATCAACTGATTGATGAGATTTGGCGCATTTTAAAGCAGCGTCCCATCCAGGTTGACTCGATCAAACAGATGATCACCCAAATTGCCCTTTGCCAAGCCAACCCAGCAATTGATCTAGGAGCTAGTGGCCAAGGTGCCGACCGTTTGGTCAGCTCGCTTTACGGGCCCACTCAGGCCTGCCGGGAAGACCCTGGTGTCGATGTCTATCGTGATCGCTTAGAGCACATGGATCAAGCGGCGCTGCAGGCTGAATCCACGGGCTTTGCCAGAGCAATGCACGATACCGGTCTAGTTTCGCCCTATCACGCCGTGTTGCTACGCCACCTGCTTGAAGAGGGTGATCATTTACTCTCTGAAGCACTGGGCTTGTCGTCTACCGGGCGTGATTGCTTACTCTGCTACCGTGAGCTGGTTCAAGCGTTGATTCGTGGTGGGGTTTATCCTGCTACGTCGCAGGCGGTCTATGGCCTAGCGCTCATGCTCGAACGCGGCATTCTTTATCAGCCACCGGTGGCACCGGCCATGTGGCGTCAGCTTAATCTACCGCTCTCAGAGTGGGCCCAGTCACGACTCACTATCGCCTATGGCGACACTGTTTCGCCCCGTGCACGGCTGATTGAAGGCGTGCTATGCATGCTGGGTCTACCGTTAGGCGTTGGACAGGGTAATAACCCTACCTGCCAATCGGCACGCGCCCTTTCCATGTGGGCCTACAATGATCCGGACTATCTGCTGCAGATGGTGGCGTGGGCAGCGCGCGATGACGAACTCATTATGCATTTCGAGGGCCAGGCCATCTCATCGATGGAGAGCCTTTCTGGCGTTGCGACTGAATTGCCAATGGATTTAGATCCCGTGTCGCTGATTGTGGTGCCACACCTTGATCGCATTTATGCCGAAATGGGCCGACGTTGCATTGGTCGTGAGGGTGACCCTCACCGCTGGGTGAATCCTGAATTTCATGGCTGGTGGTCAGGACGCGGTTTCCGCATCAATGTCGATGTGGCCACCGGGCAGCTAAGCGATGTGGATGATTTTGTACGCCACTTCTATGCCAGCTATCACCCCTACTACAATGGCAACCAACCGCTGATTCATCCCCAGCCAGCGGGCATTGCGGTCACCGATAGCGCAGCACGCTTTATTGGCTGGCACGCGATCACCATTTTGCGGGCCTCCCTCGACCCATCTGACGTTATGCGGGTTTATTTTTATAATCCCAACAACGATAGCGGCCAGGATTGGGGCGACGGCGTCATTGTCAGCACCTCGGGTAACGGTGAACGCTTTGGTGAAGCATCGCTGCCTTTCGAACGCTTTGCATCGCGGCTGTATATTTATCATTACGACCCACTCGAGCGTGGTGAAGTAGTGTCTGTCACCGATGAAGAGTTGGAAAATGTGAAATATTACCTCCACCGTAGCTGGGGGGCATCGCGTTTACCGCCTGTCGAACTGCAGGCTGATCAAGGCCCTAACGCCCCACCGGATGCAGAATAAGCCGCCCTATTAACGACACTCTTAATCATTATGATGCGACTCGATCAACTATTGGTCAGCCAAGGGCTGGCCAATTCGCGTACCCGCGCCCAGCGGCTTATTCGACATGGGCGGGTTCGTCTTGCCAGTAACGGTAAGCCGTTAACTAAGGCGTCAGAAAAGTGGCCCGAAGATACTCGCTTTGAAGTGGAGGACGACCCTGAAGAGCGCTATGTCTCCCGCGCAGGTTTGAAACTGGAAGCGGTGCTGACAACGCTACAAATGCATTTCAATGAAGCGGTGGTACTCGATATAGGCCAATCGACCGGTGGCTTCACCGACTGCGCGCTGCGCTTTGGCGCGCGCCATGTCGTTGGTATAGAGGTTGGCCATGGGCAGCTGGCCCCCGAGCTACGTGGCGACCCACGCGTGACGTGCCTGGAGGGATTGAATGCGCGTTACATGAGTAGCGATGAAGCACTAAAAAGCGTGCTTGCCGCTCAACCCATCGATAGCGCCATTATGGATGTGTCATTTATCTCGCAAACGCTGATTCTGCCTGAAATTGTCGCTCTGCTGCCACAGGAAGGACAATTGATCTCCCTGGTTAAACCTCAGTTTGAGCTGAACGCAGAAGCTCTCAATAAACGCGGCGTGGTGCGTGACGCTAGGCGTTATAACGACGTTGAAACCAATATTCGCAGCACTTGTGACGCCTGCGGATTTACCATTCACCACTGGCAGGAGAGCCCGATTACCGGCAGCGATGGCAATCGGGAGTTTCTACTGCACGCCGTAAAAGGGGCTTAATAAAAAGCATCAAGTCGACGAAGGAGGTGTGAGCTGATTTGCGGACTGCACTTTTATCGCCTCGCCCTTATCGGGATGTAGCCATACGTCCATCTGCTCAAAGGCCACGCGTACACCCGCCTCACGAAACAGTGCATCAACCCGACAGTTAATTTCATCGGCAGCAAACAGCCTGTCGAGCAGGTCATTGACGAAAATACGTAGCTCGAAATTGAGGCTGTGTTGTCCGTAACTCAAACAAAAAACCTGAGGTTCAGGGTCTGCCAGCACGCGAGGATTTTCATCTGCGGCTTTGCGCAGCAGTTGATGCACCTTCGGCATGTCCGACCCATGAGCCACGCCGTAAGTCAGCACGACACGGGTGATATTATCCGACAGTGACCAGTTGATGAGTTGGTCGGTTACAAAGGTTTTATTGGGGATAATAATTTCTTTACGATCAAAATCAGTGACGGTGGTCGCCCGGATGCGGATACGGCTGACAGTACCGTGCAAATTACCAATCGTGATCGTGTCGCCAATACGAATTGGCCGCTCAAACAGAATGATCAAACCGGATATAAAGTTGGCAAAAATTTCCTGTAAACCAAACCCTAACCCCACACTCAGGGCGGCCACCAGCCACTGCAGCTTGTCCCAGGAGACGCCAAGGGTCGATAACCCCATCACAATCCCCGTGCCCACAATGGTGTAGGAGAGCAGCGAGCTAATGGCATAGGCGCTGCCCTGTTTCAAGGACATCCGAGATAACACCATCACTTCTAACAAGCCGGGTAAGTTGCCCGCCATGATAAATGTAATGGCGACAATCAGTAGGGCAGCAAAGATGTCCGATATCGATAACGCGTTATCAACCAGATCTCCCTCTTGCGCCTCCCACAGTGATACGTTGTCCAGATAGCCAAGCACCGAAAGCAAGTCTGCCCAGACCAAATAAAGCAGGGCACTAAAGCCAATCAACACAATCAGCTTGGAAAGCCGCAGCGACTGGCTATTGATTTGCGCCATATCAAGCGGTGGCTCTTCGACAACTTCTAACCCACCTTCTGCACCTTCTTGCACCTGAGCGCGACGGCGCGCCAGCGCACGGCGATAGGCGAGCCGACGAGCAGCTACTGCCAAGCTGCGCACCAACGTGGCTTCCACAACCACCCACAGCCCCAGCAGGTAAAGCGTAATGGCGAACCTGCCTACTAGGCGCAACGCAGTATATTCATAGCCCCAGGCGACTAATCCCAGCAGCATCAGCGGCACCGACGCCATCGCCAGCCCCAACAGCAAACGAAACAGACGCACGCCAAAAATGGGGATATGCGCCAGTATCAATTGCGCCAGCCACCAGCTCATGGCTATCAAACCAAGCGACAGTAATGCTAGCGCAACGGGACGCAGTGCTAACGGAGTCTCCATCTCACCCGACATCGCGGCAATGGCAATGACGGGCACCAAAGCGACCCCTAATCCGCCTAACAGTTGGCGTAACCGAGCAGTGTATTGAGGTGACCAGGTAAAATGACGCTCAGCCACCCCATCAGCAACCAATAGTCGGCGCCCCCATGCCACTACGCCCCAACTCAGGGCTAACTGAAGCAGTGCCGGAGCAACGCTAGTTGCCAACGGCCCCGCCGCGCCTAATAACCCGCCCCCAATACCCGCTAACGCTAAGGGTCCAGGCAGCGCCAGCAATGCATTTAGCAGCACTGCTTTCGGCGTGTGCAGCTGGGTGTCGCTTTTCAAGCGTCCGATTTGTGAATGCAGGTTCGCCAAGCGCGTCTTAATTTGGCGACGTAACCCCATCAGCACGAGTCCCACCAACACAAGCGGTGCCCCGTTAAGCACTTGCCAAGAGAGTCCTTGCCAACGGGTGGGCAGAATGGCGCGCCACTCTCCCTCTTGCCACTCTAGGCGTAAATTATTCGGCAACTGGCGCAGCCAGTTAACGTCCAGCGGGCGGCTGTTGGCGACCCAAAATAGCTGTTCATCAATGGTTTCACGCAGCTCACTGGTGGTCGTTAATACCTGCTGCTGGTTCAGTTGTAGCTCGATCGCTGCACTCAACAAGCTACCATAGGACTGCTCCAATTGTTCGACCAGCTCCCGCCGGGACTGATAGAGCCGTGAGAGTGAATCCACCAGTTCTGGCGTCGCTTCTATGCCCGCTTCGACTAGCTGCTCAGTAGCAAACTGCTCGCTTTGGCGTAACTGGTCACGCTGACGGACTAAATCAAATTGCTTCAAACGCAGATCGGCAATTTCATCCTGCAAATCGCGCCGTGCGATTAATGGCGGGAGGGATTGGCGCTGCTCACGCAGAATACGCGACAGCAGTTGGCTTCCGCGTATGGCATTAATTTGCTCATTCAGGCTGCGCTGTAGTTGGCGGACATGCTCCAACTGGCGCTGGGCTTCAATATTCTCACGCACGATACTGTTAGCGCGGTCGGTGGCCCGTAGCAGTTCAAGGCTTAATGTTTGGTTGGCTTGTTGGGCTTGCACCACCACTGGGTGGCCAGCGGCAATTAAGGGGTTATCCCGGGCGGCATCAGCAATCGCTTGCTCTGAGGCCAAACGCCGCTGTTGGTCTATCACCCCTTGCAGCATACTGAGCTGCTGTTCTTGATAATCAATTTGCAACATAAGAACATCACGGCGCTCCTGCGCCAATTCGCGCAACCGGCTATTCGCGCTGAGTTCACGCTGGTAAAAGCTTACTTCGCGGTCAGCAAGTGCGCGCTCAAGGCTCAGCTGTATAAGCCGTGCATCATTCAATGCCGAAAGTTGCCGATCTGCTAGCAAAGCCTCGCGCTCAGCGTGTTGTCGGCGTAAACTCTCCGCGCGCTGAAGGGATTCAGCGATAGATTGTTGGGCACGCTCAGGGAGTGTTTGGGCAGCCAGTAGTTGGGAGTTCACTTCCGCTAGCTGGCTTTGCAGCTGCTGAAGTTCGACCACCGCTTCAGTTTGCAGGGTTTCCAGCTCGTCAAGGGGCCGGTCACTCAAACCAGCCACGGACAGTTGCTGTGACGCTTCTTCGGCTTCGCTCAACTCACGCTGCAAACGAGTTAGTAATTCTGGGGCTTGCTCTACGCGCGTATCTAACGCGGCCAGGCGCTCATCGACAGAGGCTAGCCGTTCATAGGCATCAAGAGCGGCCTCCAAGGCCTCTTTATCGCTGGTTTGTTGGGCGGTCAATGCGCCCTCAAGCGCTTCCAACTGAGCAAGCCTTGATGCCAGCTCAGCCTGCTCAGGCACGCGTTCGAGCATGCTGGCCTGGAATGTGGCCTGGGCCGCGGCACTGCTCACAATAAGCAGCAAGAATAAACACGTTACGATCCACTTACAGGTGCATCTCACCACGTTACTTATGCCTCGTTGACATCGAAAGCTCCGCAGACACGGATAATAGGCGTATTGTCAGACGTTCTGATAGCCAGCGCAATCAGAGGTGTTGACTTCCGCAGGCGGCGTGATAGAAACAACCATGGCATTTGCCTATTCATTCATTTTGCGAGCCACCTTAGATGGTTATCCGAAAACTACCGATCACGAAATTATTGGTTCTGCTGGGTCTTGCTACGTTGAGTGCAAGCTCCTTCGCTGAGTCCCAACAAGAGATTGAGGCGCGTATCCGTGCCCTCAACGCTGAGCTATATGATCTGCATCAACAGTTGCAGCAGGTAGAAAAAACCGAAGACGCCGCCCAAGGCTTACCATTTGAGCAGTTGCCTGAAGAAGCTGCCAGAGAAGACTTGAGCGAGCGCCGTGAACTTGAGCAGGAATCAAGCCGAAACCCGTTTTCAATCACAACGCACCGCACCAATTATCTGTTTCCGGTTAGCTATAATGCGAACCAGAACCGCGAAAGCTTTCGCAATATCTCAGACGACAGCGAAATAGATAGCGTAGAGCTTAAGTTCCAGTTTAGCGCCAAGGTAAATCTGGCTGAGCAGGTGTTTGGCAACTACGGTGACGTCTTTTTTGGCTACACCCAGCGCAGCTGGTGGCAGGCCTACAATACCGACGCTTCATCGCCTTTCAGGGAAACCAACTACGAACCTGAAATATTCATCGATTTTGACAATGCTTGGGAGGCGCTTGGCTGGGTGAACACCCGCAACCGAATCGCCCTTAATCACCAGTCTAATGGTCGCTCAGATCCTCTCTCCCGTAGTTGGAACCGGGTGTATCTTGAAAGTACTTTCCAGCGCGGTGACTGGGCGTTCACCCTGGCACCCCATTGGCGGATACCGGAATCCACAAAGGATGACGACAACCCAGATATCGAACGTTACATGGGGTACGGCGATATTCGCCTCGCCAAGCGCCTTAATAACAACCATGAAGTGAGTGGACAGCTGCGTGGCAACCCAAGCGCTGGCAATATAGGCACACAGATAGATTACAGCTGGCCTGCTTTCAACAGCTTGCGAGCACATGTACAGTATTACTATGGCTACGGCGAAAGCATGATCGATTACGATCACCGTGTGCATCGCTTAAGCCTGGGGTTCAGTTTAAATCCCTTATTTAGTGCCACAGGGCTGAACCGATAGGTGTAACTGCTTGTCTGTTGTCAGGTGGCTGCTATGCTTGTAGCAGCCCTCTCATTCATTCGTCAAAGGAAGACTTCATGGCCAAACGTCAGCAAACTTATTCTACGCAAGCCGATCAACTTAAAGATGATCTGCGCCATTTGAGCGAAACCGTTGAAGAACTCGTCAACGCGACAGCTAAAGATGCCAGCGGAGAGATGAACGATCTACGTACTCGCGCCGAGCGCCGATTAAAAGATACCCGTGCGCGCCTTGAAGCTCGCGGCGAACGCATCTATGACGACACGCGCGACTCACTGACACAGCAAGCTGATGCCTGTGACCGCTATGTTCATGAAAACCCCTGGACGAGCATTGGCATTGGTGCCGCAGCAGGTATGGTTGTGGGTATGCTGCTCGGTCGTCGCTAATGGCTTTGGGTCCAACCCAACGCGTCTTCTCTGCTGCCAAACGCTTACTAAAATCGCTGATCGCTAATAGCGAAACTCGCCTGCGTTTGGCGGTGTTTGAGTTGGAAGAAGAGCGTGCGCGGCTACTGGTTTTACTCCTTCTTGCAGGAGCGAGCTTACTGTTGCTCTTGCTGGGTATTGCCACACTGACAGCGCTGGTTGTGGTTCTGTTCTGGGATAGCTATCGTTTAACCGCCATCGCCATAAGCGCTGGGGTGTTGATAGGTGCCAGTTTGTTACTAGCGTGGATCGCTGTTCGCCAGTCGAAGCGCCATTCTCTTTTAAAAGAAACACTCAAACAGCTTGCCGCAGATCGAGCACTGCTTGAGGAGCCAAGTGATGAAACCATCCGCAGACACCGCTAACCCCCCAACAAAGCCACTAAGCCGTGCTGAACGTAAAGCCCTGCTGCTGGCAGAATTGGAGCAGCAGCGCGTGGATATTCTGGTCGATAGCGAATACCTGCAGCAAGCCGCCTCGCCCCTGGATAAAAACTGGCAAAGTTTCAAGCTGCCGCTTTACGCCGTCGGCGGTTTTGCCGCATTCAGACTAATGCGCCACCCAGGTGGAGCAATGGCGGCAGGCAGAAAAGTGCTTGCAGGCTATATGCTACTCAAGAAGCTTAAGTTATTAGCCAAAGTGGCTACTTAAGCCTGTTGCTAATACCCTGAGCGAGTGGCGTTGCCTAGCAAGACTGACCACAGGCTACGCCACTCGCCCACGCCCACTGAAAGTTATACCCACCAAGCTCGCCTGTTACATCCACTACTTCACCGATAAACCGCAGCTGTGGCAATCCTTTCACTTCAAAGGTTTTGGATGATAGCGCGTCGGTATTGACTCCCCCCATGGTCACTTCAGCAGTACGCCATCCTTCAGTACCCGCCGGCTTCAGTTGCCAGGCATTAAGCCTGCCAGCCCATTCGTCCAAGGCGTGATTGGCATATTGAGCGAGCGGCCGCGCAGGATCATGATCGGGATACCACTCAAGCAACGCTTGGGCCAAGCGCTTCGGAAAACGTTCCGTCAGCCACGTAGAAAGTTGACGCTTGGGCGTTTCTTGACGCGCCTCACGCAGCGATTCCGCCACATTTTCACCAGGCAATAGATCAACGGTAAGACTCTCCCCTGGCTGCCAAACGCTGGATACCTGCAGCATCGCTGGCCCAGACAGGCCGCGATGGGTAAACAGCATAGGATCAACGAAGCGACTGCTGCCAGCACTGGCGGCCACTGGTATGCTAACGCCCGAGAGTGCCGCTGCACGCGCTTTCCAGGTATCGCTGAGGGTGAACGGCACCAACCCCGGCCGGGTATCGAACACTTCCAAGCCAAATTGACGCGCTATGTCGTAGCCAAATCCCGTCGCTCCCATGCTCGGAATAGAAAGCCCCCCGCTGGCCACTACCACCACTCCGGCATCAATTTTACCGATCGACGTCGTCAGCCGCATGGCATTGCCCTGCTGTTCCACGCGGGTAATCTGAGTACTGAGTTTTATTTCAGCCCCAGCCCACTCGCACTCGGTGAGTAGGGTGCGAACAATTTCCTTGGCGGAGGTTGCGCAGAACAGCTGCCCCGGTGTTTTCTCAACATGCTCAACGCCATGGCGCTCAACGAGCTCGACAAAGTGTTCTGGGCGGTAGCGCTTGAGCGCCGATATACAAAAGTAAGGATTTGAAGAGTAAAAATGCTGTGGCGTCGTGCCTAGATTGGTAAAGTTGCAGCGGCCGCCGCCGGACATCAGAATCTTTTTGCCCGCTTTGTTAGCATGATCAAGCACCAAGACCCGTTTACCGGCATAGCCCGCTTGCGCTGCGCACATCAACCCTGCGGCGCCAGCGCCAATGATAACGACATCATAGATCATAATGGGCAGTTCATATTGGACGACATTCAAGGCGGCTCCGAGTGCAAAAAACAGGCATTCTATCAGGGGCATGCTTGATAAATTTTTATATTAAAAAAATACTCTGCATAATAAACGTATAACTATTTACAACACTGAGATCACTATGTCTTTACCGGTTCGACGACGACTGCTTCTAAGACTCACGCTTGTTCCTTTTGCCCTGCTGTTAGCGCAGGTGGCGTTTGCCCAATCGGCACCGTCTGTCATCGGGACACGGGCAGAAATGACCACCTGGTCTGACCCCCTTGAAGCGCTGGGGACGCTGAGTGCCGATGAAAGCGTCACGCTTTCCACCACCGTCACGGAAATTGTCTCCGAGATCAATTTCCAGGACGGTGAACAGGTTGACGAGGGGCAACTGCTTATCCGACTAGAAGATGCCGAAGAGCAGGCGCAACTAAGGGCCTCGCAGGCGCTACGCGAAGAGCGACGCAATGCCTCGAACCGTGCCACGCAGTTGCAAGACCGTAATCTGGCGGCCAGAGCCGACGTAGAAGATAGCCAGTCCCGCCTGCGTCAGGCAGAAGCCGACATTCAAGCCATTGAGGCCCAACTAGCCAACTACCAAATAGAAGCTCCCTTCAGTGGCCGCGTTGGGTTTCGTAATATCAGCGTCGGTGCGCTGGTCACCCCAGGAATGGATCTGGTGACGTTGGATAAACTAGATGTTATGAAACTGGACTTCAGCGTACCCGAGGTGTTTCTAGGCCGCCTTGCACCAGGATTAATACTAAATGCCACTACCGCTGCCTTCCCAGACGATATTTTCAGCGGTGAAATTGCCACCATCGGCACTCGGGTCGACCCGGTGACGCGCAGCATTGATGTCCGCGCCGAACTCGACAACTCTGACGGCCGGTTGCGCCCTGGCATGCTGATGGAAGTCATCGTTCAGCAACACGTGCGCGACACTATTGTGATCCCTGAAGCCGCTATCGAACCCAGTGGAGACCGTCATTTTGTGATGCTTATCGAACAAAGTGATGGCACGACTCGCTTGGCACGCCGCGAAGTGGCGATTGGCGAACGACGCAATGGCGAGGTAGAAATTCTTGAGGGGTTGTCTGCCGATGAGTTAATTGTCGTTCACGGCCTACAACTGGCCCGGGATGGACAAGAAGCCAGACTGATCGGGATTGTCGATGACGAGACCGGTATTCGAGCGTTGCTAGAGGCTGACCGCTGATGCGCCTTTCGGATATCTCCGTTCAGCGCCCTGTGCTCGCGATGGTGATCGCGGCGCTGATTATCGCGTTTGGTCTTTTGGCGCTCAATCGCCTGCCATTGCAGGAGTACCCCACCATTGACCCGCCGGTGGTCACTATCGACACCCGCTACCCAGGCGCCTCGGCCAGCGTGGTCGAAACGCGCATCACCCAGGTGCTTGAGGATCGCATAGCCGGGGTGGAAGGCATCGAGCTGATTACTTCGCAAAGCGAAGATGGCCGTTCCCAGATTGAAATCGAATTCGGCATCGATATGGATATCAATGCCGCCGCCAATGATATTCGTGATCGAATTTCCGGCGCCCTGCGCAACCTGCCCGACGATGCTGACAACCCCGAGGTCACCAAGGCTGACAGCAGTGAAGAGATAGTGGTGTGGCTCAGCCTTTCCGGTGAAAACTACTCCATTACCGAACTCACCGATTACGCTAACCGCTTTCTGGTCGACAGCCTTTCCGTGCAACCAGGCGTGGCACGGGTACGCGTTGGCGGCGGCAGCGACTACGCGATGCGGGTTTGGCTGGATCGCAATGCACTGGCTGCCCGAGGGCTTACCGTCGGCGATATCGAGGATGCCCTGCGGGCCGAAAACGTAGAGCTCCCGGCAGGCTCGATTGAATCTGTCGATCGCCAGTTTATCGTTCGCCTTCCCCGCAGCTTTGCCAGCGCTGACGACTTTCAGCGCCTTGCGATCAACTCTCCTCAAAACCAGAGCGAAAACGGCTACCTGGTGCGCCTTGCCGACGTAGCCCGAGTGGAGGTCGGTGCGGTAGAAGATCGCTCTGTCTTCCGCTCCAACGGTGTGCCCATGGTCGGGCTTGGCATGATCATGCAGTCCACGGCCAATGTCATCGAGCTTTCCGAGGCGGTGCAGGTAGAGCTTGAACGGCTGCAGGGCACGCTGCCCGAAGGAATGACGCTTAGCTTGAACTACGATGCCTCACTGTTCGTCTCCGGCGCGATTGATCAGGTCGTCATGACCCTATTTATCGCCATGGGCTTGGTAGTGGTGGTGATTTTCCTGTTCCTGGGAAACTTGCGCACTACCCTGGTACCCGCGGTAACAGTGCCCATTGCCGTTATTGGCGCGTTTACCGCCCTAGCCGCGATGAATTTTTCGATCAACCTGTTAACCCTGCTAGCGCTGGTGCTGGCCATTGGCCTGATTGTGGATGACGCCATCGTGGTGCTTGAGAACATCAATCGGCGTATGCACGACTACGGTGAAACACCGCTGGTCGCCGCCTTTCGCGGCACCCGGCAGATCGCCTTTGCGGTCATCGCCACCACGCTGGTATTGGTGGCGGTTTTTGTGCCCCTGAGTATGCTGCAGGGGGACATTGGCCGGCTCTTTTCCGAATTCGCGCTGACCATGGCCGCCGCAGTGGTGATCTCTACCCTACTCGCGTTGACACTTACGCCCATGATGGCGTCTAAAATTCTTAAGCCAGGCATGCACGATAGCCGCATTGGTAAAGCCGTACAGTGGCTGCTTAATGGCACCCAGCACCGCTATCAGGCGACATTGGAGTGGATGCTCAAGATGCGCTGGCTGGTCGTCGCCATGTTCGTGCTGTTGATTGCGGCTACTGCCTGGCTGGCGACAGCGCTGCCAAATGAATACACCCCGCAGGAGGACCGCGGCAACTTTATCGTATTAGTGAATGGCCCTGAAGGCGCTACCTTCGATTACATGATGGATTATATGGATGAAATCGAAGCGCGTATGACGCCGCTGATCGAGAGCGGCGAGCTGGAGCGTGTGGTAGTTCGTGCGCCGCGTGGCTACGGTAATATCGAGAATTTCAACAGCGGCTTTATTATCGTCAATATGGCTGATTGGGGCAGTCGCCGTAGCGCTTGGGAAATCATGGCCGACGTACGCCAGACACTGAGTACCCTACCCGGCGTACAAGCGTTCCCCGTCATGCGCCAGGGCTTTGGGCAACGCACCGAAAAACCGGTCCAGTTTGTACTGGGTGGCGGCACGTATGAGGAACTTGCCCGCTGGCGAGATATGTTGATCGACCATGTGCGTGAAAACAATCCGCGCTTAACAGCCCTGGAAAGCAACTACAACGAGACCCAACCGCAACTGCGGGTGGAGATCGACTACGAGCGTGCTGCCTCGTTAGGCGTTACCGTCTCGGAAATCGGCAGAACGCTGGAAGTGTTGTTGGGCGGTCGCAATGTCACTCGCTATGTGGATGAGGGTGAGGAGTACGATGTCATCCTGGAAGGTGACCGCGGTAGCCAGAACAGCCCCAGGGCGCTGGATAACATTCAGGTTCGCTCGGCGCGCTCCGGTGAGCTGATTCCTCTGGCCAGCCTAGTCACGCTTTCCGACTTTGCTGGCGCCAGCACCCTGAATCGCTTTGACCGCATACGCGCGATTACCATTGAGGCCAACCTGGCAGATGGTTACCCGCTCGGCGAAGCGTTGGCGTACCTAGAGGAGAGCGCTGCTGAGTTGCTGCCAGAAGAGGCACAAACCAATGTGGCAGGCGCATCGCGCGACTTCCAGCAGGCTAGTGGCGCCACCGCCTTCCTGTTGATAATGGGCGCACTGGTGGTGTTTTTGGTACTCGCTGCCCAGTTCGAGAGCCTAATCCATCCTTTTGTCATCATGCTCACGGTGCCACTGGCAATGAGCGGCGCCCTGCTTGCCCTACTGCTCACTGGACAGTCGTTGAACATCTACAGTCAAGTAGGCTTAGTGTTACTGATTGGCTTAGCCGCTAAAAACGGCATTCTGATTGTCGAGTTTGCCAATCAATTGCGTGACGAGGGGAAAGCGTTTCGAGCCGCATTGATTGAAGCCTCTGTGACACGCTTGAGACCTATCTTAATGACCGCCGTCACCACCATGGCCGGCGCCATTCCATTGATTATCTCGACAGGGCCAGGGGCCGAGTCGCGTTTGGTCATCGGTACCGTGATTATGGCGGGGGTCGGTTCAGCCACGCTGTTTACACTGTTTGTCGTGCCCGTGGCATACGACCTGCTGGCACGCCATACGGGATCGCCAGGCGCAGTGAAGCGACAGCTCGAAGATGAAATCGCCAATGCCCCTTCCCATGAAGGCGCTTCAGGCAGGCAGTAAGTACCTCTCTAGTAAGTACCTATGCAGTCAGTACCAACGAAAAGGGCCTCCCGGTTAAACGGGAAGCCCTTGCTTTGAACTAGCATTGCTGCTGGCGGTTACTCACACTCGCCGAGGTACTCGCCTTCAATGACCGTGTTCATGCTCAGCTCGCCCATGGGCGACTGGGTCAGAATATCGACACTGCCTTCAATACGTTCACCCATAAAACGCATTTCGCCATCGATGGTCGCTTCGCCACCTTCAGCACGGCATACCATGCTGTAACTAAGACCGTCTGCGTTCAAATCCTGATCGAGTAGCTCACAGCCCTCTTCTTCTTCGATGAAGCCGAATTCAGCGCCCTCAAGCTCTTCCTGAGTAATACACTGGCGCTCGGTTTCCGTTTGATCCGGAATTTCCATTTCGCCGCTGACGCTGGTTTTGCTGACAAACTCCCATTCACCAGCGGTCACATTGGGGGTTTCAGCCAACGCGACCATCGGAAAGGCCACTAGGGCCGCTACTGCCATGTTACGTAACATCATCGCTACTCTCACTGCGTTGCTTTAGGAACCAGCGAATATCCTACCTGATTCAATCCTACGATGCCCTACCTGACGACCACACTGCTACACTCACTTCCTTAGAAAAGCTTGATTAAGCGCACTCCATCTAAAAGGAAGCCAACCATGCATGACGACGCCCTAGTCAATTATGACTTCCACTGCCCTTACTGCGACTCACCGCTGACCTTTCTCATTGATACGTCACAAGGCAGCCATGACACGTGGGAAGATTGCCATCAGTGCTGCGCGCCTATCCAGTTACAAGTTGTCGTTTCGCCGATGACCGGCGAACTCGATAGCGTAGTGGCCGGGCGCGACGACGACGTTCTATAGTTTGAATTAAACGTCTTGCAGGGCAGCCTTTCGCTTGGTTTCGTTGCGGCGCATAAAAAACCAAGCCAACAATGTTGCCAGGGATACGATCAGTATAATCAGCGTGGCAAGCGCATTAATCTTCGGTGATACGCCCATACGCACCGATGAAAACACCACCATTGGCAGCGTATTCGCTCCTGGGCCCGAGACAAAGCTGGCAATCACTAAGTCATCGAGTGAGAGCGTAAACGCCAGCAGCCAACCGGCTGCCAGCGCTGGAGTGATAATCGGCAGCGTAATGGAAAAGAAGGTTTTCACCGGCGGCGAGCCCAAGTCCATGGCCGCCTCTTCAATAGAGTGATCCACTTCTCGCAGGCGCGCCGCCACCACGACCGCGACATAGGCACTGCAAAACGTGGTGTGGGCAATCCAGATCGTCGCCATGCCACGGTCAGCGGGCCACCCGGTAATCTGCGCCATCTGCACAAACAACAGCAGCAGCGACAGACCGGTAATCACCTCGGGCATGACCAATGGGGCCGTCACCATGCTGGAGAGTGCCGTTTTACCCCGGAAATGGCCGTAGCGCGTCATCACAAAGGCCGCTACGGTGCCTAAGCAAACCGCCATGCTGGCAGCGAAAAATGCGATCCTCAGACTCGTCCACACCGCCGACAGAATCTGCTCGTCACGAAATAGTTCACCGTACCATTGGGTAGAAAAGCCAGCCCACACGGTGACTAGTTTCGAGGCGTTAAACGAATACACCACCAGTACAAACATCGGCAGGTAAAGAAACAGCAGGCCAAGCACCAGCATAACCGTTGAGAAGTTGATCCGTCGCAGGCGGCTCATGATGCTAGCTCCTTGGACTGATAGCGATGGAACCAGACAATTGGCACCAGTAACAGCAGCAGCATCACCATGGCCAGCGCCGACGCCACGGGCCAGTCGCGGTTAAGGAAAAACTCCTCCCACAACACCTTACCGATCATTAATGTGTCCGGGCCGCCAAGTAACTCGGGAATCACGAACTCGCCTACCGCCGGGATAAACACTAGCATCGAACCGGCGACAATCCCCCCCATAGAGAGCGGCAGAGTAACTTTGATAAAGGTATTGACCTTGCGCGAACCCAGGTCGGCAGCAGCTTCCAATAACGAATTATCCATCCGAGTTAGGTGGGCATACAGCGGCAACACCATAAACGGCAAGTAGGCGTAAACGATACCAATCGTGACCGCAAACTGGGTATTCATCATGCGTAGCGGAGAATCGATTAGCCCTATCCCTATCAGTAGGTTATTGATCAGCCCGCTATTGCTTAAAATACCCATCCAGGCGTAGACACGAATCAGAAACGACGTCCACGAAGGCAGCATGACCAGCAGCAGTAACAGCAGCTGCCAGCGAGCCGGTGCCCGCGCCATGGCATACGCCATTGGGTAGCCGATCAGCAGACAAGCCACCGTCGCTATGAACGCAGTTTTGACGGAGCCCCAATAGGCGGCAATATAGAGCGAATCCGAAAGGAGAAAGAGATAGTTGCCCAGGTTTAAAAAGACATGTAGCGTCTGGTCGGCATACTCAAGCAGTGGCCCGTAAGGCGGAATCGCAATCGCCGCCTCGGACAGGCTGATTTTGAGTACCAGCGCAAAAGGCAGCAAGAAAAACAGCGTTAACCAGACGAGCGGAAACGCAATCACTGCCCGCCGCCCCAGTTTCAAGCGTTTGAGCAGTGCTGAAGAACGAGATGGCTTCATTGAAGGCAGGCTCCTCGCAGTAGGAAAGGCACCACGCTAGCGGTTCAAGACCCTAGCGATTCAGAACAATAGTGCTGTGATCTTCCCAGTGGACATAGACGCTGTCTTCCCAGGTTGGCCGGTCACCACGGCGTTCCGTATTGGCCATGCTGACTTTGATCATCTGGCCCGACGGCGTGCGCACGTAGTAGAGCGAGAAGCCCCCCAAGTAGGCAATATCATCCACCTTGCCTTCCGCCCAGTTATATTCCGTGGTGGGCTTTTCACGGGTTAACCAGATTTTCTCGGGGCGTATAGCGACCCACACCCGGCGATCCATCGCTTGGGTAGTTATCCCATGATCAATATATATGGGGCGCTCCAGCGCAGGGGCGACGATGCGGCAGTGGTCGGCAGCATCCTCGATAATTTCCCCTTCAAACAGATTCACCGTACCGACGAACTCTGCCACCATGCGGCTTACCGGGCTTTCATAAATATCCACCGGCGAACCTACCTGCTCGATCCAGCCATCGGCCATGATCGCCACACGGTCAGCCATGGTCATGGCTTCTTCCTGGTCGTGCGTCACCATGATGCAGGTAACGCCTACCTGTTCAATGATCTCGACCACTTCCAGCTGCATTTCAGTGCGTAGTTTTTTGTCCAGCGCTCCCATAGGCTCGTCCAGCAGCAACAGTTTGGGCCGCTTGGCCAACGAGCGCGCCAGTGCCACCCGCTGACGTTGCCCGCCGGAAAGTTGATGCGGCTTGCGCTTGGCAAAGCGCTCCATGTGCACCAGCTTGAGCATTTGCGCAACACGGGCGTCGATATCTGCTTTGGGCAGTTTGTCCTGCTTTAAACCAAAGGCAATATTCTGGGCAACCGTCATATGCGGAAATAAGGCATAAGACTGGAACATCATATTGATGGGCCGCTTGTGAGGCGGCATTGCGGTGATATTGACACCGTCTAACAAAATGCGCCCTTCTGTTGGCGTCTCAAACCCCGCCAGCATCCGCAGCAAGGTTGATTTCCCCGACCCGGATCCCCCTAATAACGCGAAAATTTCGCCGCGCTTAACCTGCAAATTGACATCATCCACCGCCAGCGCATCATCAAATCGTTTGCTTAAGCGCTTGACTTCCAGCACGACGTCCTCGGCAAACCGTGGGGTTTTACCCTGAGGACGTAATGCGGAAGGAGTGCTTGGCGCAGCAGATGAAGGCTCGTTCGACAGGGGCGTAGTGACCATTCGCCACTCCCATCAAAAGGCCCGGCAACCCGGGCATTAATAAAGACGAACAGCGAGCCGGTGAGTGAATGCCTCTGGCTCGCCGTCGGATAAATGTCGGTTTAACGACCGGACTTTACACGATTCCAGATCCGTGTACGTGCGCGAAGCACATCTTGAGGCTTTTCAGCCTGTACGTACAGGTTTTGCATGACATCGGTGGTCGGGTAAATCGCCGGATCATTCAGGATTTCATCAGAGAGATATTCATTAGCCGCCGAGTTAGGGTTGGCATAACGTACATACTCGGTGATCTCGGCAGCAATTTCCGGGTCAAGAATGAAGTTGATAAATGCATGGGCGTTTTCAGTATTCGGCGCGTCAGCGGGCACCGCCATCATGTCGAACCAAAGGGCAGCGCCTTCTTTGGGAATGCTATAGCCAATAGAGAAGTCGCGTCCTGCTTCTTCAGCACGAGCAGCGGCCTGGAAAACATCACCGGAGTAGCCTGCGGCGACGCAAATATCGCCATTCGCCAGGTCAGACACATAGCGTGACGAGTGGAAATAGGTCATATCGTCGCGAACACTGGCAATCAGCTCACCCGCCGCTTCGATATCGTCAATATTTTCGCTGAGCGGGTCTAAGCCTAGATACGCCATGGCGGGTGACAACATCTCATCAGCGGAATCCAGCATTGACAAGCCACAGCCCGCCTCGCTCAGTGCGCCGGTTATTTCAGGATCAAACAACAGTGCCCAACTGTCCAAGGGGGCGTCGTCACCGAGGATTTCTTTTACCCGCTCAACGTTATAGCCGATCCCATTGGTGCCCCACATATAAGGGACCGAGTATTCGCTACCGGCGTCGATGGTTTCCAGGTTAGCCATCAGCTCTGGGTTGAGGTTATCTAAATTGGGCAGTAACTCGTGGTTCAGTGGCTGGAACACGCCAGCTTTCACTTGGCGGGTAAAATAGTAAGTGGATGGCACGACCACATCGTAACCGGAACGCCCGGCGAGCAAGGCGGCATCAAGGATTTCATTACTGTCGTAAACGTCGTAGGTCACTTCAATGCCGGTACGCTCGGTGAATTTTTCCAGCGTTTCCGGGGCAATGTAATCTGACCAGTTAAACACCCGCACCTCGTCGGCGTGGGCAGCGCTAGCCGCTGCGGCAAACGAAATGGCCGCAACGGCCGCGGAAAGTTTGTGGATGTTCCCCATTATCACTGCTCCTGATATCTAAGCTCTATTTGTCTAAGCTCTATTAGCGACGTTTTGAACCACTCGTTTTTAGCTCTCGCTGTTAACAACGCTTGGCTACGACTGTTTGTGCCAGCAGGCCCACGGCTAACAATAGCGTAGGTCATAACGCTGACCGTGCGAATTTTGCGGTGCAGTGACGCCTACCGCAAGCCAATGTGAAAAATTCTTGTATTTTACTTCATCGACCCCATTAACCAGCTAGTGCAACGACAACGGCCTGACCAATAGAGAAATGCTATTGATGGCATGGCTATTCTTAATTTTAGCCATTAGTCGTTAGCCATTAGTATTATCAACAATTTCACATTATTCATTCACCAATCCTGGAGATTATCTGAATGTCATTGATCAACACTGAAGTTAAGCCGTTTAAAGCAACTGCCTATTTGAATGGCGAATTTGTTGATGTTACTGAAGCCGACATGCAGGGTCAGTGGTCCATCTTTTTCTTCTATCCCGCTGACTTCACCTTTGTTTGCCCGACTGAGCTTGGTGACTTAGCCGACAACTATGCTGAATTCAAGAAATTGGGCGTTGAAATCTACAGCGTTTCAACCGATACCCACTTTACTCACAAGGCATGGCACGACAGCTCTGACACCATCGGCAAACTTCAGTACCCGATGATTGCGGATCCGACGCTGCGCATTTCACGTAACTTCGAAGTCTTGATCGAAGAAGCCGGTCTTGCCGAGCGCGGCACCTTTGTTGTCGACCCCGACGGCAAAATCCAGATCGTCGAAATTAACGCCGGCAACATCGGTCGCAATGCCGAAGAACTGCTGCGCAAAGTGAAAGCCGCTCAATACGTTCGTGCCAACCCGAACGAAGTGTGCCCAGCCAAGTGGAAAGAAGGCGAAGAGACTCTCGCTCCTTCTCTGGACTTGGTAGGCAAAATCTAAACCGCTCGCGGTTTTCGCGCCCTTGCTCTTTTTTGCTGCGCAAGTGCGTGCATGTTCAACGCCCGGGTTCGCCCGGGCGTTCTGTTTTAAAACTGTTATTAAACCTGTTGTTAAAACAGTTTTTTAAAGTATTAATTGTTAGCACCGTCACACACGTGTGTTCAATACGTCTGTTACCTGCGAGGAAGCTACTGTCATGCTGGACGCCAATTTAAAATCCCAGTTAAAAGCGTATCTGGAAAAAGTGACTCAGCCGTTCGAGATCGTTGCGTCCCTCGATGACGGTGCCAAGTCACAAGAACTGCTTGGTCTGTTGGAAGATATCAGCAGCCTGAGCGACAAGATTACCCTGCACAGCGACGGTCAGGATGCACGTACGCCATCGTTTGCGATCAACCGCCCCGGTGAAGAGACTGGCGTGGTATTTGCCGGTATTCCTATGGGCCACGAGTTCACCTCGTTAGTGCTTGCCCTGCTGCACGTTGGCGGTCATCCGCCTAAGACGTCTGACGAATTGCTCGATCAGGTTCGAGCATTAGATGGCGAGATGCTTTTCGAGACCTATTACTCGCTGTCGTGCCAGAACTGTCCGGACGTGGTTCAGGCACTGAATTTAATGGCCACCTTCAACCCGAACGTTCGCCACGTCGCTATTGACGGCGCGCTGTTTCAGGATGAAGTCGAGTCTCGCGAAATCATGTCGGTACCGAGCGTCTATTTGAACAGTAAACCGTTCGACCAGGGCCGCATGACGCTTGAACAGATTCTGGCCAAGGTTGACACCGGTGCCGCCGAACGCGATGCCAAAAAGCTGAGCGAAAAAGCCGCTTTCGATACGCTGGTGATTGGTGGTGGCCCAGCAGGCGCTGCGGCGGCTATCTACTCGGCGCGCAAAGGCATCAATACCGGTGTTGCCGCTGAGCGCTTCGGTGGTCAGGTGGCGGACACCATGGGCATTGAAAACTTCATTTCGGTGTCACACACCGAAGGCCCGAAAATGGTCAGCGCGCTTGAAGAACATGTCAAAGATTACGAAGTTGACGTCATGAACCTGCAGCTTGCTACTTCCTTTAAAGCTGCCGAGACAGAAGGCGGCCTTCACGAAGTATCGTTTGAGTCCGGCGCTAAGCTGAAGAGCAAGACGCTAGTACTGGCGACAGGCGCCCGCTGGCGTGAGATGAACGTGCCCGGCGAGCAGCAGTATCGCAACAAAGGTGTTGCCTACTGCCCTCACTGTGACGGTCCGCTGTTCAAAGGCAAGCGGGTAGCGGTTATTGGGGGTGGTAACTCGGGTGTTGAAGCGGCGATTGACTTAGCGGGCATTGTCGGCCACGTCACGCTGGTTGAGTTTATGGGCGAGATGCGCGCTGATGCGGTGCTGCAGAAGAAGCTCAAGAGCCTGTCTAACGTTGAGATCATTCTCAACGCACAATCGACCGAAGTCACCGGTGACGGAAGCCGTGTCAATGGCTTGAACTATAAAGACCGTACGACTGATGAGAGTAAATCCATCGCGTTAGAAGGTATTTTTGTTCAGATTGGTCTGGTACCGAACACCGAGTGGTTGAAAGGCTCACCGATCGAAATGACGCCACGTGGTGAAATCATTGTTGATGCCCATGGCATGACATCTGTACCCGGCGTGTTTGCCGCAGGTGATGTGACCACCGTGCCCTACAAGCAGATCATTATCGCCATGGGCGAAGGAGCTAAAGCATCGCTCGGCGCTTTCGACTACTTGATTCGTAACTGATCTTGACGAAAAAAAGCCCGCTGACATATATCAGCGGGCTTTTCTGTTGGGAAGTACCTTTAACTCGCGACCCGTTAGGGTACCCACGTACAACCTTTTAGGTATCCATTAAGTTTTAGCTGGAATTTCCCCTAGTACCTCTGGAATCGTCATTTTCACATAGCGCCCTGGCGCAGGCTCAATCACTTTGAGCTCACCCTCGCCAGGTTGGCGCACAGGCACCATCTTTTCGCTATCGGCATAGCCATTTTCCGTCATCCAAGACTGCCAATGGGGCCACCAGGAGCCTTCATGAGGCGCTGCGTTTGCTAGCCACTCTTCATGCGTTTCCGGCAGCGCATCGTTCGTCCAGTAGCCGTACTTGTTTTTATGGGGTGGATTAACAATACCCGCAATATGGCCTGATCCGCCCAATATGAAGGTGACCGGCCCTTTAGGTAACAACGCCCCATAATAGGTACTGTTCCATTTGGCGATGTGATCCTCTTTGGTGGACACGAAATAGCTGGGCGTGGAGACTTTACGCAGGTCTATTTTCACATTATCCAATTCAATGCCGCCAGGCTCAACGAGGCGGTTTTCCAGGTACATATAGCGCAAGTACCAAGCGTGCGTCCCGGCAGGAAGGTTGGTGCCATCGGTGTTCCAGTAAAGCAGGTCAAAGGCGGCGGGCGTTTCGCCCTTTAAATAATTATTGATGTAAAACGACCAAAACAGATCATTTTCACGCAGCAAGTTGAAGGTATAAGCCATTGAACGACCATCAAGATAGCCTTTCAACTGCAGCGTCTGCTCAATGCCTTCTACCACTCGCTCATTAAGAAATACGCCGATATCGCCAGGGTCACGAAAATCCTGCAGCGTCGCCATATAAGTAACCGACTTTACTTTGCGCCCACGCCGCGTGCTGGTGAGGTAGGCCACAGTAGAGGCGGCTAGTGTGCCCCCCACGCAATAGCTGAGTAGATTGACCGACTTCTCACCACAGGCCTGTTCGATGGCTTCCATCGCGCTGATGGGTCCCATCTGCATATAGTCGGCCCAGGTGATATCGCGCTGTTCAGGGCCAGGGTTACGCCAGGAGATCAGAAAGACTGTATGGCCTTGATCCACCAGCCACTTAACCATTGAGTTGTCTTCACGTAGGTCAAGAATGTAGTACTTATTGATCCACGGCGGCACCATTAGCAACGGTGTTTTAAAGGTTTTTTCAGTGGTGGGGGTGTACTGGATCAACTGGATCAATTCGTTTTCGTAGACCACTGCCCCGGGCGTTACGGCGATATTTTCACCCACGCCAAAAGCGCCACGATCCGTCATGCGGACATTGATACCCTCGGCAGAATTCCCCAAGTCTTCGCGTAGGCGGGCTAACCCGTCCACCAAGTTCTGGCCACGGGTTTCAAGCGTGCGGCGCATGACTTCAGGGTTGGTGCTCATAAAATTTGTCGGCGCCATCGCGTTGACCAACTGGCGCGCGTAAAACATCAGATTACGCTTTTTGGTTTCGTCTAAACCGCTTAGGCTTTCAACCAGCTCTTCCACCATCTGCGAAAACAGTAGGTACTGCTGCATGATAGCCATATAGTGCGGGTCTTGTGTCCACGCCTCGTCTTTAAAACGGCGGTCATTTTTGGCTGGCGTGATCAACGGAGTGACCTGCTCGCCAGCCATCCCGCGCATGGCTTGCTGCCACAACAACCATTGATCCTGCACCAACCGCGCCTGGGTTTCCCACAGCAGGGTAGGATTCTGCATCAGCGACTGCGCACCCGCTTCAAAGCTTTCGCGCATATCGCTATAAATGGAGTCGGCGGCTTCACTTGGTGCGATACGGGAAAGCAGATCCTGCATCAATCCTTGGTACTGCTCACCGATCTCTTTGAGCTGATTATTCCACTCTTCAAGCTCTGCCTGAGATAACCCTTCAGGTAAGCCCTTGGCTATTTCATCGGCTAGCCCTTGAGAAAGCCCTGATGATAATGCCTGGAACGGATTGTGCCACGCTGACTGCATACTAACTCTCCCTACGCCCTCTCCAGGCGCACCGACCACTTTGACCAAGACCAAGCTGTTATATAGCTAAGTTTTTAATACGATAAAGTTTTTATACGATAAGGCTTCTATATGACAAGGTTTTATCGTTGCAATGTTTTATTTATAGTTGCAGCGTTTTAAATGCATCGCGGCGCCCTAAGGCGCCGCGATGATGTCGTCAATCAGCTTTTGCGCGTTGACTGACTGGAGGCTTTCGCAGGCTGGTCACCTTTCGCAGTAGTCTTGGCTTGGTCGGACATTTGCTGCCCGGCTTCACTGAACATCTTTTCCATTTCAGATTTAAACTGCAGGCTCATTTCGCTCATCACCCGCGCGTCTTCCTGCATCTGCTGGGAAAGTTCGTTCATCATCTCGGCTTGCTTGGTGCCGAAATCACGCAGGCTTTCTGCGTCTTGAATTTCAGTGGCGCTACGAATGCGCTCGGTACCCATCTGGCTGTAGCGCTTCATGGCTTCCAGCTGATACTGGGTCATTTTTTCCATATTGTTGAGCATCAGCGAATTAATTTTTCGCATGGGCTCAAACATCTGCTTAGTTTGGGCGTTAAAGGCGTCCATCATATTGTCTTGCATAGTGTCTGCTCCTGTATCGTTCCTTGGCATGAGCCTTGGAGTGACTCACCGTGATGTAGCTTTGCTGCACTGCAAAAAGAGTAATCTTTGGCATGCTGCATTGCAACAGTGGTGTCATTTCAGTATCACCGTGCAAGCCTGAACCGCTTTGCCATATTACCCTGCCCTACCTCAACAGGTGGAGAACCACCTGTTAAGTTAATGCGCGTTAACTGCTTGCTTCAATCTATGTGCCGCTACGTTTGGATTCAGAACGGGAACGGGAACGTGACGATGCCGTTGACTTTGCTTTGCTGGAAGTAGCGCTTTCTGAATTGCTTTTAGAGCTAGTCCCCCCCGACTTCTCATCCTCATTGCTGTGGGCCGAAGAAGCGCTGGCGCTGCCCGCTTGCCGCAACATATCGAGCATCATTTGCTGGTAGGTTCCGAAATTAGCTAGCCCTTGAGAAAGCCCCTGCTGCATCATCGGTTGCTGCAGGAAAGGCCGCATTAGGCTCATAGGATCGTAACCTTCCACCCCAGACTCCATCTGCCGTTGAATATTCTCTAGCAGATTTTTCTGGAAAGCTTCGACATCAGGCAGTCCCAGTGATTGGCGAAACTCATCGGGGGTAAGATCAAACTCAACGTTAATCTTCATAGGCGGCTCCTGCACTGTTTTTCATGACGACTGCTCATGCATTTGTTTTGTTTGAGTGTAGCAGCGAACTGCAAACCTCACCGTTATGCGTTAACGCTGAGTTAAACGCGGTGTATCAACGCTGACATCGCCATTCTGACCACGCTGACGCAGCCAGTGATCCAACAGCGTAATCGCCATCATCGCCTCAGCGATAGGCGTTGCGCGGATCCCTACGCAAGGGTCGTGGCGCCCTTTAGTCACCACCTCAACTGCCTGACCATGAATATCGATAGAGCGGCCCGGCGTAGTGATACTGGAAGTGGGCTTCAGCGCTAAGCGCGCTACAATCGGCTGCCCGCTAGAGATGCCACCAAGCACGCCGCCTGCATGGTTGGAAAGAAAACCCTCTGGCGTCATCTCATCACGATGCTCGCTGCCGCGCTGGGCGATACAGCCAAACCCTGCGCCGATCTCAATCCCTTTTACCGCATTGATACTCATCAAAGCATGCGCCAGATCAGCATCCAGGCGGTCAAACACCGGTTCGCCCAGCCCTACCGGTACGCCTTCGGCAATCACGGTAATTTCGGCACCGACCGAATCCTGGTCGCGTCGTAATTGGTCCATATAGGCTTCCAGTTCAGCGACGCGCTCCGGGTCGGGGCAGAAAAACGCATTTTGACCCACCGATTCCCACTGTTTGAACTCAATCTTGATAGGGCCTAACTGGCTCATATAGCCACGAATCTGGACGCCCTGGGCGGCTAGATACTTCTTGGCAATCGCCCCCGCTGCCACGCGCATAGCAGTTTCACGGGCACTGGAGCGCCCGCCCCCACGATAGTCCCGGTGGCCATATTTATGGTGGTAGGTGTAATCCGCGTGGGCTGGCCGAAACTGCTCTTTGATTTTCGAGTAGTCGTTAGAGCGCTGATCGGTGTTCTCAATCAGCAGGCCGATCGAGGTACCGGTGGTTTTGCCTTCAAACACCCCGGAAAGGATGCGCACCTGATCGGGTTCTTTGCGCTGAGTGGTATGCCGCGAACTGCCCGGCCTGCGGCGATCCAGGTCGAGCTGTAAATCGGCTTCGCTTAACGGCAGCCCAGGCGGACAACCATCCACAATAGCGCCGAGCG